>JAWOAV010000049.1:0-7015 GCA_046498365.1 Desulfosalsimonadaceae bacterium
CAGAACGGAAATCCGGTCCGCCGCCAGATCCGTCCGGGCGCGCCATATATCCACGCAGCCGGGCGCCATCCCGCGCCCGGCGATATCTCCCGGCGCAGACCACACCGGATCAGCCGATGTCATTGACCTGTCTCCTGTTTTACACCCGGTAATCCCCCCGGTCGGTAATTCGTATTTCCCGCGCTACAGCATTCACCGCTGCCATGATGTCATCCACATCCAGATGCAAAAGCCGGCCGTTTTCAACCAGCCGTTTTCCGTCGACCAGCACGTGCACGACATCTGCGCCCCTGGCGGCATAAACGATATGCGACTGGGGATGATACAGCGGGAACAAGTGCGGTTTGCGCGTATTGACAACGATCAGGTCCGCTGCTTTGCCCGGTTCAACAGACCCGATACGGTTTTCAAGACCTATGGCCCTGGCCCCATCGATTGTGGCCATGCGGATCACGGTTTTTGCGCCCATGACCGTCGGATCCCCGAGGGCGGCCTTGTGCAGCCTGGCGGCCGTGCCCATTTCGGAGAACATGTCCAGATTGTTGTTGCTGGCGCATCCGTCGGTGCCCAACCCCACCACCAGCCCGCCATCCAGCATTGCGGGTACCGGCGCAATGCCGGAAGCAAGCTTCATGTTGCTTTCCGGTGCATGAGCGATTTTTGCCTTTTGCTTTGCCAGGATGGCGATATCGTCGGAATCCACCCAGACCGCATGGACAACGAGCGTTTGTTCATCCAGTACGCCCAGGCTGTCCAGGTATTTCACGGGGGACATGCCCGGCTCCAGCCCCGCAAGATCGGGCTCTTTCCGGGTCTCTGCAACGTGCACCTGGAAAAGGACGTTTTCCTGTTTTGCCGCCCGCTTCGCCGATATCAGCGTTTCTTTGCCGCAGGTGTACGGCGAATGGCAGAAAACAGAAGGCATAATCAAAGGGGAGCGATCCTTCCACTTTCTTGTAAACGCGGCCGCATGTCCGATATTTTCTTCGGGGTCGGGCACGCCCGGCGCCGGGAAATCGATCACCCCCTGCCCCAGCACTCCCCGCATCCCGGCCATTTTCACGGCGTCAGCAACCGCAGACTCGTAAAAATAACCGTCGCAGCAGGTGGTGGTCCCGGAAAGAAGCATCTCTGCGCAGGACAGAAGCGCACCCCATCTTACCGTATCCGGTGACAGGTGCTGCTGCTCGGCTGGAAAAATATGGTTGTTGAGCCATTGCTCCAGGACGAGATCATCGGCAAGCCCCCGGAAAAGGGACATGGGCAGGTGCGTATGGATATTGACCAAGCCGGGCATGACCAGGCCGCCGTCCGCATCGATTATCTTCGCGGCTGCTGCCGATCCGCCGGGAAGATCCGATGCTGCCCCCACGTATTCGATCCTGGAGCCGGAAATGCCCACCGCGCCGTTTTCAATGATCTCAAAATCGGCGTTGACGGTGATGATGGTCCCGTTGATGATCAGGGTGTCAAAGTCCATACCAATAATCCGCGGGTTTATGCTGCCCGTCTTTGGCCGTTTTCCCCGGGCCCGGCAGGCAGCTTCTCTGTGCTATGCTTTCTTTAGCGCCTGGGAAATATCGGCCAGGATGTCGTCGATATGCTCAAGCCCGATGGACAGCCGAATCATATCGGGCGCTATTCCTGCCGCGACCTGCTGCTTTTCCGAAAGCTGGGAGTGGGTCGTGCTCGCGGGGTGAAGCGCCAGGCTTTTGGCATCCCCCACATTGGCCAGTATCGAAAACAGCGCAAGATGGTCGAGAAACCGCCGTCCGGCATCGCTCCCCCCCTTGATGCCAAAGACCACCATGGCGCCGAATCCTCTTTTCATGTACCGGGAGGCCACCGGGTACGCCGGGTCGTCCGGCAGCCCCGGGTAGCGGACCCATTGAACTTCCGGATGTTTCCTCAGGTAGCCGGCAACCTTCATGGCGTTTTCGCTGTGCCGCTCCATTCTCAGGGGAAGGGTTTCCAACCCCTGGAGAAACAGCCACGCATTGTCCGGGGAAATGCAGGCGCCGAGGTTCCTGAGCGGCACCAGGCGCATCCGCACGGCAAAGGCGACCGGATTCATCTCCCCTAGGTCACGGGCGAAACGGAGGTTGAAATTGCTCGGATCCGGCGTGTTGTAGAGATCAAACTTTGGATCGGTCCAGTCGAAGGTGCCGGCATCCACCACCACGCCGCCGATCCCGGTGCCGTGGCCCCCGATCCACTTGGTCGCCGAATTGACCACGATATCGGCGCCGTGATCAATGGCGCGGACCAGGTACGGCGTTGTAAACGTGGCATCCACGATAAATGGCAGGCGGTGTTTTCGGGCAATATCGGAAACCGCGGCAAGATCCGTAACCTCCAGCGTTGGATTGCCGATGGTTTCAGCAAAAACGGCGCGGGTTTTCTCCGTGACCGCCGCTTCAAAATTTACCGGATCGCGGGGGTCCACAAATGTGACAGCAATGCCGAACTGGGGCAGGATGTCGTTGAACATGGTGTAAGTGCCGCCGTAGAGATTTTTCGCCGACACCACGTGATCCCCGGCTTTGCAGATATTAATGATGGCGTAGAAAACAGCGGAGGTGCCCGATGCCAGGGCAAGGGCGGCCATTCCCCCTTCCAGCGCCGCCATGCGCTTTTCAAACACATCGCTGGTGGGGTTCATCATGCGGGTGTAAATATTTCCCGGCATTTTGAGCGAAAACAGGTCCGCCGCATGCCGGGCATTTTTGAAAACATAGGATGATGTCCGGTGAATCGGCACTGCCCGCGACCCGGTTTCCGCATCCGGGGTCTGCCCGGCATGGAGGCAGAGGGTTTCAAATTGCCGCTTGTTTTCCATATGGCTTATCTCCTAACAATATCATAATTGAACCCGCAGGGCCCCCCTTGCAGGTGCCATCTTTCGGGGGCGGAGTCGGTATCGGGGTCGGGGTCGAAAATCGACCCCGATACCGATACCGACTCCGACATCAATGCCCACGTCGGGATGCACACTTATTCCTCAAAAAGCGGGGTACTGATATATCGCTCCCCCGTGCTCGGCAGGATCGTTACAATGCATTTCCCCTCTGATTCCGGCCGGGAGGCCACCGTCAGGGCGGCATGGACCGCAGCCCCGGAGGAAATCCCGCAGAGCAGCCCCTCGGAGGAAGCAAGGAGGCGTGCGGTCCGGAACGCATCATCATTGGAAACGGTCACAACCTCATCGATTATGGAGCGGTCCAGCACGTCCGGCACGAAACCGGCGCCAATCCCCTGGATCTTGTGCGGGCCGGGCCCGCCGCCGGAGAGCACCGGCGAATCGGCCGGCTCAACCGCCACAGCCCGAAAAGAGGGTTTTCGCTCCCGGATCACCTGGGAGACGCCCGTGATGGTCCCCCCGGTACCAACACCGGCAACAAAAATATCCACTTTCCCGTCCGTATCGCGCCATATTTCCTCCGCCGTTGTCTGCCGGTGCGTTTCCGGGTTCGCGGGGTTGGAAAACTGGTCGGGCATGAAACAATCCGGATTTTCCGCCAAAATCTCCCTGGCCCTTGCAATGGCGCCGCTCATCCCCTTTTCCCCGGGAGTAAGAACCAATTCGGCCCCCAGGTGCGCCAAAAGCTTTTTGCGCTCCGTGCTCATGGTCTCGGGCATGGTCAGTATGAGCCGGTATCTGCGGACCGCACAGATGTAGGCAAGAGCAATCCCCGTATTTCCGCTGGTCGGCTCAATGATGATCGTTTTCGGCCCGATCCGCCCTTCCTTTTCGGCCGCTTCGATCATGCCCAGCCCAATTCGGTCCTTGACGCTCCCCAGGGGATTGAAAAATTCAAGTTTTGCATAAATATCCGCTTTCAGCTCGTCTGCAACGCGATTGAGGCGGACCATGGGCGTGTTGCCGAGGATGCCGGCGATGCTGCTGTAAACGTTCATGGCGATGGTGTCCTTTTTTGGATTCCGGTTGTTTTATTCCGGCTTGGTGCGCTCCGATTCCAGACAAGAATCGTTTTGTCCGTTTCGCCGGTATATGAGCCTGGGTTTTTCAATAAGAACCGTTGTTTTCGGGGGAACCGACTCGGTCAGCCAGACGTTGCCGCCGATGACGGAACCCGCCCCGATAACGGTTTTTCCACCAAGGATCGTTGCCCCCGAATAGATCACCACGTGATCTTCTATGGTGGGATGGCGTTTCACCCCCCGCATGTCTTCGCACTTGTCCTCCGGCACGGACAGGGCCCCGATGGTCACGCCCTGGTAAATCCGGACGTTGTTGCCGATTACAGCGGTTTCACCGATCACCACCCCTGTGCCGTGATCGATCACGAAGCTTTCGCCGATATGGGCGCCGGGATGGATATCGATCCCGGTCAGTCGATGGGAATGCTCCGTCATGATCCGGGGGATAAGGGGAATGCCCAGTTCAAAGAGCTTGTGGGCGATCCGGTACACGGTGATGGCATACATGCCCGGGTAGCTGAAAATGATCTCGTCGCAGCTCTTTGCCGCGGGATCCCCGTGATAGGCCGCCTCGATATCCATGGCAAGGGAACGCCGCATCGCCGGCATGCCCGCCAGAAAGGCCAGGGCGGTTTCGTATCCCCGCCGGGTGCAGTCGGAACATGGCAGGTCGTATTTGAAACACTCATAGCGAACGGCCCGGGTGATCTGCTCGGCAAGCAGATCGAAAACCGTCGATGTCAGCTCCCCGATACGGTACTTCAGGTTGACCGGGTCCAGTTTTTCCCGGTTGAAATAACCCGGAAAAAGAATGTCCCTCAGTTTTTCCAGGATATCGATGACGGCTTCCTCGGACGGAATCGGCTCGTAGTCGACATGGGAGTAATGCTCCTCCCCCTCGGCGGATGCAATGATGCCGTGGATTGCATCCGCAAGGCGCCGCCGGTAATCCGAATAGCTCGCCGCCTCCTCCTTGCAGCTTACATGATCCGTATGTTCATCAACGTTGCCCAAAATACGCCCCTTTCCGGCAGCCGCCGGCTGCCCCTATGGGATTACTGGATGCTGCAGCTCGCCTCTTTTTTCCAGAACGGCGACATGGTCCGAAGCCTTTCGATCAAGGGCGGCATCTGTTCGCAAACATCGTCGATTTCTTCGCGGGTCGTGTACGTGCTCAGGGAAAACCGGATCGATCCGTGGGCGGCGGTGAAAGGAACACCCAGGGCGCGCAGGACGTGCGACGGTTCGAGCGTGCCGGACGTGCATGCGGAACCCGATGAGGCGCATATCCCCATTTGGTCAAGCATCAGCAGTATCGACTCCCCCTCGACATACTCAAAGCTCACGCTCAGGGTATTGGGCAGCCGGTTTTCCCTGCTGCCGTTCAACAGGGTATTGGGAATATTTTCAAGGATATGGGCTTCCAACCGGTCGCGCAGCGACCGGACCCGGTCCATCTCGCTGTCAAGCTCCTTTTTGGCCATCTCGGCAGCCTTGCCGAGCCCGATGATGGCGGCGACATTTTCGGTCCCCCCGCGCCGTCCCTTCTCCTGGTGCCCGCCGATCAAAAACGGCGCGAACTTGGTCCCCTTTTTCACGTAGAGCACTCCCACGCCCTTGGGCCCGTGAAACTTGTGACCGGAAAGAGAAAGCATGCTGACGCCCGATTTGCGGACATCCACCGGCACCTTCCCCCCGGCCTGGACCGCATCCGTATGAAACACGATCCCCCTTTCAGCGGCCGCATGGGCGACCTGTTCCACGGGAAAAATAACGCCGGTTTCATTGTTGGCCCACATGACGCTGACGATGGCGGTATCATCGGCCATGTGATCATAGAGGTAGTCGATGTCCAGGTGCCCCTCGCGATCCACCGGCACCCAACTGACCCGGTACCCGGTCTTGGCGAGATGCTCGCACAGATTTTTGACGGCCGGGTGCTCCACCCGCGTGGTAATGATATGCCGTTTTTTGGGATGGGACTGAAGCGCTGCATAGATCGCCGTGCTGTCGCTTTCGGTCCCGCAGCTGGTGAATATGATTTCATCCGGGTCCGCATTGATCAGATCGGCGACTTTTTCACGGGCCTCGACGATTTTCTTCCCGAGCATCCCTCCGAAGGTGTGCATGCTCGAAGGATTGCCGTAGTACTCGGAGAAATACGGCGTCATTTCCTCCACCACTGCAGGGGCCACCCGGGTGGTTGCATTGTTGTCCAGGTAGATGACCTTCATTTCTTCACCTCCTCGACCACCAGCTCCGGCGCCACGAGTTCCCGCAATTTGTTTTCCACGTAATTCTTGAGGGTCAGTTCGGAAGCCGCGCAGGTGGCACATGTTCCGATGAGTTTCACGTAAACGGCATTGCCGTCCACATCCACCAGCTCGATGCTGCCGCCGTCCTTTTCCAGGGCCGGCTTGATTTCCCGCTCCAGGGTCTCCTCGATCATCTTGATCTTCTCGATATTGGTCAGCTTTTTTTTCGGCTCGGCCGGGGTCTCGGTTTTTTGGTGCACCCGGTCGACAATCTCCTGGATCGCATCGTGGCACTGTCCACAGCCGCCGCCCGCCTTGATGTAATTGGTGACCTCATCCACGTACTTGAGCTTGTTTTCCCGGACCGATTCCTCAATCGCCTTGTCCGTCACCCCGAAGCACTCGCATACGATGTTCCCCTCGATTTCCGGGGCTTCCAGCCCCCGGTAATGGAGGATCGCTTTTTTCAGGGCGTCCTTTCCCATTACCGAGCAGTGCATCTTTTCCTTGGGAAGCCCCCCCAGGTAGGCGGCGATATCGCCGTTGGTGATTTTTTCCTCCTCCTCCACGGTTTTGCCCATGATCATCTCGGTCAGGGCCGACGAGGATGCAATGGCACTGGCGCACCCGAACGTCTGGAACTTGACGTCCGCGATCCGCCCCCCCTCGTCCACCTTGAGCATCAACTTCAATGCGTCCCCGCAGGCCATGGAACCGACCTCCCCGACACCGTCCGGGTTTTCGAGCTCCCCCACGTTCCGGGGATTCAGAAAATGATCCCGCACCTTGTCCGTATATTCCCACATAATCGTCCTCCT
>JAWOAV010000127.1:0-2560 GCA_046498365.1 Desulfosalsimonadaceae bacterium
GGCGGGGCCTCTCCGGAAGCGGAAAAACCGCGTCGCACCGGAAAGCTTCGGGCTTTTTTCACCGTACTTCTCATTTTCTGCGCGGCAGGCGCAGTCGGGTGGGGAATGTATGTGGTTTATGAAGGCATCAACGAACGCCTCAATCATATCAGCGAACGCCTCAATCATATTGAAACCGCCGGCACCCAAGAAATGGCCGGCCTGCTGAAAGAGATTGATGAACGCATGGGTGTCTTTTCCACCCAGTTTGCAGCGCAGCATGCGGAAATGCAGCTGCAGCTCGAACAAGCGGCAAAACAAGCGAAAGAAAACGCTACCGGCATCCAGGGCCTCAAAAACACCATCGATACCCAACAGGAGGCTTTTTCAAAGGATATTTCCGCATTGGAACCCCGCATGGAAGAACTTGGCCGCCAAATCCACACGATCGAAGCGAATACCGCGGAGGAAATGGAGACCCTTGAAAAGCGGGTGGACGCACTTGCCGCTGCTGCGGAGACAACCGAAGAAATTGCATCGGCGGTGGAGGCCATCGAGGACGACCTGAACGATTTCAGAGCAAAAATCGAAAACTTCAGCCCGGATGAAATCACCCGCGAGATACGTGATGTGATAGGGAAGGAGATTACGGAAGCGAAGCAGGAGTTCAACCGGCAGATTGAAACAACCAACAATCGCATAGATCAGAAACTGGTTTCCATGGAAAATGACATGGCCGCTTTGGAAGCAATGATGAAGACCCTCAGAAACCTGACCTTGCAGAAGAATAATGGCCTGCCGGAAATCATCGAGGAGGATCTGGGGGAACTGCCATGACATTGCCAACGGCTGCCGGATGAAAGATGCCGAATCCCATGAACCGTGACACCCTTGAAAAACTGCTGATGTCCGTTGCGAGCGGATCAATGCGGGTGCAGGACGCCTGTGAGCGCATCAAGGACATTGCGGTGGAAGATATCGGCTATGCCCATATCGATCATCATCGTTCCCTGAGAAAAGGTTTTCCCGAAGTGATCTACGGGGAGGGGAAAACCAGCCAGCAGATCGACGGAATTATCGAAAAAATGGTCGTCCAGGAGGATACTGTCCTTGTCACCCGGATTGACCGGAACAAAGCCGCCCCCCTGATGGAAAAATATAGCTGGGCCGCATACCATGAGGATGCACGGATGCTGGCCCTGGCAAAAAAAGAGACCCCCGTTACCGGAATGGGCACCGTTCTGGTCATTTCCGCGGGCACCTCCGATATTCCCGTTGCCCGGGAAGCCTATCTGACCGCCCATTACATGGGCAGCCGTGTCGAGGCCGTCTACGATGTCGGCGTTGCCGGCATTCACCGGCTGTTTGCCCATAAAAACGCCATTGAGAGCGCTCGGATACTGGTAGTGGTTGCCGGCATGGAAGGGGCGCTTCCCAGCGTGGTAGCCGGCCTGGTCAACCGTCCGGTAATCGGCGTCCCCACCAGCGTGGGGTACGGGGTCAACCTCGGGGGAATGACCGCGCTGTTCGCCATGTTAAACAGCTGCAGTTCAAATGTCTCCGTGGTCAACATCGACAACGGATTCGGTGCGGGGTACCTTGCGGCCATTATGAACCGGGCGTAAGGTTTTCCGGCCGGCCGCCCGATTGATGTAAAAACCGTTGTATGATGCGCTCGGCGTGCCTCACGGACTGCTTCAGCCACTCGAAGCGCAGCACTTCTTTTTCCGTTTCCGCCAACTGCCAGCAGATATCTTCGCTTTTTCTGAGCTTGCCTGCAAGCTGATGGATGATGAGGGCTGCGGATACCGATACGTTGAAGCTTTCGGTAAACCCGCAAATGGGAATTCGAATGCTTTCATCCGCCCGGTCCAAAACCTGATCCGACAAACCCGCAAGCTCCGTACCGAAAAAAATGGCTGCCGGACCTTTGGCAAGATCAAATTGATCGATGTTGAGAGCATCCGGGCGGGGCGTGGCCGCAATGATTCTGTAGCCTTTTTCTCTGAGCGCTTCAACGGCAGCCACCGTGTTATCGGAAGAACCGTTGTAGCGTATCAGGGAGAGCCACTGAAACGCCCCCAGGGCGATTTCAGGATTCACCCTGTATTCATATTCCTTTTCAATGATGTGGACGTCCTGGATGCCGAAACATTCCATGGTGCGCAGCACCGCGCTCGCATTGTGCGGCTGAAATATATTTTCAAGTGCCACGGTAAGATACCGGGTCCGCTGGGAAAGCACCTGCTCAAAACGCGCCAGGCGGTTTTCCGTGGCAAACCCGGCCAGGTAATCGGTTAGTTTCCGCTGCAATTGATTGTCCATGCCCACGCCCGGATATCGTGTTGCGCCACTGAAAGAGACTGGATTGTCACGCCGATATAGAAAACCAACAAAAAAAGCCCCGGCGTCATAAAAAGAGGCCGGGGCTTTTGCAAATTAATTTCGGCGGCGACCTACTCTCCCACCGGGTCGCCCCGGCAGTACCATCGGCGCTAAAGGGCTTAACTGCCGTGTTCGGGATGGTAACGGGTGTCTCCCCTTTGCCATCGCCACCGAAAAACCGTAATGCAAACTCATC
>JAWOAV010000178.1:0-15405 GCA_046498365.1 Desulfosalsimonadaceae bacterium
AGTGCAAGCGAATTATACAGGGTGCTGTCCATGCTGCAATAGAAAGGAAGCCCTCGGCTGCAGCGATATGGGCGGTTTGGAAAAGGAGGCTTTTTCCCTTTTTTTCATCAGATTCCATTGGCGATGCCTCGGGAAATGAATTACAGTTAGGTATAACCATCTAAAACAAAAAGCCAAGAGAGAGCCCATGAGCAAAATTAAAACATACCAGGTTTTTCCCAAAGTACCGGAACGCTTATCGTTTCTGGAGAAGTTGACCCGCAATATGTGGTGGTGCTACCGTCTTGATGCCATTGAACTCTTCAGGCGGGTCGACCCCCGCATGTGGGAGCGCTCCGGACGAAATCCGATTGTTTTTTCCACATTGATTTCACAGGAGCGGATGGAAGCGCTCTCCCAGGATGAAGGATTCCTTGCGCATATCGACCGGGTGCAGCGGCAATTTGAAGAGGAAACCCAGACTCCGATCGATTACGCGGATACTTTTTACCGCGAAAAGGGAGCCGTGGCCTATTTTTCAATGGAATTCGGCATCCATGAAAGTCTGCCGCTCGTCTCCGGAGGACTGGGGGTGCTCTCGGGGGATCACCTGAAAGCCTCCTCGGACGTAGGCATTCCTATGGTGGCGCTGGGGCTTCTCTACCGGAAGGGGTACTTTCACCAGTACCTGGACCATGAAGGATGGCAGCAGGAGGGATACCCGGAAACCGATATTTATCATCTTCCCGTAATGCGGGCCAAAGATGCGGCCGGAAAAGAGATGCGCATTTCCGTGAGCGGCCCGCATGGCGAAATTACGGCCCAGGTGTGGGTGATTATGGTGGGGCGCGTTCCTCTTTACCTGCTTGACACCAACATCCCGGAAAATGCACCCGAGAAAAGGGAGTTGACCGCACGCTTATATCCCGGGGAGTCGGAAACGAGGCTGGCTCAGGAGATCCTTCTGGGCGTCGGGGGGATGCGTGTGCTGAAAGCGATGAACCAGACACCCTCGGTAATCCACCTCAATGAAGGGCACTGCACCTTTGCCTGCATTGAACGAACGGCCCAGATAATGGAAAAGTTCGGCGTGGATCTGCAAACCGCTCTGGAAGTTCTCCCCCGCAGCACGGTGTTTACCACGCACACGCCGGTTGCCGCCGGCCACGATGAATTTACCGTGGAACAGGTAAGACCGTATCTGGAACCCTTTGCTGCACGTCTGGGCACGGATGTCGAGTCGATTGTCGCCATGGGGCAGATGGAAAAACGGTACAATCCGAATGGCAAGTTTTCCATGGCCATCCTGGGGCTCATGTTTGCCCAGTACTGCAATGGCGTCAGCAAACTTCACGGCGAGGTCGCACGGAGCATGTGGGCGCATGCATGGCCCACGCGTCCGGTCGGGGAAGTCCCCATTTCCCATATAACCAACGGCATTCATATTTCGTCCTGGATTTCCATTGAAAACTATCTGCTCTTTGAGCGATACCTCGGCCCGGGATGGTACCGCAGCATTCATATTGACGAAGATATGGCAGGCCGGATCGACCAGATATACGACGAGGAACTGTGGCGGGCAAGGGAGATGAGCCGCTCCCGGCTCGTCCGGAACTGCCGGTCCCTGATGGTCAAACAGTATGGACGGCGAAACGCGCCCAAGGCCGTTATGGAGCAGGCCGAAAACGTTCTTGATCCGGAAGTGCTGACCATTGGTTTCGCCAGGCGTTTTGCCACGTACAAGCGGGCGTACCTGCTGTTCATGGACAGGGAGCGGCTCGAGGCAATGCTCAAATCCACCAAGCATCCCATCCAACTCGTTTTTGCGGGGAAAGCCCATCCAAAGGACAACGAGGGGAAGGAACTGATCAAACAGGTTATTCAGTTTGCCAAGCGGGCGGATATCCGGCAGCGCATCATCTTCCTGGAAGATTATGATATTAATATCGGTCGGCATCTCGTACAGGGCGTTGATGTATGGCTCAATACGCCCCGGCGCCCCTATGAAGCCTGCGGCACATCCGGAATCAAGGCCGCGGTGAACGGGGTTTTGAACTTAAGCGTGCTGGACGGCTGGTGGGTGGAAGGATACAACGAGGACAGGGGATGGCGCATTGGCAACGGGGAGCAGTATGAAGACTGGTCCTACCAGGATGCCGTGGAAAGCCGGGCCCTCTATAATGTTCTTGAGAATGATGTGATACCCTCCTTTTATGAGAAAAAAGCCAGCGACACCCCGGAGCGCTGGGTTTCCATGATGAAGGAATCCATGAAAATGGCCCTTGTCCATTTTACCGCCAATCTCATGGTGCAGACCTATGAGCAGAAATTTTATATTCCCGCGACCATGAATTATTACAATCTGATCGAAAACAATGCGGAAAAAGCGATGCAGCTTCTGCACCAGCGGCAACGCTTGGAAAAGGCCTGGCCCCATATCCGGGTCCATCCGCCGGAAAGCGATCTCAACCTGCCGTTCCGGGTGGGAGACACCTTTACGGTGACAGCCGAGGTGGAACTGGGAGACCTGTCGCCGGATGAAGTCGAAGTGGAACTTTTTTACGGCCGGGTAAAATCGGTGGAGGAAATAACCGACAGCGAAGTGGCCCGGATGTCGGTCGCTGAAAACCGGGAGAAGGGCAAATATCTTTATTCATGCCGGATTGTTTGTAAAAATGCCGGGCGATTCGGTTTTACGGCCAGGGTCATGCCGAAAGGGGATGAGTATCTCAGAAATACGCCGGAGTTTCTGACGTGGGCATAGGGCATTTGACCGGTGTCCGGGCGTCAGAAACAAACAGCAAAGAGATAAAGGCGTTTCAGGGGAAGCCATGGTGACGCAGCGAACGAAAAATCCGCGGGTGTTGATCGTGACGCCCGAGGTGACCTACCTGCCCCAGGGGATGGGTAACATCGCCAATTATTTTTCCGCAAAAGCCGGGGGATTGGCGGATGTGTCCGCGTCGCTGATCAGCAAGCTGTTTTCGCTGGGAGCGGACGTTCACGTGGTACTACCGGATTACAGAGGTATTTTTAACAGCAATATCGGTCCGCTGGGACAGATATACGAAAAAGAGCTGGCAACCTACCGGAAATATCTTCCCGAGGAAAGGCTGCATCTTGCCGAGGACCGCGCTTTTTATTATGTTCACTCCGTCTATTCCAACGTCCCGGCGGAGAACCTCAAAATCTCCCTGGCGTTTCAACGGGAGATTATCAACAACGTCCTGGGGCGGGTAAAACCCGATCTGATTCACTGCAACGACTGGATGACCGGCCTGATACCAGGATATTCCAGAAGGATACATATCCCTTGTCTGTTCACCATCCATAATATTCACACGGTCAAAGCCCCTCTCTCGATAATCGAGGACCGCGGCATCGATGCGGCCGGATTCTGGCAGAACCTGTTTTACGAAAACATGGCCGGCACATATGAAGAAACCCGCGAGGGAAACCTCGTGGATTTCCTTGTGAGCGGGGTTTTCGGGGCCCATTTTGTCAATACGGTCAGCCCGACGTTTCTGGATGAAATTGTCAGCGGGAAGCATGCGTTCATATCGCCGCCGCTTCGCCGGGAGCTCGTCAGCAAGGTCGAAGCCGGTGTGGCAGAAGGCATATTGAACGCGCCCGATCCGTCTTACGATCCGGGTACAGACCCGGATATATACGTCAATTATACCCCTGAAGACCATTATGAAAAGAAGCGGGAAAACAAACGGCTGCTTCAGAAGCATCTCGGCTTGATCGAGGACAAAGACGCCCCGGTATTTTTCTGGCCGTCGCGGCTCGATCCCATTCAAAAGGGTTGTCAACTCCTTGCCGATATCCTGTATCACGTCGTGTCCAGGTACTGGGCGCAGCGCCTGCAGGTCGTTTTCGTTTCCGGCGGCGTATTTAAACAGCATTTTGATTCCATCAGGGATTATCATGGTCTTGAAAAACGCATTGCGGTTCATGATTTCAACGAAGCCCTTTCGCGCAAGGCCTACGCGGCGGCAGATTTTATTCTTATGCCGTCTTCTTTCGAGCCTTGCGGCCTTACCCAGATGATCGCCCCCCGCTACGGGGCGCTGCCCGTGGCCCATGATACAGGGGGGATCCATGATACGGTGGCGCATATGGATGTTGGTCGAAACACCGGCAACGGTTTTCTTTTTGAGGTGTTCGATGCAAACGGCCTTTTCTGGGCCGTGGATCAGGCCATTGCCTTTTACAATCTTGCGCCGGAGGAAAAGATCCCTCAGGTAGGGAGGGTGATGCGCGAAAGCGCGGCGTCGTTTACACACGAGGTGACGGCCCGGCGGTATATCGAGCTTTATGAAAAAATGCTGCAAAGACCGCTGATTTCAAATTTATAGCGTTTGCTGTGGGTGCCTGGTGGAGAATAAAAAAACAATGGGCGAAAGGTACAGGGCACAAAGCAGGGCGCGGAAAAAATCGATCAGAAGACAGCTGTCGGGGAGGAAGGACAATGCCGGACGAGAGCAATACAGATATTGATGCAATCATGCACCGCCTGCTGGAGACGGATGCCTATCTCAAGCCATACGGAGGCATGCACCGGGAGCGTCTGGAACGGCTCCGAAGCACCGAAGAGCGCCTGACCGGAAACGAGATGCCCCTTTCCGATTTTGCCTTGGGATACCGGTATTATGGCCTTCATTTTGAAAAGGAAAAATGGGTTTTCCGGGAATGGGCGCCCAATGCCGATGCGGTTTTTATTGTCGGCGATTTTACTGGGTGGGAGGAAGATCCGGCGTACGCACTTCAAAAGGATCTGGCATCCGGGGAGTGGGAAATACGGCTGGATCCCGAAGTACTTTCCCACGGGGACCTTTACAGGCTCCGCGTGCACTGGCACGGAAAAAGCGGCGACCGGATTCCTTCCTATGCAAGGCGTGTCGTCCAGGATCCGGACACCCAAATTTTCAATGCGCAGGTCTGGTCGCCACAGCAGCCGTATCAATGGCGGGTAACGGATTTTACCATGCCGGCCGCCCCGCTTTACATTTACGAAGCCCATGTGGGCATGGCCCAGGAAGAAGAGAAGGTCGGTACGTATGCCGAGTTTACCGAAACGGTGCTTCCTCGCATCAAGAAGGCCGGATATAATGTGCTTCAGCTTATGGCCGTACAGGAGCATCCGTATTATGGGTCTTTCGGATACCAGGTCTCCAATTTTTTCGCCCCTTCATCACGCTTCGGGACGCCGGAAGAATTAAAAAACCTTGTAGACGCGGCACACGAGGCCGGTCTGGCCGTGATCATGGACATCGTCCATTCCCATGCCGTTTCCAATGAAGTGGAGGGGCTTTCCTGTCTGGACGGCACCACGTACCAGTATTTTCACGGCGGAGAAAGAGGGACCCACGATGCATGGGGGTCTCGTCTTTTTGATTACGGAAAGATCCAGGTGCTTCATTTTCTGCTTTCCAACTGTCGCTATTGGCTTGAAGAGTATCGGTTTGACGGGTTCCGGTTTGACGGCATCACGAGCATGCTCTATCTGCATCACGGAATAGGGAAGGCGTTTGTTTCCTACGATGACTATTTTGACGGCTCGGTGGATCTGGACGCCCTTGTCTACCTTGGTCTTTCAAACAAGCTTGCAAAACAGGTCAGGCCCGATGCGATATCCATCGCCGAAGACATGAGCGGCATGCCGGCGCTTGGGCTCCCCCTGGACGAGGGGGGGTTCGGGTTTGATTATCGGTTTGCCATGGGCGTTCCGGATTACTGGATCCGGGTTATCAAGGAATACCGGGATGAAGACTGGCCCATGGGGAATCTCTGGCATGAGCTGACCAATCGGCGGGAGGAAGAAAAAACGATCAGTTACGCGGAATCCCACGACCAGGCGCTGGTGGGGGACCAGACCCTTATTTTCCGGCTGGCGGGATCAAGGATGTACGACCACATGCACAAGGACGACGTGGATATGGATGTGGACCGGGCAATCGCGCTGCATAAGATGATCCGCCTGATTACCCTGGCCACGGCAGGGCACGGATACCTGAATTTCATGGGAAATGAATTCGGGCACCCGGAATGGATCGATTTTCCCAGGGAGGAAAACGGGTGGTCCTTACGGTATGCCCGCAGGCAATGGTCGCTGGTGGATAACAGCGACCTGAAATACCAGTATCTCGGTGTCTTTGATCGACAGATGATCGAGACTGCCAGGCAAATAGAAATCCCGGGAGCGCCGGGACCAAACCTGCTTTGCCTGAACGAGCAGGACAATATTGTCGCTTTTGAGCGCAACCGCCATGTGTTTGTCTTTAATTTTCACCCTACTGCATCCTTTATGGATTACCCGGTTCCTGCCCCTCCCGGGAAATACCGGCTCTTTTTTGATTCGGATGATTCCGCTTTTGGCGGGCACAGCCGGCTGACGCCCAAAAATATCCATTTTACGATGAAAGACCATGCAACGGGAGACACTTTTCTGCAGTTGTACCTCCCCACGCGGACGGCCATGATACTGTTCCCGGAAGATTGACGGCGCCGCTGCAGTTTCCGTCTACAGCGCCCCGGTGCGAATTTTTTCCTGATGGCCTGGTCTGCTCCGGTTTTGCCATTTTTTTTGCAAGGGCATAAAACGCCATCCTCTTGCAGGCGGCGCCATCTGAAAATCGACTTTTACGAGTTCATCAAATTTATATGGCCATGTGCCCTTCTTCAATAATAGGGAACGTGGCCCCGCCGTCCGGGAAAACCGCAACGCGTGCATTTTTGGGCAGTTTGCGGCCGCCTTTCTCGATCACCTCCCCGGGGGAGCCGCAGTTTTTGAAAAATCCCAGGTGCCGGATCTCCTTTTGGGAAAGTGCGGGTACGTAGCAGAAAATATCATGGTCGCTGATCAGCCGCATGGAATAGTAGGTCAGAAATTTCTGTTCAATGTCGAGCCCTTTTTTGACGATGTTCAAAAACCCCATGACCCGGGATTTGCCGATGCTCCTCAGGATGGTTTTCAGCACGAAAAGCGGGGGCGGCTTGTCCGGAAGTGGAATGTCGTCCAATCCCCTTTCCGCGTTCAAAAAGGCCATGACAACCCCTCCCGGTTTGAGCGCAGGCAGGGCATTCCCCACGCATTTCATGGATTGTTTGAAATTGAAGTTCATGGGGTGGGAATTTACGATCACTGCGTCCATCCGGCCGGTAAGGGGGATGCCGGCTTTCTTCCGGTTGTATTCGATCCCCTCCCTGTGCGCCTTAACCGGATCCCCCGCATATGCCGCGGTTATGCGCTGCTTTTCATCCAAAAGTACATTCACCAAAAACATATCCGCGGGGATCCGCCCGCGCATTTCTTCGATGTCTCGGCGGAAAAGGTTTTCCCCCGGATCTGCGCCCACCCGGTTGAACCAGTAGGGGGGCTCGGATATCATGGAGTGATGGTGGCCGATGGCGGGTGCGGCGGCCACGCCGGGGAAGAGGTTTTTGAGTCCGCCGCCGAACCCGGCCCAGAGATGCGGTTCGATCATGCCGATCAACAGGATCAGGTCGCTCTCAGCGGCTTTTTTGTTCAGCACAACCGGCGTTCCCCGGGAGGTTGTACCGAAATCGTGGTTCTTTTCCGGGTCGAATGCGTCGTGGTTGACCCATGAAATTTCCTTCAGGTTGTCCGACCCGATTTTTTCCGCCATCTCCTTTTCGGTCATCGGGGTATGGATCCCCAGGGCCGTGACAGCGGTGACGTTTTCCATTATCGCCCCCCCGGCTTTCAACTCTGCCAGAACGAGATGGAAGAAGCGGTCTGCCGGCGTCGGGCGGGTGTTGTCATCCACGATGATCAGGATTTTTTTGCCGGCCAGCTGCGTTTCGGAAAGTTTTTGGGCGCCGATGGGATTTTGAAGCGCTGCCTGCACGATGTTTCCTTCATCCGGGGAGGCGCCGTCCGACATGTCCAGCCGCTTTGGCAGGTGAACCTCCCATGTGTCCGGAAGGCCGATGGACAACATATCCTTCCCCCATGGCAAATCAATATTCATTTGTCCCTCCTCTATTCCTTCTCGTGGTTATTTTTTTTATTGTTTTCCCGGAGCCGGATAACGGCAATTTCCGATATGGTGGCCGTTCTCATGGGCGGCCCCCATGTTCCGACACCGGATGTCGTGTAAATCCAGGATTCTCCCGATTTGTTAAGCCCGTAGTCAAATCCCCTGTAGAGCAGCCGCGTGACAAGGTTTGCGGGAAAGAGCTGCCCGTGGTGGGTGTGGCCGGAAAGCTGCAGGTCTACATGAAGGTTCCGGTTGCAGGAGAAGGATATATCCGGCATCCAGTACGTATGAAAGTGCCGGTCCAGCCTGTCTCCCTCCTGGTGCAGGACGCTGGTGGGGGTATGAAAGAGCAGAATGCGAACGGCATCATTTCCTTTTTTACCCCCCTCCGGAAGTCCCGCGATTTCTTTCATAGAATGGATGCCGGGATAACTGATGCCGAGGATTTCCAGTCCGTCGATTTCGATCAGCCGGTTATCCAGTATCGTCATATTTGTTTTTTCAAGCAGTTGAAGAGCTCTTCGCTCGCCGATGTATCCTTCGTGGTTGCCGGTAACATAAAATACACCCTTACCCGCCTTGATATTGTCGAGCTGGAGGGCCAGATCCCCGTGCCATTTTCCGCCCATGCCGTCCAAAATATCCCCGGTGATCAAGACGATATCCGGGTTGATGCGGTTGACCGTTTGTGCCAGGTTTTCGGCGAATTTTTTCCCGTGCACGCGTCCCAGGTGGATGTCCGATAAATGGACGATTTTGCTGTTTTCCCATGCGGCGGGGACATCATCGAGATAAACGGGGATTTCGCGTATCCTTGGCGTAAAAGCGTTGAAAATGCCATAGATGGAGTAGGCGCAGGCTGCGAGGAGAAATATTGCGGCAATGGCATTGCGTTCGATCGGCAGCCGGGTAAAATAAAGCGCCGTTCCGGCAATCCATACGGCTGCGGCCGCCACCAGAAAGTGAATCAGAAAGCCCAGCCATGCGGATGCAAACCGGTAATACCCGGTGATCCACCAGGTTTCGTGGATACGAGCGACCATAAAGCCGGATATAACGATAGCGGTCAGCAACACCATTGCCGTGTACAATGCCGCTTTTGAAAGCGGGGCGGTAATGCTGAAGAAGCGGATGATGCTTTTGATAAAAAGCCAGTGCATGCTGAAAATGATCAGCACGATCGATGCCAGAAAGATGGCGAGCCTGAGAGACATATCCTGTTGTCCTGTTGGTTCCGGGTGCCGCACGGTGCATACGCAGTCCAAATGCCGGGCTCGGTAGCCCGGTTCCGGGCCATGGGGTTCTTATAGCACAAATCCGGTGCCAGGTATACCCATTCCCCATTACGCACCCGCCTCGTGCCGGAGGGGAAATAAGAATAATTTTACCCTGTGGGGTGGCCGTACCGTTTGCAGGCAACACCACGCGGGCCGATAAAATTGAGGTTATTGCCGTTTTTTATGCCGTTTTTTATGCTTGTCAAAGTTGTTTTAACTGCATATATTTAATGCTTGACCAATACTTTGCCGGCAGAAAATCGTTGTAGCGGGCGCGGGCCGGTGTGAATTTGATTTTCATCAAATGATGAAATATAGGGAGGATCAGGATATGTACAATAAAACTGTCATGGATCATTTCAAGAACCCGAGAAATGTCGGGGTGATCGAAGACCCCGACGGCGTGGGCGAGGTGGGCAATCCCCTCTGCGGCGACATGATGACCATCTACCTGAAAATAAAGGATGACAAGATAGATGACATCAAGTTTCAGACGTTCGGGTGCGGTTCGGCCATTGCCGTTTCCAGTATGCTGACCGAGCTTGCCGTGGGAAAGGACATCAAGGAAGCCAAAAAGATTTCAAACAAGGATGTAGCGGAAGCACTCGAAGGCCTGCCCAAAAACAAGATGCACTGTTCCAACCTGGGCGCGGATGCCCTGCACATGGCTATTCAGGATTATGAGGACAAAAAAGCGGGCGTAAAACGCAGCGGACCTGCACGGAAGGAAGAGCATGAGCACGAGGATAAAACTCATTGCTATTGCCCTTACTGCGACGTGGAGCTGAACGAGAAGGCAACTTTCTGCGAGGCCTGTCAGCGCAACCTTGATGAAGAACATTGACGGCTTCGTAAAAAGCCCAATATCTGCGTTGCGCACAATTTTTGAAGAACCTCACGTACGGATAAGTACGCTCAATTCTTCAAAAATTGCACGCGCCTTGATCTTGAACTTTTTACTTTGCCGTCCAAAATCGACTTTTTACGAAGCCGTCAACATTAAATCGATGAAAAAAGAGGTGGTGTAATTGAATTTGATCAATCTTGACCATATTTCCGCTGCGCCCTTGCTGCCGGAGGTAAAGGCGATCATGATCGATGCGATCAACAGCGACCTGCACAATCCGTCAAGTCAGCATCAGGCGGGGGAGGCGGCCGCCGAGCGCATAGATATCGCCCGCGAGAGCGTCCGGAAGCTTGTGGGCGCTGGGGACGGAAAAGAAATTGTGTTTACCTCCGGCGGCACCGAATCGGTCAATCATGCCATTAAAGGCGCCGCAATGGCCAACCGGAACAAGGGAAACCATATTATAACCACCAATATCGAGCACAACGCCGTGATACGGAGCCTGAAACGGCTTTCCGGCGATGGGTTCAAGGTCACGTCCCTGCCGGTGGATGAAACCGGACGGGTGGATCCGGAGGATGTGGCAAAGGCCGTCACCGACAAGACCATCCTGATATCGGTCATGCACAGCAACAACGAAACCGGTACTCTCCAGCCGATAAAGGAAATCGGGACGATTGCACGGGAGAAGAAGGTGCTTTTCCACAGCGATGCGGTGGATTCGGTCGGTGTCATCCCTGTTGACGTAGACGAGCTGAACGTGGATCTGCTGAGTTTCGGATCCAACCGTTTTTATGGACCCCACGGTATCGGCGGATTGTATATTCGAAAGGGGACCCGGATTTTCCCCCTGCTCGAAGGCGGCGTTCAGGAGCATAACAAAAGGGGGGGCACAGAAAACGTGATCGGCATCATCGGCATGGGAAAGGCCGCTGAAATTGCGATAAAGAACATGGATGCCCGCGGGGAGCACCTCCTGGGGCTCAAAAAATACATCCTGGAGCAACTCCCGAATCATCTCGATGAATACCTGATCAATACCAATCTGTCATACAGCCTGCCCGACATATTGAATGTTTCCTTGAAGTACATCGAAGGGGAAAGCGTGATGCTCATGCTGGACGGTGACGGCGTGGCGGTTTCCACGAAATCGGCGTGCGCTACGGGCTCGCTCAGGGCATCGCACGTGTTGATGTCTTTGGGGCTGAGTCACGCCGATGCACAGGGAACCATCGTTATTTCGTGGGGGATTGACAACACGCGCGAGGATATGGACCGGTTTTTCGCCTCCATCCAGGAATCCGTAAAAACGCTGCGCGACATGTCGCCGTTGTATAAGAACCATTCAAACAACAGCTAGCCGGCAGGATCTCGGCCGTAAAGATCACGGAGAAGACGCGAGGTGCGAATTCTCCGTGATCTTTATCCGGTCTTTTATGTCCGATTGACGCCTGCGTATTGCCCTGCTATCGGGGTTCCTTGGTTTTTCCGGTTCCTTCTATGCTGCACTGGGTAAAATCCACGGACTTGCTGCAATTCGGACATTTATGCGGACGATCGAACTCATCCGAGAAAATTTCGATTTCTGTGCCGCACTCCGGGCATTTGCAGGTAAATGCGCTCAGGTTCTTGAAAGACTGAAAGCCCGGGCAATGTTGGGGCGTTGAACTACCTTGATCGGTCATCTGCTGCCTCCTTTACATGATCGCGTTGCATTGGGATAATGAATAAGATAACATTGGTTCGCGTACTACTTAATATAATAACCATGCCGGTGTGATACAAACAAAAATTCCTGAAAAATATTGCTGCCGGTTTTTCTCCGGTTCGTGTGTGCCTTGTCCTTGCCGGTAGGAACGGTGTGCGGCCATTTTTGAGGGGTGGGCATTGTATTTTACAAGGGGTGATCTTATCTTGTTGGAAATAAGGAGGATCGGTTGATTTTTTCATAGATGAAATGCATCGTGCTTCGGCGTCACCGCAATGCTCCCCGTAAAATACAATGGGGGAAAACCAAAGAGAATACCATGTCTTTATCCAAAAACAAACCGGATGTGCTCCCGGATATACCGCCCATGCAGGTTCCTGAACACTCGTCGTGGCCCGTGCTCTCTGATGTGGAAAAAAAGAGCCTGATAAAGGATATCAAGGCTATGCTGGCCGGGCAAAACGGTGTCCTGGTGGCGCATTACTACACCCATGCGGATCTCCAGGCGCTGGCGGAATCTACCGGCGGATGCGTGGCGGATTCCCTGGAAATGGCCCGGTTCGGCGCCCGGCAGAAAGCCGGCACCCTGGTCGTTGCAGGGGTCCGGTTCATGGGGGAAACCGCAAAAATCTTAAACCCTGAAAAACGGGTCATCATGCCGGATCTTTCTGCTACGTGCAGCCTTGACGAAGCCTGCCCCGCAAAACCGTTTGTTGATTTCTGCGACCGGCATCCCGATTATACCGTGGTGGTTTACGCAAACACCAGTGTGCAGGTAAAGGCGCGGGCCGACTGGGTTGTGACCTCTGGCATTGCGGTGCCCATTGTCAGACACCTTGCCGCGCGAGGGGAAAAGATCCTCTGGGCGCCCGACAAACATCTTGGGAGCTATATCCAGCAGATCACCGGCGCGGAAATGCTATTATGGCCGGGTTCATGCGTGGTCCATGAAGAATTTAAATCCGTTGCGCTTTTCAGGCTTGCGAAACTGCATCCGGACGCTGCCATCCTGGTTCATCCGGAATCCCCCCAAAGCGTCATCCAGCAAGCTGATCTCGTGGGTTCGACAACGGCACTGATAAAAGCGGTATCTACCCTGCCCAACAAAAAGTTCATCGTGGCAACGGACAAGGGCATTTTTTACAAAATGCGGCAGGCGGCCCCGGATAAAATCCTTATTGAAGCGCCCACGGTGGGGGAGGGGGCCACGTGCCAGGCATGTGCGGAATGTCCGTGGATGAGCAGGAACAGTCTCCAGAGCCTTGCGGAAAGCCTTGCAACGGGCAGGAATGAAATTTTGATCGATCCGGTCATACGGGAGCAGGCGGTCGTTCCGATCCGGCGGATGCTTGATTTTGCAGAGAATATGAAAGATAAGGCGTAGTGTCAGGTATGGTTAGAGAACCATTTGAAAATATTGTCGAACGCGTCAGTACGGTTGTGCTCGGAAAAAAGCCGCAGATACGGCTGGCGCTCACCTGCCTGTTTGCGGGGGGGCATCTTCTGATCGAGGACAGGCCCGGCATTGGCAAAACCACCCTTGCCAAGGCGCTTGCCCGGTGCCTCGGCCTTTCCTTTCAGCGGGTTCAGTTTACCTCGGACATGCTCCCCGGCGATATCCTCGGGGTTTCGATTTTTGACCAGAATACCGGAAGCTTTTATTTTCACCACGGACCCATATTCACCCAGGTGCTCCTCGTCGACGAGATCAACCGGGGCATGCCAAAGACCCAGAGCGCATTGCTGGAAGCCATGGAGGAGGCGCAGGTGACCACGGAAGGGGAGACCCGGACCCTTATCCCCCCTTTTTTCGTAATCGCTACGCAGAACCCCCTTGAATACGCCGGCACGTTTCCGCTGCCCGAATCCCAGATGGACCGTTTTCTGATGCGCATCACCGTGGGCTATCCAGACCGCGATGCCGAAAAATCCATTCTCAGGGGGGGCGGAATGCAAAGGGCCTTGTCCGGCATAACCCCCTCCATGACGAAGGACGATGTGATCGACACACAGGAAAAAATCAGCCGGGTGCACCTGTCGGATCAGTTTCTCGACTACCTGCAGGATATTATTCACTATACCCGGAATGCGCCGCACTTCCATATCGGGCTTTCCCCAAGGGCGGGGATCGCCCTTTCCATGGCCGCCCGCTCATGGGCGTACATGCAGGGGCGGTCGTATGCCGTTCCGGAAGATCTCAAAACAGTGCTCTACCAGGTAGCCGGGCACAGGCTTCGCAGCAGAAGCGATCGAACGGAGATCCCGGAAACCCGCCTGATGGCCCTTTTTTCAGAGGTGGCCGTTCCGGTATAGCCATTTTGTTCCACTATAAACCGCTCGTGGTCAAACCGTGTTATCTATGCCGTTTAGGTCCAAAAAGCAGACGCCCCTTCCGATCGCTCTCGGCCGCCGGCGGGTATACATATTTCCCACCCGGCAGGGGTTCCTTTTCATCGCGGTGTTGATCGCCATGCTCGCCGGTTCCATCAACTACAACAACAACCTCGGGTTCTTGCTTGTTTTCCTCCTGGGAGGCATCCTCCTTGTATCCATGATCCATACCTATCGTAACCTGTTGGGGGTGATTGTGCTCTCGGTTTCCGCAGATCCGGTTTTTGCGGGCAGTGACGCCGTTTTCGCGGTTTTTCTGCGCTCAGGTCGCCATGCCCGCAAAAGAATATCGCTTTCTGCGGGTAAGGAGTCCCATATGCAAACGGAAGATTTTCCGGCCGGCGCCGATAAAACGATTTCGGTCCCCGTGCCGACGCGCCAAAGGGGGACGCTGCAGCCGGAATCATTTACCCTGTCCACCATCTATCCCCTGGGCATTTTCCGGGCATGGGCCGTTTTGCGCCCCAACAGCGAGTGCACGGTATACCCCTTTCCGCTGGAGGCGTCCATGGCAAACCGGGATCAGGATGTTGAAAAAAACGGCAGGAAGCGAAGCCGTGTTTCCGGCCCATATGATTACCAGGGATTAAAAACCTACCAGCCCGGAGATTCTTTCCGCCATATTGCATGGAAAGCGCTATCCCGGGGGCAGGGCATCCTGACGAAGGATTTCGAAACCCCGGCCGCGCAGTCGGCCGTTATTTTCGATTTCAGCAAGGTGCGTGCGAGCGGCACCGAGGAAAGACTGTCCAAATTATGCGCCATGATTCTTCAGGCAAACGGGGAGAACCGGAAGTACGGCCTTGCGCTTCCCGGAAAAACCATATCGCCCGGGAGTGGAAACGCACACAGGCATCGATCCACCTGGAATGAATGGTTCACTCATTCCAGGTGGATACATCCATCCGGGCAACCAGGTCTTCAACTTTAATGTCCTGTAAAGGCACCATGACCACCATGCTGAAAGTACTGTCACCATAAGGCAGTTCTACAGCACTGAAATCTTCTGTGGCAGTATACCTGAATGTTCCGTTGACCTTCATGGCAAAGAAAACGCTGCTCTTTATGATTATAGATTGAGAATTATATCCAAGAAACCATTTTACCCTTCCGAAAGCGAGATTAAAGAAAATCGTAGAGCTCGTAGTGCCAAAATGAGAGTTGCCGAAAAAAATACTTTCAGAGGAAGTAACTATA
>JAWOAV010000192.1:0-27045 GCA_046498365.1 Desulfosalsimonadaceae bacterium
TTTCGGTGCCCCAGGTTGTAGACGCCGCCGTTGCAGTGGCAGTCGATCAGGCGCTTGTCGCCGTCAATGTCCCAGACAAAAGGCCCTTCGCGTTTTCCGAAAACAAGGGGGATTCCGGCCTGCAAAAAAAAAGAGGCCTTTCCCGGGAATACGTGCCTGGAAAACTGGTGAAAAACTGTTTGTTTGATCTCACTAAAAAGCGAGGTTGTCATTTTTCACCTCCTTTTCGATCTATACCGCAATCTGAAAGTATTGTACACTGTCTTATAATTCTATAGGTCCGCGTCTCGGGGTTGGCGTTCGATCCGCGACCCCGACCCCGACCCCGATTCCGACACCGATAATGGCGTATGGTTTCATGCCATTGAATCTGCTATACATTGCATAAAAAGGATAAAAGGAGATCCGTAAATGAAAGTGTCATGCATTCAAATGAGCGCGGCAGCCAATGGAAAAAAAAGCGCTATTGACAAGGCGGCCCAGCGGATTCGCCAGTGCAGGGGGGCCGACCTGATTGTTTTGCCGGAGCTCTGGAATATCGGTTTTATCGGTTTTGACAAGTATGCCTCCGAGGCGGAAACGGAAAACGGGGAAACCATGACCGTTATGAAGGAAATGGCAAGGGAGACCCGTGCATATCTGCATACGGGCAGTTTCGTATTACAGGAGGGGGATGATTATTATAACGCCTGCTGCCTCTTGTCCCCGGACGGAGAAGTGCTCGGTTCCTACCGGAAAATCCATCTTTTTTCGTACAATTCTCCTGAAAAAAAATTGTTGGCACCGGGGAACCGCGTCAGCGTAATTCCAACGCCGCTGGGCAATTTCGGCCTGGCGATCTGCTTTGATCTGCGTTTTCCGGAATTGTTCCGGACGATGGTGGATAAGGGGGCTGAAATATTTCTTATCTGTTCGGCCTGGCCGTATCCGCGCCTGGAGCACTGGCTTTTGTTCAACCGGATACGGGCGGTCGAAAACCAGGCGATCCTCATCTCCGCCAATGCAGGCGGCCAGAGCAGGGGTGTACTCTTTGCCGGGCACAGCATGATCGTGGATCCATGGGGTGTTGCCGTGGCAGCCTGCGGCGATGGGGAGGCTATCGTCACTGCCCGGGTCGATGCCAAAATGGTCCACGACGCCAGAAAAGAATATCCGGGGTTGTCGAGCCGCACAACATGGCTGTAACCCCTGTTTTCTACCATTTATTCATTTTTTTCCGGATAAACGCTGTGACTGGGTTTGCCTTCCGGATAACCACGAGATCGTTGTTTTCCTTGTCCTTGCCGGTGTAAATATCCTGCGCGTTTCTGTGGTAGTAGCATAAAATTTTGATCCGGCTGTTGGTCTGCTTCAAAGACGTTTTCCCCTTCAGGAAATCTGAAACTATCCGGAAGATGCAAACGGGTATGCTTGTCTGAAACCAAATGGTGGATACGGGTTCATTGCTTGCCGCCAGATATCGGTTGATCCCTGGATTCAAACCGGTGTGCTCGAACACCTTATTCTTCACGAATTTGTCAAACACTTCGCCGTCGATTGTTTTTACCGGCGGAGAAAAGCCGAAATGCCTCCGGATATATGTTGTCTTTCCTGCGCCCGGCGGGCCGATGACATTATGGATCACGATGATGCCTCCGCACATGGATCGGTGTATGGTTTTCATGCCTCCGGCACGGTTCGAACAAAAAGTATTCTACCCTATTTTGCGTCATCATGCGACGAGGAACACCTTGTACCGGCAATAAGTAAAAAAAACTTGACAAGGACTTTCGGGAAAAGGTATCGGTAAAGTACCGACTGACCGGTCGGTTGTTCGACTGATAAGTCGGTTTGCCTTCGGCAGTTTTTCTGCCAGTTTCTTTTTTCTTTTCAGAAACGCTGTTTTTCCCTTGAAACGATGATTGCCTGACGTTGCCCGGCAATCTGTTCTTCCCCCGGAGCCATTTATGCCCCCCATCATAGAGCTTGAAGCCATTCGCAGAACCCAGATATTGGAAGCGGCCTTGCAAACCATCTCCGCGCAGGGATGCGCCAATGTTACCCTCGACGACATATGCCGTGCCTCGGGATTGTCCAAAGGGGGGCTCACCCACTACTACAAGTCCAAGCGGGAATTATTCCTTGCCGCGTTTACCGAATTTTTCGAACGCATCTTCGCCAGGGGCAAGGAGACCATGGACCGGTTCGACGATCCGCTCGAAAAACTGCTTTCTTTTGACTGGCTGTACAACCCGGAAGACCCGGACGGATTTATCGGGTATCCGGTTTTGTTCGATTTCATGTCCATTGCGGTCCATGATGACGAATATCGGAAAATATTTCATGACTGGGTGGACAACTGGGTGGTTTTGCTCAAAGACGCCATTGTCTTGGGCGTAAACAGGGGGATGTTTGACGAGATGGACTGTGAAAGTGTCGCCAGGGGGATCAGCGCGATTTACCAGGGGATCGCAACCCGCTGGTTTCTGGCGCCGGGGATGCATTCCCGTATGTGGGCCCTGGATACCCTTGAAAAAGCGGTAAAGGGCCTGCTGTTTTCCTCTGACAGGGAAGTCGGCAGGTAAATAGAAGCCTTTTTTTCGTCGGCTGGCCCTTCCGTTCCACCAGCAGGATTGATCGTCGCAAGTGTGCGCACGCAATTGAAACGCTGTTTTGCGGCGCAACCAACGAACACCAACCATCGTAAGGGAGAGAAAAGAACATGGCTGTTTTTGAAAGCAAGGAAAAAATGATGACCGTGCTTGGCGAGCTCTTTGAAAAGCTGATGGAAGACCCTGTAATGGGGCCGAAATTTGCGCAGACAAAGATCGTCATCAAGTTCAACATCAGCGACCCGGATGCCTCCCTGTGGCTGACCCCCGGCGACGGCACCAAGGGGGAGGTGCTGTGGGGAAATATCAATGAAACCCCCACAGTGGAAATGACCCTGAGCGCCGACACCTGCCACAAGTTCTGGCTCAGGGAGATCAGCATGCCCGTTGCGCTGGCCAAGGGGCTGATCAAGGCAAAAGGCCCCATGCCCAAGGTGTTGAAGCTGCTGCCCCTGCTCAAGCCGGCTTACGAGATGTATCCGGATCATGCAAGGGCTCACGGTCTGCCCGTTCAAAGCCAATAGGAGGTGAACATGGAACGAAGCATGAAACAGTTTGAAACAGACAGAATAGATGCGGTCAAGGCCGCAGCCCGGCTCATTCTTGCATCCGGAACAACATCTCCCCGGGTGGGCGGTGTCGGAGAATGCACGATTCACGTGTTCGACGATCCCTGCGATATCGAGGACCTTTGCCAGGAGCTCGAGCGCATGGCAGAGGCAAAAAAAAGCTGGGGTTTTTTCCGGCGGGATGCGGCCATGCTCCGGGACGCGGATGCGGTCATGATCGCGACTTCCCTGCGGTGTGTATCCGACCCGGCGGACATCAACTGCAACATGTGCGGAAAGCTGGTCTGCGAATATTTCAAGGAGGCGGAACGGCTGCCGGATGACCCGGATGTCGCCTTTAATGGGCCTCTGTGCATTTTCCGGGCGACCAATATCGCCTATGCCATCGATGGCATGATATCCCAGGCGCGAAATTTAGGCATAGACTATGGCGTGTACTGGTCGGTCGGTGCGGCGGCCATGCGGATGCGCCTGCTGCCGCAGAAAACCGGTTTTGCCATCGGTTTTGCCATTTCCGTTACGGAAAAAAGCCCGTTCCGGGATATCCCAAGGCGTTATGACGAAATTAACCAGCGGACCATGAACGACCGCATGATTCAGCGCTTGTGGCCGCAGTTCCGTTCCATCTATAGCTGAAGCCGCTATGATTGCGAAACGAATACCACGGGAGGAATAACCATGCCAATCAGGGAAATGACGGATCTTGTACAAAACGGGCTGGACAGGGCCGTTGAGTTGATGGCGCTGCAGGCCCATAACAGCTTCCGTTTCAACGACCGGAATACCACGAAAATCATCACCGTTCAGGGAGAGGATCTTGAGCAGATCGCTGAATATTGCTTCTCCCTTGGGGACATGTCCCCCCTTGCGGCAAGGGACGGGCGGAACCTGGTCCAGCTGATAAAGGAGCCCTGCGCATTGATGATCCTGGGAGAAAAACGGAAGTCGGATTTCAACTACAATTGCGGTGCGTGCGGGTATCGAAGCTGCGCGGAGATGAACAAAGCCGAAGAGGTGGAATCCCTCACCGCCAACGGCCCCGTCTGCATGTTCAAAAGCGTCAACCTGAACATCGCGGCCAATGCGGCAGCCAGCGTGGCCCATCGGCTTGGATTGCACTGCCGGGTGTTTTCCACCCTGGCATTTGCCGCCATGGCCATGGAAATCATCACGGATGTGGATATCGCCATCAGCGTATCCGTGAGCGCGGCCAAGAAAAATCCTTATTTCGACCGCCATGAATACTGGACCAAGGAACACTGGGACGAAATCTTCAACAAGGAATTTCCGACCTACAACCGCGGGTTTATCGGTGCGGTCGAGGACTAGCCGCAGGCGGAAATCCCGTTTCAGGGAAAAAAGCGGCGAAGCGTTCATGGATATCATGTTTACTTTACGGGAGGCAGACAATGAGTACGAAAGCCCACCTGAATCAGGCGATTGCATCCCATCTGGTGGAAATAAAGGCGGAAGAGAAGCCCGACAAGGAAGTGCTTGTTTTTGAAAACGGCGCGCACGGCGAAGACATCGTTACCTACAAGGACCTTTATTCGCAGTCCAACAAGATCGCCCGCCTGCTTCTGGACAACGGGATCGGCAAGGGGGATGTGTATGCGGTCTTTATGCGCAACCACGCGGAATTCGTGTACGCGATGCTGGCCGGTCCGGTGATCGGGGCCGTCATGGTTCCCATCGACCCCCGTAGCCGCGGGGACCGGCTGCGGTTTTTGCTGGCCAATTCCGGGGCAAAGGCGGTTTTTGTGACCGGCGAGCTTCTGGGGCAGCTCACGGAAGTGGCGGGCCAGGTTCCCAATATCCGCCTGATTTCCGTGGCATACCGGCCGGAACAGGATGCTGCCGTGTCGCCGGACTACCCGGCGCTCAATGAAACCCTGGAGAAGGACACCTGGGACGTCGTGCCGCAGCAGATTATGGATGTAAGGCATCCCATGGAAATTATTTATACATCCGGCACCACGGGGGACCCAAAGGGGGTCATGATACGCAACAACCGTTTCGGATTGTATAATATCGCCACCCGGCTGGTATGGAAATACACGCCCAGCGATGTTTTGTATACCGGATTGTCGCTGACCCACGGCAATGCCCAGGCGGTGACCCTGTTTCCCAGTATCAGTACGGGTACCAAGGCTGTTTTGAGCGCCAAATTCACCAAGACACGCATTTGGGACATCACGAGAAAATACGGATGCACCTCGTTTTCCGTTCTTGGCGGCATGATGGCCGGCATCTACAATGAGCCGGAAAAGGAAAACGACGCCGATAATCCGGTAAAGACTGTTATTAGTGCAGGAACGCCCGCATCCATCTGGGAAGACTTTGAAAAACGATTCAACGTGAAAATACTTGAATGGTATGCGGCCGTAGAGGGCGGATTCGCATACAAGCCGCCGGGAAAGGGGCCCATCGGGTCGTTCGGCAAACCGCTGCCGGGGATGATGGAATTCAAGGTCGTTGATGACAAAGACAACCCGGTGCCCGACGGTGAGACCGGTGAGTTGATCATACGGATGACCCGGGGGGAGACCAAGGTGGATTACCACGGCCTGCCCGACGCCTCGGAGGAAAAAACCCGCGGGGGATGGCTGCGGACCGGGGACCTGGTGAAAAAGGACAAGGACGGCTGGTATTATTTTCAGTGCCGGAAAGGTTCCGAGCTCCGGCGCGCGGGCGACTTTATCCAGCCGGATTACATCGAAAAGGTGATCGGCGAAATTCCGGAAATCAGCGAGGTGTGCGTATACGGCGTTCCCGCCGCATCCGGCGCGCCCGGGGAAAGCGATCTGGTCGCGGCGGTTGCACCGCATCCGGGAAACACACCGGACCCCGCCCGGATATACGAAAAATGCAAAAAAGACCTGGAACCCAATTTTATTCCAACGTATCTCCAGGTGGTGGAAGAAATTCCCAAAACCGTTTCCGAAAAAGCCCTGGACCGCCTGCTGAAAACCGAATTTTCGCCGGATGCAAAAAACGTTTTCCCCTATGAAAAATATAAATAACCGCCGGGATGGAAGCAGAGTAAAACGCGGCTTTGTTTTTGCGAACTTCAAACAAGAGGGAAATAAGGATGGCACTATATACGGATTTGAATTTTGAGCTCACCCCGGAACAGGTCTCCATCAAGGAGGAAACCCACCGTTTTGCAAGGGAAGTGCTGCGCCCTGCTAGTATTGCGCTTGACGCAATGGAACCCGATAAAGTCATTGAAAGCGATATATTCTGGAACACCATGAAGAAAGGGTACGACCTGGGGTACCATACCATTTTTATTCCCGATACCTACGGCGGCATCGCCACCGACCCCATCGAATCCCATATCGTCCTGGAGGAAATGTCGTGGGGGAGCGTTGATTTCGCCATTGGACTCGGCGTTTCCTGTTTTCCAGCCTTTTTCGCATCCATGGTCCCCACGGACCAGCTGATCGAGGAAATTATCGAGCCTTTCTGCGACTGCAAGGATGCCTCCATCATCGGCTGCTGGGGGATTACCGAGCCCGACCATGGCACGGACACCCTCTGCCCGTTCACACCGGCGTTTTCCGATCCGAAGATCTCCGGACAGGTAACCGCGCGCCTTGACGGGGATCATTACATCGTGGAGGGGCAGAAGGCGGCCTGGGTTTCCAACGGGAGCATTGCCACGCATTCCCTGGTATATTTGACCATAGACCCGTCTCAGGGCATGGCGGGGGGCGGCATATGCATCGTTCCCCTGGATCTTCCCGGCGTGCGGAAAGGGAAGCCCCTGGACAAAATGGGGCAGCGGGCCCTAAACCAGGGGGAAATCTATTTTGACGGCGTGCGCGTGCCGAAAGAATACATGCTGGTGGACGAGGAAAGCTACACCGCCATGCTCGATGTTACCCTTTCCACCGCCAATGCCGCCATGGGGGCCATGTTCGTGGGCGTGGCACGGGCCGCATACGAAGAGGCCCTGGCTTACAGCAAGCAGCGCATCCAGGGGGGGAAGCCGATTTTCCAGCATCAGCTGATCAAGCACAAGTTGTTCAAAATGTTCATGAATATCGAGGCCGGCCGCGCCTTGTCCCGGGCCGCAATGATCTACAACTACAACAACACGCCGCCGAAAATCGAGTACTCCATCGCGGCCAAGGTATTTTGTACCAATATGGCGTTGGAAGTGACCAGCGAGGCAATCCAGATTTTCGGAGGGAACGGCCTGAGCCGGGAATACCCGGTGGAAAAGTTTTTCCGCGATGCCCGTGCCGGCATGATCGAGGATGGCGCCAATGACAGCCTGATGATAACGGGCGCCCATCACCTGTAGGGACTGCCTGCACCGCGTTTTTGCACGTGTTGTTATCTTCGTCGGTATCGGTATCGGTATCGGGGTCGGAAACAACAATTACTAATTTTCGCATTCTCGCATAGACACGATCAGCATTTCACAGAATGTGAGCCCGTAGGGGCACCCCTTGCGGGTGCCCGAAATCCGGGCACCCGCAAGGGGTGCCCCTACGAGGTCCTCCTGATCATCATGTCTATTGATAAATGCAAAGATATGTAATGCGCGGAAGCCGAAGAACGGCGGGGCGTGCGGAAAAGGATTGGCAGGGGTAGTGTTTATCCCGAGAAAATATGGCTTTATGGACGGCACAAACATTTGAATCGATAATGCAATTTTTATACAGAGGGGAGAATATGGAAAACGTCTATATCATCGGCATGGGCATGATCCGGTTCAACAAGTACCCGGACAGGGGCGTCCGGGACATGGCCCATGAAGCGACGCGCCTGGCGCTTAAAGACGCCGGTTTGGACACGAAACAGATGGAAGCCGCGTTTTTTTCCAATACGTTCTGGGGCATGTTTTCAAACCAGCATTCTATCCGCGGCGAAGTGGTGCTGCGTTCCATGGGGGTGGAGGCGATACCGGTAACCAACGTGGAAAACGCCTGCGCCGGTGCGTCCACGGCCCTCCACCTGGCCTATACCGGCATTCGTGCCGGGATGTATGATACGGCCATTGCCATTGGTTCGGAAAAGATCACCAGCCCGGACAAGATGCTTTCCCTTTCCGCCTATGCCACCTGCATGGACGTGGACAATTTTGAGTCCCACATGAAGATGATGGAAGAAGTCAACCAATCCCTGAGCCTGGAAATCCCCGACGGGCAGACCCCTCCCGGGGAAGGGCGTTCCATCTTCATGGACGCCTACGCAATGGGCGCAAGGTGGCACATGAGCCGGTTCGGAACAACCCAGCACCATTTGGCGACCATATGTGCAAAGAACCACTGGCACGGATCGTTAAACCCACTGGCCCAGTACCAGCAGGATATGAGCGTTGCGCAGGTCCTGGCGGACAAGCCGGTCGCATACCCCTTGACCCGTGCCATGTGCGCGCCGGTAGGAGACGGCGCCGCAGCCGCCATCGTGTGCTCAGAGAAATTCTTGAAAAAAATCAGCGGAGCCCGGCCAATCCGGGTACGGGCATCCGTTTTGGGAACCGGCACGGACCGTACGCTTGACGGCGAGGACATCGGGGAACGGCTGGCCAAAAAGGCCTATGAAGTTTCCGGGATCGGCCCTTCGGACATCAGCCTGGCGGAGCTGCATGATGCCACCGCCTACGGGGAGCTTCACCAGACCGAGGCCATGGGATTCTGCCCCCTTGGGGAAGGCGGCCCGTATGCGGAAACCGGCGCCACGAAACTGGGCGGCAAGCAGCCGGTAAACACCAGCGGGGGTCTTGAATGCAGGGGCCATCCCATCGGCGCTTCCGGGCTGGCCCAGATTTACGAAATCGCCCTGCAGTTGCGCGGGGAGGCTGGCGGCCGCCAGGTGGAAAACGCCCGGATCGGCCTGGCGGAAAACGGCGGCGGCAACATCGGGGTCGAGGAAGCGGCCATGTGCATTCATATCCTGGAGAAGGCGCGATAACCGTGGGCGTCGTTTTTTGCGCCTGATATTTGTTTTTGATCCCGAAACGGGCTGGAAAACAGGGCTAAAAATCATACTTCTTTGCTGCAGGACCGAATTTCTAGGGCAAATATGACGTTTTGAATTATATTTATATTTATGCTATAAAAAACTACCGGACGAATACTTCCGACCGTCGTTTAAGCAGACCGGTTGAGGGTATATCCGTTTTTTCAGCATTGGAAGATGACTCCGGTCATCTGTACTGCAATATATTAGGTATAATTCAAACTGAATTCAGGAACTGCGGAGGGTAGTCATGGCAAAGAAGTATGTATATCTGTTTGAGGAAATCGACGAGGTTGAAGCCTATGTGGGGCGGGATTGGGATAAAGTCAAGGGGCTGCTCGGCGGCAAGGGGACCAATCTTGCGGAAATGGTTCGCATTGGGATCCCGGTGCCGCCCGGTTTTACCGTGACGACCGAGGCCTGCAACGAATACCTGTCAAAGGGGGGCATGCTGCCGGAAGGCATGTGGGACCAGGAGTTGGAAGCCCTTAAGCAAATCGAAAAAGAGACGGGAAAGATTTTTGGCGACCCGGAGCGGCCGCTTCTGGTCTCCTGCCGTTCCGGCGCCAAATTTTCCATGCCCGGAATGATGGATACGGTCTTGAACATCGGACTCAACGATGAGACCGCTGAAGGCATGGCCCGGCTGACCAATGATTCGCGTTTTGCCTATGATTCCTACCGGCGTCTGATCCAGATGTTCGGAAGCGTGGTAATGGGGGTACAGGACGAGGTGTTTGAGGATGTGCTCACGGCTGCGCGCCGTCGGGCGGGCGTGGAAACGGAAGCGGAATTGACGGCCGATGACTGGAAGACCGTTACCCGGGAATTCAAGGAAATTTACCGGCATTATACCCACCATGATTTTCCGACAGATCCGACCATCCAGTTGAAATTGGCCACGGAGGCGGTTTTCAAAAGCTGGAACGGCAAACGGGCCGCAGACTACCGGGAGGCTGCAGGTATTCCCCATGATTTGGGCACCGCCGTCAGCATCGTGACCATGGTTTTCGGGAACATGGGCAACGACAGCGCCACCGGTGTGGCCATGACCCGTAACGGTTATACCGGGGACAACAAGCTGGAAGGCGATTACCTGGTCAATGCCCAGGGGGAAGATGTTGTGGCGGGCATCCGGATGACAAAGGACCTTGCGGAGCTTCAGAATGAAATGCCCGAGGCCTATAAAGAGTTTGAAACCATCGCGCGCAAGCTCGAAAATTATTACCGGGAAATGCAGGATGTGGAGTTTACCATTGAAAAAGGGAAGCTCTGGATGCTGCAGACGCGCGACGGAAAACGAACCGCCAGGGCTGCAGTGCGGATCGCGGTCGACATGGCGGAGGAGGGTTTGATTACGCGCGAGGAGGCCGTTATGCGGATCACGCCGGAGCAGGTGGACTTTTTTCTGCATCCCCAGTTTGATACCGCCGCCACCAAGGCGGCCCGTTCCGAGGGGCGCCTGCTGGCCAAGGGCCTGAACGTCTCCCCGGGGGCGGCGTCCGGCGTAATCGCCTTTGACGCCGATCTGGCGGTAACCTGGGCCAAAAAGGAAGGCAAGCAGGTAATCATGGTCCGCCCGGAAACCAAGCCCGACGACGTGCACGGCATGCTCGCGGCGGAAGGCATCCTCACCAGCCGGGGAGGGCGCACCAGTCATGCCGCATTGGTCGCCCGGCAATTTGGAAAACCCGCTGTTGTGGGAGCGTCCACGTTGAACATTGAAATTCCCAAGCGGAAAATGAACGTCGGGGACAAAGTCATCAACGAAGGCGACTGGCTGTCCATCGACGGCACCAGCGGCAATGTATACGCCGGCAAAATCAAAACCATTATTCCCGACATCAAGGATGCGTGGCTGATCAAGCTGCTGGAATGGGCGGACAGCTTCCGGCGGCTGGGCGTCTGGGCCAATGCCGACTATGCCAGAGATGCGCAGCGCGCGCGCGAGTATGGTGCGCAGGGCATCGGGTTGTGCCGCACCGAGCACATGTTTTTCGAATCGGAGCGCCTCCCCATCGTTCAAAAAATGATCATGACAGACCGTCCGGTGGAGCAGAAAGAAGCCCTGGACGCCCTTTTGCCTTTCCAGAAGGAGGATTTTGCTGGCCTGTTCCGGGTGATGGACGGCCTGCCGGTTATTATCCGGTTGATCGATCCCCCGCTCCACGAGTTCCTCCCGAACTCATCCGATCTGATCCGCGAGCTTGCCGACCTGAAAATTCGCCTGATGCATGCGGCCAATATGGCTGAAATCGATGATCTTCTCCGGGGCATTCGCGAAAAGGAGCAGATCCTGCACCGGGCGGAAACACTGGACGAGGCCAACCCCATGCTTGGGTTGCGGGGTGTGCGCCTGGGCATCCGGATCCCCGCGTTGACCGTTATGCAGGTCCGGGCCATTTTCGAGGCGGCCTGCGAGGTGGCCAAGGAGGGGATAAGCGTTTTTCCGGAAGTGATGATTCCCCTGACCTGTCATGTCAACGAGCTCAAGGTGCAGCGCGAAAGGCTGGAAGCGGAAGCCAAAAAAATCATGTACGATCAAAACATGAAAATCGATTACAAGTTCGGCACCATGATCGAAATTCCGCGCGCGGCCCTGACGGCGGACCAGCTTGCTGAAAAGGCCGAATTCTTTTCCTTCGGCACCAATGATTTGACCCAGACGACGTTCGGCATCTCCCGCGACGACGCCGAGGCCGGATTTCTTGTGGAATACCTGGAAACCGAGATCCTGCCCTACAACCCGTTTGCGACCATTGACGATGACGGCGTAGGCGAGTTGATGAAGATCGCCGTGAAAAAAGGGCGCAGTGTCAAGCCGGACATTGAATGCGGCATTTGCGGCGAGCACGGCGGGGACCCCAAATCGATTCACCTGTGCCACGAACTGGGTCTCAATTACGTGTCCTGCTCCCCGTTCCGGGTCCCCATCGCCCGGCTGGCGGCAGCGCATGCCGCCCTGGCCCAAAAGTAAAATCGATTCGCCGGGATCCATACGGGCAGAGCCGCAGCGCCCCTTGCCTTGAACCTGTTCATGAAAAGGATTCGTGGAATGGGAAATTTTGCCGAGTACGAGCGCTACGATGCACTGGGGCTGGCCGAATTGGTCAAAGCGGGGGAAGTCAGCCCGGAGGAACTGTGCCAGGAAGCCATCGACAGGATCGAGCGGCACAATCCGGGGCTCAATGCCGTGGTGACCCGTATGGATGCGCAGGGGCGAAAGGCGGCTTCCGGGCCGCTCCCGGATGGACCGTTTGCCGGGGTGCCCTTTCTGCTTAAGGACCTTCTGGCCGATTACGCGGGCGTGCCGACATCCTACGGGAACCGGGTGCTGAAAAATATCCCCGCCGTCCATGACAGCGAAATGGTGCTCCGGTTTAAAAAAAGCGGCCTGATGATCCTGGGGAAAACCAACACGCCAGAGTTCGGTCTGACAGGGGTGACCGAGCCGCAGGTGTTCGGTCCCTGCAGAAATCCCTGGAACAAGGAGCATACCCCGGGCGGCTCCAGTGGTGGTTCCGCGGCTGCCATTGCCGCAGGGATGGTGCCCATGGCGTCTGCCGGTGACGGCGGCGGATCCATACGCATTCCCGCATCGTGTTGCGGTCTTTTCGGCATAAAACCCTCTCGGGGGCGCAATCCGACCGGGCCGGATCATGGCCGGATCTGGCAGGGGGCGGTCCAGGAGCACGTGATTTCGCGATCGGTCCGGGACAGTGCGGCCATGCTCGATGTGACCCATGGAGCGGATAGGGGGGCGCCGTATGAAATTCGTCCGCCGGAACGATCCTACATCGAAGAGGTGGAAACGGATCCTTCGCCCCTTACAATCGCCTTCAATACCCGGTCCCCAATCGGCACGCCGGTTCACGGTGAATGCGTTGCCGCTGTGGCGGAAGCGGCCCGCCTGCTGGAGAGCCTGGGGCATCACGTGGAAGAGGCCGAACCCGATATTGACGGAATGGCCCTGGCCAGAAGCTACCTCACTCTTTATTTCGGGGAGGTCGGTGCGGATATACGGGAGCTGGCGGACGTGCTGGGACGCAAGGCCAGACCCGGCGACGTGGAACCCCTTACCTGGACGTTAGGTATGCTGGGAAGGAGCTTTTCAGCGGCTTATTTTGTGGAAGCCATGCGGCAGTGGGACCGGGCCGCCCGGAAAATGGGTGAATTTTACAAGCGGTATGATTTATACCTCTGCCCCACCCTTGCGGTCCCACCCCCCCGAATCGGGGAGTTGAATCCAAGCGCCCTGGAGGCTTTCGCCGTAAAGGCAGTCAATGCGCTTCGGCTTGGCGGGTTGCTCAAAATGACCGGCATTGTGGACCAGATGGCGGAAAAAAGTCTCTCAAAAATGCCTTTTACCCAGATGGCCAACCTTTGCGGACTGCCGGCCATGTCCGTCCCGCTGTACTGGGGAAGCGAAAACCTGCCCATCGGCGTTCATTTTGTCGGACCCTTCGGGGATGAGGCCACGCTTTTCCGGCTGGCCGGTCAACTGGAAAGGGCAAAGCCCTGGTTCGATGTCCGGCCGTAAAAGAGCGGCGGATGGCAATGACACAAAGGATGATTCATGACCAAAAAAATGCGGAGGCTCCTTTCCGCTGATCCCACCATCGCATTGCTGTACCGCGCCGTGCGCGCCTATGCCGCCACGTTCCGGCTGCGTGTGGAAAATGAGCGGACCTGGATGGACGTGGTGAAAAACGGAAAGCCCGTCGTGATATGCTGCTGGCATCAGCAGTTTTTTTCGGCAATCCGGCACTTCCGGAACTACAGCCCATACCGGCCCCCGCTGATGATTTCCAGGAGCGCGGACGGGGAGCTGATCGCGGGGGTTGCCACGCGCACCGGCTGGGACATTGTAAGGGGATCATCCTCCAGGGGGGGGCGAGAGGCCTTGGACGAGATGGTCGCCAAGCTGCGGCGAAGAAAAATCGCGGGACACATCGTGGACGGACCCCGGGGGCCTGCCGGCATCGTCAAGGCGGGGGTCATACGCCTTGCCCAGCTGGCGGAGGCTGTCATCGTCCCGTTTTACGTGACCGCCGACCGGGCGTGGTATTTTACAAGCTGGGACCGTTTCATGCTTCCAAAGCCTTTCGCAAAGGTGAGACTCCGGTTCGGTGAGGCATTTTTTGTCCCCCAAACCGGTACACCGGAAGAATTCGAACAATTGCGCCTGAAGCTTGAAAACACCATGCGTCCCGGGCTGATCACGCCGGAATAATCGACCCCCCTTTCCGGTGTTTTTGTCACGCGCCGGTTTCTTCCGAACCGTTAAGGCCGATTTCATCCGCCACTTCCCGCATCCCCATGATCGTATCGGCAATCAGGTCGTTGAGATCGACTCCCAGCATCTGTGCGCCGTTTTCAATAACCGTGCGGTCCACTCCCGCGGCAAAGTGCTTCTGCTTCCATTTTTTTCGAACGGATTTGGGCGTCAGGTCCATTACGCTTTTGGAGGGCCTGACCAGCGCGCAGGCGGTGACGAAACCGGTCAGTTCGTCTATGGCATACAGCGTTTTTTCCAGAAGCGACTCCGGCGCAACATCGCTGCAGATGCCGTAGCCGTGGGAGATGACCGCCCTGACGTATTCGTCCGGCCACCCTTGCTTTTCCAAAATTTCCTTGGTTTTCGTACAGTGTTCATCCGGGTATTTTTCATAGTCCAGGTCGTGGATCAACCCGATAACACCCCATTTTTCTTCATCCTCATCGTGTTTCCGGGCCATGTACCGCATGACGGCCTCCACGGCAAGGCCGTGGTGGATCAATGACGGGTTGGTGTTGTATTCTGTAAGCAGTTTCAGTGCATCATCCCGGGCAGGGGGCTGTTTTGTCATGTTTCCTCCCTATGATTGGTTGTTTAGAAGATCTCTCCGTCTACTCGAAAAGGTAAAGGCTGCCACCTTGCGCGCAAGAAGAAGTGGTAACTATACGCGCACATTGATAAGGGTTCAAGCAGAAAATCGAACCCTTTCATCCGACAAAATTGCGGGTTTGGTTGCATATACGGGTAGTTTGGTATACAATGACCCGGAATGATCTTTTGTGCAAATGCAGGCCCAGTTTTTCCTTGACTTGCTCTTGAAGATGTTTTTTATGCATTGTTTCCATGCAGTTCAATTTTTTTCAATTATCAATTCCCTGCTTGCATACCATCCACAAACATCCGTACCGGGGAAAGACACAGCGTCAAAAAAAGGGGGCTGCCATGACGGAGCGCACATCATCTTGCACAGAAAGCAAACAAACAGGTCAAAACAGCCCGCCGCCGGGTACAAAAAATATCTTGAGCGATAAGCAGTTCAGGCAAATCGAAGGCATCCTTAACACCCTCATGTTTCAAAAGCCATCCGTGATCTCTTCCTATCAGATCCTTGACGGAAAATGGGACATCACCTATGTGAGCGACAACCTGGAGCAGGTCACCGGGTTCCCGCCGACGGATTTTATCGGTAATTTTGAAAACTGGAAGAATCATGTGCATCCGGATGACATTGATCAACTTCTTGCCGGCATGTTCCGGCACACCGTCGAGGGCAAACAGCAATCCTTTGAATACCGGTTTAAAAACAGCAAAGGCGAATATCAATGGATTTATGACCAGCAACGGCTTATGGCGCATAAAGAAGGAAAGCGCGAAATCGTCAGTGCCTGGTGGGATATCACCGATCGCAGGCAGGTCGTGGATACCTTGCGGCAAAGCGAATCGCGGTTTCAGAAAATGCTCTCCCTTGTTCCGGATATGATCTCGATACAGGATCCGGAGATGAACATCGTCTACAGCAACTGGAGCGGATTGGGGGAAGTGCCGGAAGAAAAGCGGATTCTTGGCGAGAAATGCTACCGGATTTACCGGGGATATGATGATGTGTGCCGCGACTGCCATGCGATATCCGTTCTGCATACCAAAAAAGGGCATCAGGGAGAAAAGGAGCTTCGCGATGGCAGATGGATCCTCCTGCGTGTTGCCCCCATACTGGATGAAAATGGCAATGTTGAATTTTTCGTGGAGTGGATCAGGGATATCACCGAAAGCAAACGGGCCGAAAAAGCGCTGGAACAGCTGGCCACCACGGACGACCTCACCGGATTGTGGAACCGCAGGTATTTCATGAATGCGGCTGCCCGGGAGATCGAACGCGCCAGGCGGTATGGGCAGTATTTTTCACTTTTGACCCTTGACGTCGATAATTTTAAAATTATCAATGATACCTGCGGCCATGCCGCAGGAGATGCTGCTTTGCAGCATATGGCCGGAAAGTTGAAAGGCAGCCTGCGTCAGACGGATATACTGGGGCGCATCGGGGGGGAAGAATTCAGCATACTCCTGCCGAACACCCTCCTTGACGATGCCGCATTTCTGGCCGAAAGGCTGCGATCGACCATTGAAAAAACGCCTGCTCATTATGCGGACAAGGAGATTTTTTTTACTGTGAGCATTGGCCTTGCCACTTATCATGAAGCCGTTGGCGGCGTTGATGAGCTGCTGCTGCTGGCTGACAAGGCGTTATACGAGGCAAAAGAAGGCGGCAGAAACCGCGTTGTGGCCAAAACACAATAGACCGGATTTTAATGCGCGGCCGTTTCCGGTAGCACAGCCGGTGTATCCTTATCCCTTCCGCCACCGGAGCATCGCATTCCTCCGGTATTGTCTTTCGGATGGTAATCGCGCGTTGAGCTGCACTTATGCCGGTTATTCGGCTTTTTGAATTGCCCGGCCCGTTATTCGGAACCGTTTTCGCGGGTCATTTGTGCTGTTGGACTGGATGGTAACGACTCTCCGGATCATATGCGGTCTGTTGGGCACCCTGAATCTGACCTCGATCGTCGCATTTTCTCCCGGCAAAACCGGTTCGCGGGGCCATTGGACGACCCTGGTGCCGCAGCATGCCCGGACATTGCCGATCACCAGGGGGGCGTCCCCTGTGTTGGAAAATTCAATTTCAATCGTTTGAACATCCACTTCCTCAAAATAGACCTCTCCGCAATCGTATCCCTCTGTTGCAAATGTCAGCTGCGGCCCCTGCGGTTCCGAGGCAGGGAGGACAGCGACGGAAAATAAAAGGAAAATGAATGCTGCGGTGAGAATTGTTTTCCACATGGCGGTTTCTTTCTGATGATTGGCGTTGTCTGCGCGAAAAGGGTTTTCTGATACTGTTATTTTACCATAACACGATATGATTGTTTTCGTAAAGTCCTTTTCGCCATGGCGGAAGGCCCTCTTTTCGGGCTGTCAGGCATTGATGGAAAGCCATCTTTCTTGACAACGCCGGTTATTGTTTCTATGTTGCTATGTAACGATATATAAGCGATGGCGCGGCAATATTTTCAATGCACAACCGGGAATAAAAATGCACAACCGGGAATAACAATGAAAAAATTTATCAAAGTGATGAAAGCGCTGTCCGATCCCTCGCGGGTCAAGATCATCAAAATGCTGCAGCATAAAGAAATGTGCGTGTGTGAAATCCGTGAGGCGATAGGCATTGCCCAGTCCACGGCAAGCAAGCATTTGAAGCTCCTCGAGGAAGCAGGGCTTGTCGTCTATCGAAAAGACGGCCTCTGGGTCAATTACGCCCTGTCCGACGGGTCTGACAATCCGTATGCGGCAAGCATGCTGGGCAATATCAGGCATTGGCTGGAAGATGACGCAGACGTGGCAAAGCTGAGTGTCCGGGTTCATGAAATCCATCGCGAACAGATCTGCCGGGGGCAAGACAAAAGGTCCCGGCGGGTGGAATTTCCAGGCGTTTCCCAATGAAAAAATCTGTCTTCATGCAATCGGGGCTTTTTCCGGTTCCCTTGGAAACCAGTTTTGCGTTCGCAGGCAAAAGCGGACCAGCGCCAGCATGATCGGCACTTCGATCAATACACCCACGACAGTTGCAAGCGCGGCCCCGGACCCGGTGCCGTAAAGCGTAAGCGCAACGGCAATGGCCACTTCAAAATGGTTGGACGCCCCGATTTGGGAAGTAGGCGCCGCGTCTTCATAGGAAATGCCCAGCGGCCTGCAGGCCAGATAGGTGATTCCGAATATGAAGAAGGTCTGGATGATCAGCGGAATGGCAATCATCACGATAACCAGGGGTTGCTGAATAATCACCTCCCCCTGCAGCATGAACAGGGCCACCAGCGTCACCAGCAGGGCAATCTGGGAAACGCTCCCCCATTTTCTGACATAGACCTTTTCAAACCACGCCATTCCGTTGCGACGTACCAGGATTTTCCTGGTGAAATAGCCGGCCGCCAGGGGTACGCCCACATAAACGCCAACGGTCAAAGCCAGCGTGACAAGGGGTATGGGCATGGCAACGCCCAAAAGCAGATTGCCCAAGGGCGCATACAGAAAAAGCATCGTCAGGGAATTGATGGCCACCATGACCAGCGTATGCCCCATGTTTCCACCGGAAAGATAGCTCCAGACAAAAACCATGGCAGTGCAGGGCGCAATGCCCAGCAGGATCATGCCGGCCGTATATTCCGCCCCCATTTCCGGGGTAATATACGGCGCCCATATCTGCGTCATGAACAGCCACGCGAAAAAGGTCATGGTAAAGGGCTTGATCCCCCAGTTGACAACCAGCGTCGTCAAAACGGGTTTCGGCGCTTTTGCCGCCGCCATAACCTGTTTGAAATCGATCTGGATCATGATGGGATAAATCATCAGAAACAGCAGTATCCCGATCGGCATGTTGACCTGTTGTATGGAGAGCATGTCGATAAATTTTGCCATGCCGGGAAAGATGTACCCGATCAGTATTCCAACTGCCATGCAAAGTGCAACCCACAGGGTGAGGTACTTTTCCCAAAGTCCCATAACCTTTTCCTTGTTTTCGCTCATTGGGATGTGGCTCCTGTTTCAGTGCTGTTGTTTCACCCGTATATGCGGAAGATGAATGGTTTTTGGTGTATTACAACCCGTAAAGCGGCAGGGTCGAGCCTTCGAAGAAAAGAGCGAAAATCAGCACGCCGATGACAAAGGATACAGCGCAGGCCCACCGGCTTGACCGGTTGAAATTGAACAGGAACAATATGAAGAGCAGCGCACCGTAGACGAGACAAAAAGGGCAGAGGATTTGGTTGACCATCTGGAAATGGATCAATACCACGCCTCCGCCGACTGCCATGCTAAGAAGGTTGGCGCGTGCATGGCGGGAAAATCTTCTGTATTGCATGTTTTTGAAGGGCAGGCTGAAAATTACGACGGCAGCGGCCAGCAAAATTCCCAGGTAATTAAGGTCCACGCCGAAAAGAGCGCCCTGCAGATACGTGCAGCCGGTATCGCACGACAAATTTCCGTAAACAGCCACGGCTGCGAAAAAAGGCAGGATGACGTTTGCAATCTTTCGGATGGCCTCCGGCCGTGAGAACATTGTCAGGCGCATAGCAGTCCGATCATTCCTCGTCTTTGCTGATTTTCATGACCCCCGAAGATTCCGGAGCCCTTCTTCGACCAGGCACCCCGCTTGATTCCAGGTGTTATTTTCACGCTTCTTCCCATGCTTTGTTTATTTGATCCACGACAATACGTCTTCTTTTTTGGGGACCTTGCCCACGGATTTGACCTCGCCGTCAATGACCACCGCCGGGGTGCCAAAAATCCCGTAGCTTGCAATTTCCATGGTATCGGTGACTTTTTCGACTGCGGCGTCTGCGCCGGATTCGGATACGGCTTCCTTTACAATTTCTTCTGTTTTTGCGCATTTCGGGCAGCCAGGGCCCAGAATTTTAATTTCCATGAAAAACCTCCTGATTATTGTTTTTTGCAAAATGGCGGTTTCAAATTTTGATCATGCAAAGACCTGCCCGTAAAACACCCCGCAGATGGTTGAAAAAACGATAACGATGGCAATGTACATCGCTGTTTTCCGGGTGCCCAGGATTCCCCGGATGACCAGCATGTTCGGCAGGGACACGGCCGGTCCGGCCAGAAGAAGGGCCAGCGCCGGCCCCTTGCCCATGCCGGACCCCATGAGCCCCTGCAGGATCGGCACCTCGGTAAGAGTGGCAAAATACATGAACGCCGCGGATACGGAGGCGAAAAAACTGGTCCATACCGGCCATGCGGCGGATATAATATCATGGGCCATTCCCTGCTGCATCCCGGTAAGCGCGAAAAACTGGGCGGGGCTCGCCCCTACCACCGCCTCCACGTACCTGGAAGGGATCAATGCCTCATGGCCGGGGCGTCCCAGGAAAAACCCGGCAAACAGGACGCCGATAAAGAGGAGCGGCATGATGAGCATCGCATAATTGTAGGTTTCCCCCACCCAATCCTTGATCTCGTCCTTTTGAAACCAGCGCCACAGTACCGGCACCAAAAGCACCAGAGAAAGGCCTGCCACATACCAGCGGATGTCGTATACGGCGGCCCAGAAACCGGCATCGGACGCCGGCCGGCCCCAGTTGGCAAACACCAGGAAGATAACCAGCAGCGCGAAAAAGCTCAGGTCCTGCCACAGCCTGCGGGGCATTGTTTCTTCGGGCATCTGCATCTGCGGGCCGGCCAGCCGTTCCTGGTCTTCCTTCCGGTAGATAGCGGCCATGGAAAGGCCGATGACAATGGCAAAAATAACAGCGCCGATGGCCCTGGCCAGCCCCATTTCAAATCCCAGCACCCGGGCGGTCAAAATTATGGCCAGCACATTGATGGCCGGACCGGAATACAGAAATGCGATGGCCGGGCCGATGCCGGCCCCCCGCTGGTATATGCTTGCAAACAGCGGCAGGACCGTGCAGGAGCAAACGGCCAGAATGGTCCCGGACACCGATGCCACGCCGTAGGATACGATTTTTTTGGCTTCTGCGCCGAAGTACTTGACCACCGCCGCCTGGGATATGAAAACGGCAATGGCGCCCGCAATGAAAAACGCCGGTATGAGGCAGAAAATGACGTGCTCCCGGGCATATTCCTGCAGCAGCATGAAGGATTCCAGGATGGCCCCGGCCACCCGGTCATGGGAAAATGGCATAATATAGGCGAAAAGGAAAGCCGCCAGAAGGAGTACAAATTTGGTCCGCTGCGTCATTTCATCCCCTTGTTGTGTTTCGTATCCATAATGCTTGTTTCATTTTAATTAAAACGGCCTGTTTTTTAATGCCGCGTTTGCGGTGTATGAAGCCGATAAATCGTTGCATCGTGATATATAATTTATAATTTCTCCGTTTTCGCCCCAGTTTTTTTCATTGCGGCGAAAAGAGAATCCGGATGTAAAAGAAAAGGCTGAATCCGGGTCTTTTTTTCATTCACATATGTATCGTCAAATCACAATATAGAAATAAATATTGTCCTTGTCAAACAGGAATATTGCCGCCTGTTTTTCGTTTTCGCATCAAGGAATCGAAAAGCGGAAAGATTTCGTTACGAACACTCGAATCGGGGGCGAAATGAATCTATAGAATCAAATTTTATTTTCGCTTGAAATGTTCGACGCCCCTTGATATGGTCGCCTTGATTCCCGCAGGGCAAAATAATGAATAGGATCCAATTTTTATAAGGTTCAAAGTAAGCAAACCTTTCTTTTCCGCTTCGACGTGAGTACGCCGCCTTAGGATTTTGCGCACCCGTGCCGAAAAACTCTTCCAGGGGCAACCTGACGGGGGGGTTGAAGATGGTGAGTAAATTTTTCCCTTTTTTGCTATGGTTTAAGGGGTATGATCTGGAGGCATTACGGATCGACGCCCTTTCCGGCTTGACGGTCGCTTTGGTGCTCATCCCCCAGTCCATGGCCTATGCGCAGTTGGCCGGACTTCCCTCGTACTACGGACTGTACGCTTCGTTTCTTCCCCCCATGATTGCCGCCTTGTTCGGTTCCAGCCGCCAGTTGGCGACCGGGCCCGTGGCCGTTGTCTCGCTCATGACGTCGGTCTCCCTGGCGCCCCTGGCGACGGCCGGAAGCGAGGCGTATATTGCCTATGCCATTCTGTTGGCGTTTATGGTGGGCGTTTTCCAATTTTCTCTGGGGGTACTCCGGCTCGGGCTGGTGGTGAATTTCCTCTCCCATCCGGTAGTCAACGGTTTCACCAATGCCGTAGCCATCGTTATCGCCACCTCACAGCTCTCGAAGATTTTCGGCGTTCATGTGGACAGTGAAGAACATCATTATGACACCGTTATTCATGTGCTGGAATCGGCGGCGCATTATACCCACTGGCCCACCGTGCTGATGGCGGTGCTGGCTTTCGCCATCATGTTCGGGTTGAAGCGGATATCTCCAAGAATCCCAAGCGTTTTGCTGGCGGCGACGATTACCATTCTGCTCTCCTGGGCGCTTGACTTCGAACACAATACCAGGGTCTCGTTATCCGAAATAGAGGCGCCGCAGGCGCACGATCTGATAGAGGCGTACAATGACATCGTGAACGACATTCCCGGGCTTGCCGCAGAACGGACGGCGCTCAATTCGAAGCTCGAACAGGCCAGAAAAGACAAGAGAAGAATCCGCACCCTCGACATGGAACACGATCTGAACGTGATCAACATTCAGATCGAACGGCTCGAGCACAGGGCCATGGAGTTGCGCAGCAAGCTCAGGGACATGCTCTTTGCCGGTGTGGAACGGCCTGACGGGACAATGGTATTTTATCCCCAGGAGCAGGTTCCTGAAGGGGCGGAGACCGATGGCCGCACTTGGCGGATCAGCGTCAAAAACGATTCGCTGGATACCGATTCCCTGCTCATGATTGGCGGTGGTGAGGTAGTGGGAGTCGTGCCTCAGGGACTTCCCTCCTTTTCCGTGCCCCCGATCAATTTCGGCGTTTTGATGCAGCTTTTGCCTTTTGCCGCGATCATCTCCATCCTGGGTTTTATGGAAGCCATTTCCATTGCCAAGGCCATGGCCGCCAAGACCGGACAGCAGCTCGATCCCAACCAGGAGCTCATCGGCCAGGGACTGGGGAATATCCTGGGATCCATAGGGAAAAGTTATCCCACATCGGGATCCTTTTCCCGTTCCGCGCTCAACCTGCAGGCAGGCGCCCGTACCGGGCTCGCCAGCGTGTTTACCAGTCTCATGGTCGTCATCGTTCTGCTATTTTTTACACCGCTTCTCTACCATTTGCCCCAGGCGGTCCTTGCCGCAGCGATTATGATGGCGGTCATCGGCCTGGTCAACGTCTCGGGTTTTATCCACGCATGGCGGGCCAAGTGGTACGACGGGGCCATTTCCATTATCGCTTTCGCGGCGACCCTTGCCTATGCTCCGCACCTGGAAAAAGGCATTCTGCTGGGTGTTGTCCTTTCGCTTCTCGTATTTCTCTATAAGTCCATGCGGCCGAAGATCGCCTCCCTTTCCATGAGTGAGGATGCTTGCCTTAAAGACGCCTTGTACCATGGGTTGCGGCAGTGCGATATTATGGACATGATTCGATTTGACGGTCCGCTCTTTTTTGCCAACGCCAGCTATCTGGAGGAGCAGATCAACCAGCGGATCCGGGTAAAGAAAAAGATGCGCCATATCCTGATCGTTTCCAACGGCATCAGCGATATTGACGCTTCCGGTGAGGAGGCGCTCTCTCTGATAATCGACCGGGTCAGAAGCGCGGGCATTGACATCTCCTTCAGCGGTGTGAACGAGTCCGTCATGGAGGTCTTCATGCGAACCCATCTGTTGGAGAAAATCGGCACGGACCATATTTTCTCCACCGAGCATATTGCATTTTTCGCCATCCATGACGGTGTTCATTCGGAAGCCGAGAAGGCAAGCTGTCCTTTGAGCACGGTCTGCTATTCAGACTGACAATTCGATGAACAAGGGAGTTTCATCATGCCGATATTGACCCTTTTCAGTGGAGCGTTCTGCAATGAGAAGGCCGTGACGGAAATCCTTCTGGAGAAGACTGGTTACCGACTGCTTTCGGACAGCCATATCGCCAGTGAGGCAGCCAGGCTTTCCGGAATGGATACCGGGAAGATCGAACGGGCCTTAACCGGCAAGGTTTCTGTCTTCAACAAATTCACCCACGAAAAGGAAAGAGCCGTTGCTTCCATGAAGCTCGCCCTTGCCGAGAGCCTGGAGGAGGAGGGCCTTTTTGTGTCGGGGTTTTGTACGCACCTTATTCCCCGGGAGATCACTCACGCTCTCCGGGTTTGCTTGATTGCGGAGATGAACTTCAGAAGGGAAAATGCTGCCCGCCAGCGGCGGATTTCCGAAAAGGAGGCCCTTAATCTCATTCACAAGAGAGACGAAGTCGTTCTGAAATGGATCTGGTACCTGTACGGGGAGGAAGATCCCTGGGATCCGGCTTTCTACGACATAATGATCCCCATGGATAAGCATTCCGAAGATGAGGCTGTATCCATTGTTCTTGACAATCTGGACAAGGATGTGCTCAATCCCACGGCCAGATCCAGGCAGGCCGTGGAGGATTTCAAGCTGGCCGCCAGGGTAGGTGTGGCGTTGGCCAGGGAAGGGCATGACTCGGACGTTTCAGCAAACAATGGCGACATCACGCTCGTCATTAACAAGAATGTGCTCATGCTCAGCCGGTTGGAGGAGGATCTCAAAGCCATTGTTTCTCCTATAGAGGGGGTCAAGTCCGTCCGGACCAAGGTGGGGCAGGATTTTTATAAGACCGATATCTACCGCAAGTACGATTTCGAACCCCTGAACAAGGTCCTGCTGGTGGATGACGAACGGGAGTTCGTTCAGACGCTTTCAGAGCGGTTGCGCATGAGGGACATGGGGCCGGCGGTGGTCTACGACGGTACCGAGGCCTTGAATTTTATCCGGGAGGAGGAGCCGGAGGTCATGATTTTGGACCTCAAGATGCCCGGCATTGATGGAATTGAGGTGCTGCGCAAGGTGAAGCAGACCAATCCGGACATAGAGGTTATTGTCCTCACGGGCCATGGTTCCGAAAAGGACGAGGCGCGCTGCATGGCGCTGGGCGCTTTCGCGTATCTGCAGAAACCGGTTGACATCGATCGGCTGGTCAGAACCATGAAGGCGGCCCAGGCCAAGATTCAACAGAAGAAAAAAACAAAGTAGAAGGGATTCGGAAAGTAGCTTCTATTTAATCCCGGATAACAGAAGTGCAGGGATGCCCAATCGCACGAGATTAAACGGCTGGAGGCTGAGGTTTCGGCGTTTGGTGGAGTATTTGCCGACGGGAAAATCAAACGCAGACGGCAAAGCGGGTGTTCACTGAAAAGCCGGAAATGGAAGCGACACGGAAAGACAGGTGTACCAATATTGCACCAATTGACGCTTTCCGCAAAAAAAGGAAAAACAGGCAAAAATATAAATGCCTGTAATTGAAGGAATTGATTGGTAGCGGGGAGAGGATTCGAACCTCTGACCTTCGGGTTATGAGACCGAAAAAGTATACGTTGATCGGCATTGATTATTTGTAATAAATTAATATAAAATCAATTATTTATATTTATTTATTTTTTGTATCAACATAAATCAATTGACAAATATTGATGTTTTTTGCTTACATAGTGCTTACACAAAAATAAGCCTTTTAACCTTCGGTTTTGTGTAACCGACTTTCGGGTAACTGAACCTATAACTGACACTATGAAAGCATAAGAGGTCAATGATGCCAAGACAAAAATTGACGGCTGGCAGGGTCCGGGACTTCAAATGCCCTGAAGAAGCCAGGCAGGTATTTTTGTGGGATTCTGAAGTGCCGGGACTAGGGGTGCGTGCAACTCATGGGGTAAAAGCATTCATCTTTCAGGGAAGGCTTAATGGAAAAACTATCCGTTTAACGATTGGTGATGTAAAGACCTGGGCGATTGATTCTACTGAACCCGGTATTCCTGGGGCGAGACAAGAGGCTCGGCGGCTTCAAGGACTCATTGATCAGGGCTTCGATCCAAGGATCGAGAAAAAAGAACGACTGGCAGAACAGGAAGCCAAAAAAGAAAAAACCATTCGTAATGATCTTAAATTACTTGATATATGGCCAATTTATTTAGCAGCCAAAAGGGATCGATGGAGTGATCGGCACCTTGCCGACCATAACCGTATTGCGCATCCTGGCGGGGAGAAATTGAAAAGAGGGAAGGGCAAGACCAAGCCTGGACCTTTGGCCCCGCTTATGCATATGAAGCTGGCCGAATTGACCTCAGAAACCATCAGGAGGTGGGCCTCGGAAGAGGTAGTGAAGCGTGGGACGCAGACCCGGATTGCCTTTGACGCTCTCAGGGCGTTTATTAACTGGACATCAGACCATCCCGAATATAAGGGGCTTGCATCTACGGATGCTTGTTCAAACCGGATAAAGCGGGATGTACTGCCCAAAAAGCTCGCAAAGCAGGATTGCCTGCAGCGGGAGCAACTGAAGGTATGGTTTGAGGCGGTCAGGGGGCTTTACAATCCAGTGATCTCTTCATATCTGCAGGCTTTATTGCTCACTGGTGCCCGAAGGGAAGAACTGGCCGGATTGAAATGGGAAGATGTCGATTTCAAATGGCAAGGTTTGACCATTCATGATAAGGTTGAGGGGCTTCGAACGATTCCGTTGACGCCATATGTTGCTTTTTTGCTGGCCCCTTTGCCGCGCCGAAATTCTTTTGTATTTTCAAGTCCTGCAGCAGCGTCTGGCAGACTTCAGGAGCCACGCATTCCGCATAATAAAGCGTTGGCAGTAGCAGGGATAGAAGGTTTGACTTTACATGGATTGCGCCGATCATTTGGCACCCTGGCTGAGTGGGTAGAGGTTCCCGCGGGGGTTGTGGCGCAAATTATGGGACACAAGCCATCCGCTACTGCTGAAAAACATTACCGTCGCCGGCCGTTGGACCTTTTGCGGATGTGGCATGTGAAGATCGAATACTGGATATTAGAACAGGCCGGAATCGAGCAGCCAAGTTTTTCCGATAAGGGAGTTCGCATTGTGAAGCCTTCATAATAAAATAATTTCCTGGGGAGTGGGATGCGCCCCCA
>JAWOAV010000207.1:0-10290 GCA_046498365.1 Desulfosalsimonadaceae bacterium
ACTATACACAATCATTGAAACATACGGATATAATGCCTTTGGAGTTACTATATCAGAGTACATCGGGGCCCAAGGAAAATATTGAACTTCAATTTGGAGATGTAAGAGTAGAACATGAATATTATTCCGGTTGATGCGATGCAAAGAAACCGCTGAAGGCGAATGCGGCCGCACACCAGGCGGAGGCCTTGAAAAGGTAGACCGGAAACGATACCGCGCGGCTGTTTTTTTCTGCGGATGATGGGTTCGTGTGCACTGTTTTTACCGCGTCAACGGACGGTGTGTAAGGGTGTCATATGGTTGTATGTAATACAGCGGATAGAAAAATTCTAATAAAATATTCGCCCCTTGAAAATGGGCAAAAATTGTATTACTGATCCTTTTTTAATTGATACGGTTTTTTTTGCCGGCCCTGGTGCCGCAGACAATGGTCCCGAATTGTAAAAATACAGCGCGTATTCATTTACTTATCCATGGAAAAACCATGAAACAGATTCATGCCATCGAGCGGGAGCAATTTGAAAAATTGTTCCGCCAGGAAGCCATTGACTGCCTGGAAGACAGGCTGGTGGTGCTGGACGCCTTTCTTTTAAACGAAGACCACATCACCCCGGAGGACCTTGAAGCCTACCTGAAGATGCAGGGGTATTCGTTTTCAAGCGAATTTATCGTCGAGACCCTGGAATTGATGTGCCGTTTTGGTTTTGCCCAGAAAAACCATTTTCAAAACGGGGTGCAGCATTATGAACACAAACACCTGGGGCAGCATCATGACCACATGGTATGCACCAAGTGCGGCAATGTTGTCGAGTTTGAAAGCCAGCAGCTCGAAGAATTGCAGCGCAGGATTGCCCGGGATTACAATTTTTACATGCTGCAGCACCGGATGGAGATTTACGGCATATGCCCCCGGTGCCAGACGGAAAGGGCCCAAAAAATGCCGCTGGTGCTGGCAAAGCCCGGTGAGAAGCTTATTATTAAAGATCTTATCGGCGGCAACGCATCAAGGGTGCGCCTGATGAGCATGGGGCTGCGGGTCGGGGATAAAGTCGAGATCCTTACCAATTTCGGCAAGGGGCAGGTGGTGGTGGTTGCAGATGACCAGCGCTATGTTCTCGGCAGGGGGCTGGCGCAGAAAATCATCGTGGAGGTGGTCTCTGCTGAAAAACGGCGGTAGCGGCACGGAAAATGCGCAGGGATGCGCCGGAAATGTATGCCCGGCAAGAGAAAGCGCTCATCCCACAGATGCCCGGAAAATGATATTCATAGGGTTCGGTTCGGTGGTTGACCCGCCCGTAGTTTTGAGGTATATCTCTTAATTCAGTCGTGGCTTGCAGCGCAGGCACAATGCGTGCAGGGGTTATACCGGGTACTTGCCCATCATTCGAATTTTCGCTACAGGACGTGGATATGACGCAATACAATATTACATTTCTTCCCCATGAAAAGCAGATCAAGGTAGAGGAAAATACAAGGCTTATCCGTGCCGCCATGGACAGCGGGGTGCATATCAATGCCTCCTGCGGCGGGGAAGGGGTATGCGGAAAATGCCGGGTGATCATCGAGTCCGGGGAGGTGGACGGCGGCGTCTCAGAGATGCTCTCCGCGGAGGACAGGGAGAAGGGCTACCGCCTCGCATGCCTGGCAAAAGTAAAAAGCGACCTGACCGTAAGGGTCCCCACGGAATCGTCCATTGATGCGCGCGTGTTGAATCTTCAGGCCACCGCCAGGAAAACGGCCCGGATTAGAGAACTCAACCTCGATGATTTAAAGGAAAAAGGCCTTTTTGTTCCGCCTGTTGAAAAGATATACATAGAGCTTCCCCCTCCGACCGATGCGGACAACGTGGCGGATATGACCCGCCTGGTCGACTATTTGCGCAAAACCCACAGTGAACACCGGCTGGAATTCGACCTTTCGGTTATCCGAAAGGTTCCCGACCTATTGCGTGAGGAGGATTTCAAGGTAACCGTAACCATTGCCCGGCCCGTCCGGGAAGATGGCAAAAACAGGATTATCAATATTGAACCGGGAGACACCTCGGACAGGACGTATGCGATGGCGGTCGACATCGGTACGACGACCGTATACGGGGAAATAATAGACCTCAAAGCCGGTCGGGTGTTGTCCCAATACGGTGATTTCAACGCTCAGCTCAGCTACGGCGAGGATGTCATCAGCCGCATTGTATATTCCGAAAAGAAAGACGGTCTTGAAACCCTCAATGAACGGGTCTTGTCAACGATTAACCAGGTGGTGGGAAAGCTTCTGAAGAAATCGAAAGTCGACCCTGACGAAGTTTCCCACATTACCTTTGCCGGCAACACCACCATGACCCAGCTCTTTTTGAAAATCAATTCCCGTTATCTTCGCAGGTCGCCGTATGTCCCCGCGTCACTGATCTATCCGCCGTTCAAGCCTTCTGAAATCGGTCTTGAGCTGGGAGATCATGTAACCGTTTTGGTATACCCCCAGATATCGAGTTATGTCGGCGGCGATATCGTATCGGGTATCATGGGCTCCGGAATGTATCATGATGAAGAGCTTACCCTTTATATTGATATTGGTACCAATGCGGAAGTCGTTATCGGCAACAAGGACTGGATGGTATGCGCAGCCTGTTCCGCCGGTCCGGCATTCGAAGGGGGGGGGATCAAGCTGGGCATGCGCGCCACGGAAGGGGCCATCGAGGATTTTTCCATCGACCCGGCAACGTTCGAGCCTATGAATGTAACCATCGGCAATGTTCGGCCCAAAGGAATCTGCGGCAGCGGTCTGATCATTATCGTGGCTACGCTGTTTGAAATGGGCATTCTGGACAACCGGGGAAAATTCAACCGGGACATCGACACGCCCCGCATCCGGGAAAAGGACGACGTGTATGAATACGTTCTTGCGTGGGCGGACGTATCGGGTACGGATCGGGATATTGTTTTGAATGAAATCGATATCGACAATCTCATGCGGGCCAAGGGAGCCATATACAGCGGCTGCGTGACGCTGCTTTCGGAAGTCGGCCTTTCCATCGGTGACATCGACCGTATCATACTCGCTGGTGGGTTCGGCAGCTACGTGGATCTGGAAAAAGCCATGACCATCGGGCTGCTTCCGGAAATCGACACGGAAAAGGTCATCTTCGTCGGGAACGGTTCCCTGATGGGGGCCCGGATGAGTTCCCTGACCAACCGGATCCGTGGGGATGTCACCCAGACCATCAAGCGGATAACCAATTTTGAACTCTCCGAGACCCAGTCGTTCATGGACAATTATATTGCGGCGCTTTTCCTGCCCCATACCGATTTGAATCTTTTCCCGAAATTGAAAGCCAGAATGGATGCGCGGCGCAAAGACATGGAAAATATGTCCCGGGAATAAACTCCCTGTTCTAAAATAGGATGATGGACCTATAATTATTGACAAATATTTTTTTTTTGATATTTATTTTCTCTTTTGCAGTGTTTTTTCTCCGGCCCGGGTGTTCGATGGGGGTCCGGATGAATTGCGTAAAAAGGCAATTACAATAAATCACAAATAGTTGGCTTTGCAGCAGGAGATGCGCACCTGGTGAAATCCTTTTCATTGCTGGCGGTGTGCGCCGCGGCATTGTCAACCGTATCAATTGGATGGATAGAAGACCGTCCGGATGCACGTGCAAGACGGAATTTCGGCGGTAAACGGGCAAGAGAGCCAAACGCGTTTTTTTCAAGGATAATGATAGGATTCATGTGTTTAACTGTAATCGCAATAATTTTATAAGGAGGTAAAATTGGGCTTCGAAATCGTTAAAGAAACCTATGCAGGCAGCATCCGGCCGATAACCATCGGCAAAGGTGACAAGGCTGTGACGGTCGGTGGCACAAGCTGTCTCCCGTTTTATCTTTTTGAAGGGGAGATGCCCAATAAACCCAGGATCGCCATGGAAGTGTGGGATATGGAGCCCACCGATTGGGCGGAGGCGGCAAAAAAGCCTTTTGAGGATGTAATAAAAGATCCTGCAGCATGGGCGAAAAAGTGCGTGGATGAGTACGGGGCGGAAATGATCGTGCTGCAGTTGAAGAGCGCCGATCCCAACGGCAACAATGCAAGCCCCGCAGACGTGGTCAAAACCGTTAAAAGCGTCCTGGAGGCCATTGACGTGCCCCTGATTCTCTGGGGAACCGCCAATCCGCAGAAAGACGACGAAGTGCTGAAGAAGGTGTCCGAGTCCTTCGAAGGGAAAAACCTGGTTCTGGGCCCGGTGGAAGACGACAACCACAAGGGGATCGGCGCTTCCGCCATGGGATTTGGCCACACGGTCATTTCATCTTCTCCCATCGACGTCAACCTGGCCAAACAAGTCAACATTCTGTTGGAAAACCTGGGCGTACCCACCGAAAGAATCATCATCGATCCCACAACCGGCGGTTTGGGATACGGGCTGGAATACTCCTATTCCGTCATGGAGCGGATCCGGATGGCTGCCCTTCTCCAGGGGGACGACAAGCTCCAGTATCCGATTATCAATAATCTTGGCAATGAAATCTGGCGGTGCAAGGAAGCCGGTCAGCCCGCAGAGGATGCCCCCGAATTGGGCGATCCGGAAAAACGCGCCATCATGATGGAAGCGGTAGGAGCCGTTACGTACCTGCTGGCGGGGTCTGATATTCTTATCATGCGGCATCCGGAAGCCATTCGCATGGTCAAGGCCTTTATCGGCCTGATGAGTGATGGCGGCAGCGCCGAGGATGTGGCGCCGATTGAAAAGCGTCTGGCCGACGCCAATGTCGATTTCAGCAAAATTGCCCCTGAGCCGGATCTGACCATCGCGGAAGAAAAGGCGAAACCGGCCCCGGAAAAGAAAGCGGCACCCAAGAAGGCGGAAGCCAAGCCCAAGGAAGAAAAGAAGGCGGCGCCCAAGCCTAAGGCGGAACCCAAGGCGGAACCCAAGGCGGAACCGGCCCCGAAAGCGGAAGCCAAACCAGCGCCCGAAAAGGACGAAGCGACCAAGGCCAGGGAAGCCGAAGAAGCCAAGGCCAAGGCGGAAGCCGATGCCAAGGCTAAGGCAGAAGCGGATGCCAAGGCCAAGGCGGAGGCGGAAGCCAAAGCCAAGGCGGATGCCGAAGCCAAGGCCAAGGCCGAGGAAGAATCCAAAAAGAAAGCCGAAGCCGAAGCGCGCCAGAAACGGGAAGAAGAAGAGCAGAAGCTTCGCGAGAAGCGCAAAAAAGAGCGTGAGACATCGAAAAAAGAGCAAGCGGCTGCTGCAAAAACCGGCAAAATGACGCCTGCGGCAGAGCAGAAGGACCAGCTGGAAAAGATCGTTGAGCGGCTCAACCGGATTCACCGCCGCGTTGAATAGCAAAAGCATATGCAAACGGACAATTCGGGCGGCAGGGCTGCGGCCCGAACGGATCATTCGAAAATATAATTGACATTGCCGAATATAAATTACGAACAAGAGGAGGAACCTCTAATGGCAGAAGAAAAAGACAAATCAGCCAAGGCACCCAAGGTGGCTGACCCGGTAAACGCAACCATTGATATGGCAACCCGGGAAATGATCATTCGATCCCAGAAGATGGGCATCGAGACGATTTTTGATCGTGCGGAAACCATGAAGCCCTGTAATATCGGTCTGCAGGGAACCTGCTGCAAGAACTGTTCAATGGGCCCGTGCCGGCTGCCCCTGCCCAAGGGCGGCATCGAGGGGGAAGACACCCGCAAGGGCCTTTGTGGCGCAACTGCTAACACCATCGCGGCCCGTAACTTTATCCGGATGATCGCCGGCGGCGCCGCAGCGCATTCCGACCACGGACGGACCGTGGCCGAGGTATTCCTGGCTGCTGCACGCAAGGAAACCGATGACTATAAGATCAAGGATACCGTCAAGCTGGTAAACGTTGCCGAAGCCATGGGCGTTCCCACAAAGGTCGAGGTCGACGGCGAAACAAAGGACAGGGATCTGGACGAAGTAGCGCTGGAACTGGCGGAAGTCGCCTTGGGCGAATGGGGAAAAATGGAAGGCGAAGTCATTAACCTGAAGCGCGCCCCGAAGCCGACGTATGAACGATGGAAGAAATTGGGCGTCCTGCCCAGAAATATCGACCGGGAAATCGTCGATATCATGCACAGAACTCACATGGGCGTTGACCAGGATTACAAGAACCTGATGCTTCAGGGCGCGCGCGCGTCGCTCGCCGATGGTTGGGGCGGTTCCATGATCGCTACCGACCTTCAGGACATCCTTTTCGGTTCCCCCACCCCGCTTCAGTCCGAAGCCAATCTCGGCGTCATGAAGGAAGACCACGTCAATATCATCGTTCACGGCCATGAGCCGGTTCTTTCCGAGATGATCGTGGCTGCGTCCCAATCCAAGGAAATGATTGACTACGCCAAGGAAAAAGGGGCCAAGGGCATCCAGCTCAGCGGCATCTGCTGCACGGCTAACGAAATCCTCCAGCGCCACGGCATTCCGCCCGCAGGAACCTTCCTGCAGCAGGAACTGGCCATTATCACCGGCGCATGCGAAGCCATGGTGGTCGACGTGCAGTGTATCTTCCAGAACCTGGCCAACGTGGCCAAGTGCTTCCATACCAAGCTGATCACAACCCATCCCATGGGCAAAATGGAGCAGGACAACGTCCTCCACATCCAGTTCGACGAACACTATGCCATGGAAGATGCCAAGCGCATCGTCAAGATGGCCATCGATAACTTTTCCAACCGCGGCGCGGACGTCATGATCCCGCGTCAGAAGGCCACCCAGATCGCCGGTTTCGGCGTGGAATCGATCCAGTATCACCTGGGCGGCACGTTCCGCGGCGACTACTACACCTTGAACGACAATATCATCAACGGCCGTATCCGCGGCATCGCCGGCGTGGTCGGCTGCAACAACGCACGGACCCGACACAACGAAGGGCACATTGAGGTCGTCAAGGAGCTGATCAAGAACGACGTGATCGTGCTGACCACCGGTTGCAACGGCATTGCCTGCGCCATGGAAGGCCTTTTGACGCCCGAGGCGGCCGGCGTATACTGCGGTCCGGGCCTGGCGGAAGTCTGTGAAACCGTCGGTATCCCCCCGGTTCTTCACCTGGGCTCCTGCGTCGACAACAGCCGGATTCTTCTGGCAGCCACAGAGGTCGTGAAGGCCGGCGGCCTTGGCTCCGAGCTCAAAGACCTGCCCGCCGCCGGTTCCGCTCCCGAATGGATGAGCGAAAAGGCCATTTCCATCGGCCAGTATTTCGTATCGTCGGGTGTTTATACCGTTTTCGGAACAACGTTCCCGGCATCGGGCGCACCGGTATTCCGGAACCACCTTTTTGAGGATATGGCCAAGATGTACGGCGGCAGGTGGGATTACGAACCGGATCCGATCCTCCATGCACGCAAGATGATTGCCCATATCGACGCCAAGCGCAAGGAGTTGGGCATTGACAAGGCAAGGGAGCGCGTGCTGATGGACATGACCGACCGTCAGAAACTGGATGCCGTATAAAGCGGATTCCAGCCGGATATAGTAAAAAAATTTCAGAATACATAAAAGAAATCCTCAACGAAGGAGGAACACATGTCAAAGTTGATCGCATTTGCCGCCATTCAGGGTGGCTATAAAGTTGTATCACAGGCAGAAGGCGAACTGGACAAGATGCTCAAGTCCTATGACGCCAGCACCAAGGTGGAATTTCCGAATACCGGGTATTTTCTTCCGGTGATCTATTCCCTTACCGGCATGAAGGTGGAAACCCTGGAAGACATGAAGGCGCCGCTGGAATTCGCCCGCAAGCTGCTCCCCCCCCATGTCAAGGGGAAGCATCACCTTCCGTTTCTTGGCCCCCTTCTGGATGCCGGCATGGCCGCCATCCTGGCCTATGAACTCAAGGAAGGCATGAGAATCGTCAAGGAGCCCGATTTCTATTACCCGGAAGAAGATCCGGATATTGAAAACGGAAAAATCTGGCTCGGCCCCGCGGACGACATCGTCCTGCGGAAGCGCGGCGTAGAATTCGTTGACGGCTCCGCCCCGGGTTTCGCCGCTATTGTCGGCGCTGCACCTTCTCCGGAAATCGCCAAGCAGATCGTGGAAGACTATCAGAAACGGAACCTGTACATCTTCTGCGCTGCCCAGCACCGCGGCACTTCCGTTATCGACCAGCTGCTCGAAGCGGGCGTCCAGATCGGCTGGAATACCCGTATCGTGCCCTTCGGCCCGGACATTTCATCGGCCGTTTTCGCACTCGGTTTTGCCAACCGCGCCGCCATGGCATTCGGCGGTCTGCAGCCCGGCGACTACAAGCGGATCCTCAAGTACAACAAAGACCGCATCTTTGCCTTTGTCAACGCCCTTGGCGACATCGGCACCGAGTGGGGCGTTGCCGCAGCCGGCTGCGTCAACTGGGGTTTTCCGACCCTGGCGGATACGGATATTCCCGAGATTCTGCCCACCGGTATCTGCACCTACGAACACGTGGTCGCCAATGTGCCCCACGACGAGATCGTGCAGCGCTCCGTGGAAGTCCGCGGCTTGAAAGTCACGGTTTCCGACATCGATATCCCGTGTGCCTTCGGGCCGGCCTACGAAGGCGAGCGCGTTCGCGGAAAAGACCTTTTCGGCCAGATGGGCGGCGGGAAAACCCAGTGCACCGAGCTGGTGAAAATGGCAGATATGAAAGAGATCGAAGACGGGAAGGTCGAGGTCGTCGGCTCCGACATTGGCGATATGAAGGAAGGCGACACGCTGCCGCTGGGGATATATGTCCAGATCGCCGGCCGCGAGTTCCAGCCGGATTTTGAGCCGATTCTCGAACGCCAGATCCACCACCTGATCAACTATATCCAGGGCGTCATGCACATCGGCCAGCGCGACATCTCCTGGATTCGCGTCAGCAAGGCGGCCGTTGAAAAAGGGTTCACCCTCAAGGATATCGGCGTCGTGCTGCATGCCAAGATGCACCAGGATTTCGGCAAGGTGCTCGACAAGGTCCAGGTGACCCTGTATACCGGCAAGAAGGACGTGGACAAGCTGACCGAACGCGCGCGCGCCGAGTACAAACAGCGTGACGAGCGCGTGGAAAACATGCGGGACGAAGACGTGGATACGTACTACTCCTGTACGCTTTGCCAGTCTTTTGCCCCCAACCACGTGTGTTCGGTGAGCCCGGAGCGTACCGGCCTCTGCGGCGCATACAACTGGATGGACTGCAAGGCGTCATTCGAGATCAATCCCACCGGTCCGAACCAGCCCATCAAGAAGGGGGAAACGATTGATCCCCGTCTCGGCCAGTGGAAGGGCGTCAACGAATTCGTCAAGCAGGCGTCCCGCGGCGCAGTGGACAGCTACAACTTCTACTCCATCGTTCACGATCCCATGACTACCTGCGGATGCTGCGAATGCATCGCTGCGGTGCTTCCGACCTGCAACGGCGTCATGACGGTAGGCCGTGAATACACCGGGGACACCCCCTGCGGCATGAAGTTCACGACCCTGGCCGGCGTCATGGGCGGCGGTGCGAAGTCACCGGGTTTTGTCGGACACTCGAAGTTCAACGTGACCCAGCGGAAGTTTATCCGCGGTGACGGTCCGCCCGACATGGAGACCGGCGGTATTCTGCGGCTCGTATGGATGCCCAAGGGCTTGAAAGAAGAGCTCAAGGAACGCATCGATGCCCGCGGCGAGGAGCTGGGGTATCCGAATCTCTACGATATGATCGCCGATGAAACGGTCGGTACATCCGAAGAAGAGATCATGGATTACCTCAAGGAAAAAGGGCATCCGGCGCTTGATATGGAATCCATTGTCGGTTGATGAGCAACATATGAGCCGTCTTCCGGTGGTGCGGACAACAATCGGCAGCGATGCCGACCGCATGCCGGAGGCGGCTTTTGACTAATTGATAAGGATAGCGAAAGTGAGGAGATAAAAATGGCATTAACCGGTATTCAAAAAAATATTGCCTTTTATATAGTAGTTTCATATAATACACGTGATATTTATACAATATAAGTAACAAGGAAGTGTTTTTAGTTATGGAACTTTGGTATACCGAAAAACAAACACAAAACCATGGAATTACTACAAAGGTTTCTCGCACAATTCATTCTGAACAAACAGCTATTCAAAAATTGGATATTTATGAAACAAAGCAATTTGGTAAGATGTTAGTTTTAGATGGAATGGTAATGACTACTGATGTGGATGAATTTGTTTATCATGAGATGATTACACATGTTGCACTTAACACACATATAAATCCAAAGAAAGTGCTTGTAGTTGGTGGCGGTGATGGTGGTGCTATTAGGGAAATTATAAAG
>JAWOAV010000037.1:0-39243 GCA_046498365.1 Desulfosalsimonadaceae bacterium
CCTGGTGAAATCATCATCCCCCGGGAAAAAGCGGTTTTCTACCTGGACGGACAGGGCTGCTGGCGGAACGAACACGGCAAATTCAGGAACAAGAAAATCATTGACTATTTTCACCGCGCCATATCCAGAGATGAAAATGGCTATTTTGTCATTCAGGACAAAGGAGGCGTGATCGAAAAGGTTTACTTCCCGTATGAAGACACGCCCCTTTTCGCCTTTGACGTTTACTTCGGCGCCGATGTCACCCTTCTCCTCAACACGGGAAAAGAGATCCCCCTGACACCGGAGCAGCTTTTCATCAAAAGCGACAGCCTCTATCTTCAATCGACGGAGGGGCTGGTCAAGTTCACCGAACGGGCGCTGATGAAAATATCAGACACATTCGAAGAGGCAGAAGGCCGCCTTTTCATCCGGATCGGCAGCCGGCTGTACCCGATCCCGGAAAAGGGGGAATAAAACAGGGCGATCACCGGGATCGCCCCTTCATACCCTGCGGCTGCAGGCCCTTCCAACTTCCGGTCTCTGATCTCCAGCCTATAGCTTCCCGCGGTACTGTGCAATGCGCATATACGTCTCCATGCCGTTTTCCGGCGGCTCGTAGCGCAGTTCCCCGGCTTTCGGAACGAGACGGATGGCCTCCATGTCGCACGTGGTAACGCAGAGGCCGCAGCCGATGCAGCGCTTCAGGTCGACAACGGCTTTTTCGTCCATGATTTCAATGGCATCCATCTGGCAGCGGTCGAGGCAGACTTCACACCCGGAGCACAGGTCTTCCTCCACCTGCGCATAATAGTTGCTCTTGACCGCTTCCGCCGGGTTTTCCTGCAGCTGTAACGACCGAAGCATGCCGCAGCAATCTCCGCAGCAGGAGCACATGCCCCCCACGTGCTGCGAATTGAACGGCTGCATGACCAGGCCGGCTTTTTCGTTTTCGCGAATGATGCGCTTTGCCTCTTCCCTGTCAATATACCGCCCCATACCATTTTCCACGTAGTAATGCCCGTGGGAACCGAATACAAAACAGGTTTCCAGGGGCTTGCCGCAGCCCCTGTCCATCTTCTGCGCGGTGGTCCGGCATATGCACGGGGCAACGGCAATGACTTTCTGGGAATCGACAATGGCCATGGCGTCTTCATAGGTCGCCACCGGCTGTTCCGGCACGAGCTCCGTGTTGATCGGGATGGACCGCATGACGGGCGTATCCGTGGATTGAAAGCTCTTGCCGAGCCCCTTGTGAAAATATTCCTCCAGGTCCTCGGCCAGGTCCCTGTCAACGGTATTTAGCTGGAACTCGAATATCCCCACCACGAAAGGGATGGCCGAATAGCGGATCATCTCCCCCCGTTTATGCCGAAACAAAAGCCCCCTGCGCGCCATGTCCTCCATGTGTGCGGCGACCTCGGTTGCCTCTGCGCCCGTACGCTGGGCAACGGATTCCGGCGTTTCCAGCATGGGGGTCATGTCCAGAAAGCGCCGGGCATCTTCCGGAGAGAAAAGCTTCCGCAAAATACGGATCTCCACGCCGGTATCGGTTTTGGGGTATCCCGATCCCATGTCATCAAGGCGCTCCCGCAACTTCTCGTAAATATCGCTCATTGGATTTGATCTCTCCTTGGTGTATTGAAAAACGAATTTTGGCCCTTATCTGTTGCCTCCGTATGCACGCTCGCGCTATGCACAGAGCGGTGCGCTTCCGGAACGCTTATTCCGTTTCGGGGTCGGGATCGGGCTCGGTATCGGTACTTGATCGCTTCGTTTCCTGGAAATTCGACCCCGATACCGACCCCGACCCCGACGCCGAAAAAACCGGCAACAATATCGTCAAATTCCTATATCTGATGCACTTGTAAAAAGTTCAAGATCAAGGCTTGCGTGATTTCGAAGAATGCAGTCACGCCTTTGGCGTGATGAGATTCTTAGAAATCACGCGTAACGCAGATATTGGATTTTTTACGGTGTCATCATTATCTACCATGAAAGGAAACCGATTCCCTGTCAACAAAAAGGTGATACGGACAGGAAACCTCAATCCTTGTTGTTTATATCCAGATGCGTCGAGACGTCAGCGGCCAGATGCCGCCAGTTCCATACCGGGGCGACCGAGGGATCGACCATGCCCGGCCACGGCCAACCCACCGGTAGGGGACTGGTAAAACACAATTGCGCTGAAGTAACGGGATGCGCTATGGTCAGGCGTTCGGCAAACAGTGCGATCTGTTTTTCCGGCATGGGACCGGATGCGCCATACCGGAGGTCCCCCATTAGCGGAAATCCCATATGGGCCAGCTGGGCTCGTATCTGGTGATGCCGGCCGGTTTCAAGGTCAACGGCGACAAGGCTTTTTGAAGAATCCGTTTCCATGACCCGGTAAAAAAGGCGGGCTTCCCGGCTTTCGGACGTGCTGGCGGCTACGATCCGGCTGGTGGCGGTGCGGGTCCGTTCGATTTGGTGGACCAGAGTGCCGGACGGTTTTTCCATGATCCCTTCGACCACCGCCAGGTAGCGTTTTTTCGGCGTCTTTTCCCGGAACTGCCTGCTGATACGCGCCGCCGCCTTGGATGTCCGGCAAAAAAGGACAACACCGGCAACCGGCCGGTCCAGGCGGTGCACCGTGGCCAGAAACACCCGGCCCGGTTTGTTGCAGCGAGCTTTGATCCAGGTCTTTGCCAGTGAAAGCAAAGAGACATCGTTTGTCTGATCCCCTTGCACAAGAAGCCCGGATGGCTTATAAAGGGCCAGAAGGTGGTTGTCCTCATACAGTACGGGCCATTGGGGTACAAAAAAACAGGGCGGTCGCAGATTCATTGTTCTTTATCCGTCGTAATATGGCACTGCCGGCTTGCGGTCCAACCCATACACCGTTGAAACGGATTGTCCGAAATCATGGGAAAAAAAATCATCCGTCCGCCTGGAACCCCGCGCCGCGGAAACGAAAAATCCGGGGAAAAAGCCCGCGGCAAAAAGGAAATGGCAGCGATTCTTGGCCGCGCCGGGATCCGGTTTTCCGAATTTCAGCTCGGGCAATTATGGTCCTACCACAACATCCTGCGCGAGCACAACACCCGGCTTAACCTGACCCGAATTCACAACTTCACCAACATGGTGGAAAAGCTTTACGTGGATTCGATCCTTCCGGGAACGCTGATCGACCTTCCGTCGCCGCTGATCGATATCGGCACCGGTGCCGGCATGCCGGGGATCCCCCTTGCAATCGGATTCCCGGAGATCCGGATCATCCTGGCCGAGAGCCGCCGGAACCGCGTTGAATTTCTCGAAGAAGTCGTTGACCGGCTCGGATTGAAAGACACGGCCGTATGCGGGAAAAAAATTTTCCCCCGGTTTCATATGCCCGTATCCGGGGTCATTACCCGCGCGGTCGAGCACATCGAACACACCCTGGAGCGGATAGAAGGGTGCCTGGCGCAAAACGGCCTGGCCGTGTTCATGAAAGGGCCGGGATGCAATGATGAAATCGAGGCGGCAAAGACCCGTTTTTCAGGCAGCTACCGCCTTGCGAAAGACATGGCATATGTCATTCCGCATACGCCGCACCAGCGCCGGCTCGTGGTCTTTCAACGAAAAAACGCCCCCCTGTGGCAGGTACGGGAAAACATCATGGCCGACGACCGGCTTCGCGAAATTGAAAGCGAGCAGAACCAGACCTATAAGGACCTGAAAAAGCTGTTGACGGTAAAAGGCATCAAAAAATCGGAAAAGGCGCTGATCGCCGGAAAAAAGATCGTGGATGAGGCCATGGCCGCCTTTCCCGAACGCTGCATCGCCTGGATATCGAGCGCCGAACACGGACCGCCGCCGGACGGCCTTGCCCCGCACATGCACTGGTATTTGCTTTCTCCATCGCTTTTCCGGGAGTTGGACGCATCCGGAACCGATTCGCCGCTGCTGTTGATCCGGGTGCCCGCCCCCGGCGCCTGGCGCCCGGAAGACGGGTTTGCCTACGGCTGCACCGTGATGATCCCTTTCCAGGATCCGGAAAACGTGGGCACGCTGATCCGATCGGCCGTTGCATTCGGCGTAAAACGGGTTCTCCTTCTTTCCGAAGCTGCCCACCCCTATCATCCCAAGGCCATGCGGGCATCGGGCGGGGCCGTGCTCCGGGTGGATTTGCTGATGGGCCCCTCAATACAGGAGATTCCGCCGGAACTGCCGGTCGTCTGTCTCTCCGGTGAAGGAACGGATATTACGCAATATGAATTCCCCGGGGCCTTCGGCCTGCTCCCCGGGATCGAAGGCACAGGCATCCCGTACCCCCTGCGCGAAAACGCCGTGTCCATTCCCATCAGCAGGGACGTGGAATCGCTGAACGCGGCCACAGCGGCCGCGATCGCCCTGTACGAATGGTCCGGACGGCAGGAAAATGGGTGACGCGTAATGGCATTTCTTCCAGCCACGAAAAAAGAAATGAACGAACGGGGATGGGATTTTCTCGATGTGATCCTTATCACCGGAGATGCCTATATCGACTCCCCGTACTGCGGTGTTGCCGTAATCGGGAAGGTGCTGGCGGCCGCCGGATTTCGCACGGGGATCATTGCGCAGCCGGATATGGACAGCGATCGCGATATCGCGCGCCTGGGCGAGCCGAGCCTTTTCTGGGGGGTAACGGCCGGCTCCATGGATTCCATGGTCGCCAATTACACGGCAACAAAAAAATTCCGCAAAACCTGCGACATGACCCCGGGCGGGAAAAACACCCGGCGCCCGGACCGGGCAAGCATTGTGTATACCAACCTGATCCGCCGGTATTTCAAAAATACGAAGCCGATCGTTCTGGGCGGCATCGAGGCCGGGCTCCGGCGCATCTCCCATTACGACTTCTGGAGCGATGCCGTCCGCCGCTCCATCCTCTTTGACGCAAAAGCCGACCTGCTGGTCTACGGCATGGGGGAAAAAGCGGTGGTGGCGATCGCCCGGCGGCTGGCGTCAGGACTCCCGGCGGAAGGCATCCGCGGCACCTGCCATGCCGGCAGCCATGCCCTGGAAGGGTATACCCTCCTGCCATCTCATGATGCCGTGTGCAGGGACAAAGAAGCGTTTGCCCGGATGTTTGACACCTTTTACCATAACAACGACCCCCTTACAGCCAGCGGGTTGTGCCAGCGCCAGGATACGCGTTTTCTCATTCACCACCCGCCGCAGTCTCCGCCGGACACGAATGAACTGGACCGCATCCACGAAATGGACTACCAGCGTGAGGCGCATCCCTGTCATGCGTCCGAAGGCCCTGTGCGCGCGCTTGAAACCATACGGTTTTCCATTACCACGCACCGGGGATGCTACGGGGAATGTCGCTTCTGTGCCATTGCCGTGCACCAGGGGCGCACCATTATAGAGAGAAGCGAGGCATCCATCCTGCGGGAAGCCCAAGCAATGACCCGACACCCCCGTTTCAAAGGAATTATCCAGGATGTGGGCGGCCCCACGGCCAACATGTACGGCATTGAATGCGACGTCAAGCGTAAAAAAGGCATCTGCCGGCACAAGCGCTGCCTTGCCCCCCGCATCTGCAAAAACCTTCCGGTCAATCACATGCGCCAGCTCGGGTTGTTGCAACGGTTACGGGGGGTAAAAGGCGTAAGAAAAGTGTTTATCGGCTCCGGGATACGCCACGATATGATCCTCCATGACAGAAAATGGGGGCAAAGATACCTGGAGGAGATCGTATCGCACCACGTCTCTGGGCAGCTCAAGATCGCGCCGGAACACTCGGAGGACCCTATCCTGTCTCTCATGGGAAAACCGGACATCAAGCAGACAACGGATTTTATTTCCCGTTTTACCAAGGCAACAAGGAAATCCGGCAAAAACCAGTATTTAACCTGCTATTTTATCGCAGCCCACCCGGGATGCACCATGGAAGACATGCGCCGGCTGAAGTCGTTTGCCAAAAGCACGCTTGGATTCGTTCCGGAGCAGGTCCAGATTTTCACACCTGCGCCATCCACGTTTTCCACGCTGATGTATTATACGGAGCGGGACTGCGATACGGGGAAAACCGTCTATGTTGAGAAGGACCGTGTAAAAAAGGAAAAGCAGAAACAGATCCTTCAGGAAGGGTGATACCGGAGTCTCCTGAGCTCCTACTCCTCCTTCAGCCACTCTTGTATCTCCGGCATGAAATACGCCAGTCCTTCCAGCACGCCTGCCGAATAATTGCCGTTCATATCCAGAAACCCACCTTCCGCCAGATAAAGATTGAATTCAAACCCTTTTTGCGACGATATCTCAACCGCCTGCCGGCAGATATCTTCCGGCGCATTTTTTACAACCACGGCCTTGAACCCGCTGGTCAGGGCGGGAAGATCGTTTCCGGAATCCCCCGCATACACCACGCGGGACAAATCAAATGATAATTTTTCAACTATATAATAGACGGCATGCATTTTTGTGGCGCGTTCGGGCAAAACATCCACGAGCCCGGTATGAGCTATTTCATCGATGCTGGTAATCACGCTTGCCCGCACCCCGTTTTCAGAAAGGCGCCCTTTTATCCTTTCTGCAAGTGCATCCAGATTCGCCCGCACGTCCACGTAGAAACTGAGCTTGAAATCCTTTTGCTTTTTTTCTTCCTGGAGGCGCAGCATTTCCAAATCCGCAAGCATTTCCGCCAGATCGCCACGACTTTTGCCGTTCCAGTCGGCTGCGATGTGTTGTTTCCAATCCGGCCACTCGGTAAATGCCGGTTTTTCCGGCGTGCCGCCGACACTGTAAATAGCCGTCCCCACATCTCCGACGGCAATGTCCGGCAGGGGGAGCTCCCAGGTTTTTACGGCATCGGCGATCAGTACCGTGTCCCGACCGGTGACATACACCAGCGACAATTCCGGCCGTTTTGCCAGGCGACGCAGCAGGGGCCGGGCATCCGGGGATTCCGGCTGGTATCCATTGGGGATGATCGTACGGTCAAGATCGCTGCAGAGAAGAATTTTTCCATTGTTCATTTGTGAAGTCCCTGAATCTGGCCCGGCGGCATGGGGTATCGTATCCGGCGTCCCACCTTTTTTTTCATTGCTTTTCTCTGTGAGTCTTCCCGCATTTTCTACCCGACGTGATCTTTTTTTGAGATGGCCTGCACTATTATTATACATCCGGGGCTCTTTTTCAAGTATCCGGTTACAAGAGAGAAGAGCGATCAAAAATCCACCGGAGCCGAAAAACGGGTTGACATGGCTCTTCCCAGGCATTATTGTCTTTTGCTCATATGCTCAGATACGGCTCCTGAAAAGCCATCTGATAAAAAAAACAAGCGGTAACCGGTTATCCTATAAATAAAAAGGAGAAACAATGAATACACTGATCGCTGTCCCATCCAACCAGCCCGGCGGGCTTGACGCGCCCCTGGGCGCCCATTTCGGTCATTGCGATGTCTACACACTCATTTCGGTGTCCAATGGCGAAATCGCAAACGTTGACGTGATTCCCAACATCCCCCACCAGCAGGGGGGGTGCATGGCACCCGTCCGGTACCTGGCGGACAAGGGCGTAAAAAAGCTGATCGCCGGCGGCATGGGCATGCGCCCGCTCATGGGGTTTAATGAAGTGGGCATAAAAGTTTACCACGGCGGCCCGGCGCGGGCGGTGAAAGATGCGGTAACTTTCCTGATCCAGGGGGACCTGCAACAGTTTTCAACGGAACATACCTGCGGGGCCAAGGATCCGGCCCACCAGTGCGGCGGCCATTAGCCGGATGAAAATCCATTGTAAAAATTTTTCCACCCACCCCTTGAAATCAAGGGCGCGATGATTATTCTATAAATAAACAAGATGCTAATATAATAACAAATTCTTAAACAAGGAGGTGTTATTATGGCACTTGCAAGAACAAATCCGTGGGCAGCATTACCAACGCTTCAGAATCGTGTAAACCGGCTTTTTGATGACATGTTTCCCGAAATCAGCGCCGGGGATGATATGGGCCTGATGGATTGGCGGCCCGTTGTGGACACTTATGAAAAGGACAATGCCATTGTGGTCAATGCGGAGCTTCCCGGTGTCAAAAAGGAAGACATCTCCATTGATGTGAAAAACAACATGCTGACCATCAGCGGGGAACGAAAAGACGAGGAAAACATACACGAGGACGATTATTACAGAAACGAACGGTTTTACGGAAGGTTCCAGCGGTCATTTACATTGCCCGACAATGTGGACGCCGACAAGGTGGATGCTACATACAAAGACGGGGTGCTGGAAGTGAAAATTCCGAAAACTGAAGACAGTGCCAGAAAGAAAATCGAAGTGAAGTAATGCACTACGCCTGACAGGGGTGGCGGAACCAGGTTCCGCCACCTTTTTTTTGCTATAACGGTACCACCCATCCTTCCGGGTCTTCTACGCGGCCGTACTGGATGCCGGTTATCCTGTCGAAAAACCGTTTCGCCCACATACCGACCTCGCCGTTTCCGATGGGAAGAACCGTGTCCTTGTACTTGATCTCACCGACCGGGGAAATAACGGCAGCAGTACCGGAGCCGAAGCATTCCTGCAATTTTCCGGCCGCATGGGCTTCCATGACTTCATCGATGGAGATCCGCCGCTGGGTAACGGGATTCCCCCACCTGGCCGCAAGCCGGATAACCGTGTCCCGGGTGATGCCTGACAGTATACTGCCGGTCAGGGCCGGCGTAATAATCTCGTCATCGATCACAAAAAAGATGTTCATGGAGCCGACTTCCTCTACATATCGCCGCTCCAAGCCGTCCAGCCACAATACCTGGGTATACCCCTTTTTGTGGGCTTCTTCGCTTGCGCAAAGACTGGCGGCATAATTGCCGGCGGTTTTTACGTCTCCGACACCGCCGGGGACAGCCCGGACGTATTTTTCCGTCACCCATATTTTTACGGGATCAAACCCCTCCTTGTAGTATGGGCCGACCGGGGAAAGAATAATAAAAAACCGGTACTGGTAGGAGGCCCTCACGCCCAGAAACGGGTCCATGGCGATAATGGTCGGACGAATATACAAGGATGTGCCGGGCGCAAACGGAACCCAGCGCTTCTCAACCGCCAAAAGCTGCTTCAGCGCGTCCAGGGCGAAGGCTTCATCAATCCTGGGGATGCACATTTTCTCGGCCGAGCAGTTAAACCGCCGGAAATTTTCCTCGGGACGAAACAGGTTGACGGCGTCGGAATCGGTCTTGAACGCCTTGAGCCCCTCGAATATGGATTGTCCGTAGTGAAGCACCATGGTCGACGGATCCATGGTAATGGGCCCGTACGGCTCAATCCTTGGATTGTGCCAGCCTTTTTCAGGAGAGTAATCCATGTTGAACATGTGGTCGGTAAAAACCGTCCCGAAGCTGAGCCCGTTTCCATCCGGCAATGCTTTTAAAAACGCTGATCGGGTTATACTGATATCCATTTTTTTCATGCTCCCATTTTCCGTGCACCATTGAATTCCGGCCGCCCCCGTACCTGATGCGGCCGTTAAAAACGTTATATATTCGGCAGGTTCCGACCCCTCTGGTCTTTTATATCGATTACGGATGAATATCAAGCAAAATAACATACTGTCCGCCCAAAAACCAGAACTTTACGTTATGTTCAACCAAACCGGGGATTTTTCCCCTTGCGGCGCATAATGCCACGGTGGTACTCAAGGTTCATCATGGACGAAAAAATCGAGACTTACGAAAAAAAATTATATGACAGCCGGCTGGTGCCGGAGAAGAAGGCCCTCTTTGTCATGGCCGGGGAAACCCACCGGCGCGGGGAAAACGGAGCAATACCGGTGCTATCCGAACTTGCAGATCGCCTTTGCGCAAACACCCTTTTGTTTGCCCGCCCTGCAGAGCCGTACCGCACCATTATCGAGTTCCTTGCTGCAAATGCATCCGGGGCTGTTTTTCCGGATGATTCCGAAACGCGAACATTTCTGGTGGATATACCGGTAGCTGACCGCTTCTCCGCCGATGCCCTTTACAGTACGCTTCAGGAGCGAAAATGCCTGATCATTCCGGGACGTGGCATCGTCTCCCTGGGAAAAACAGGTCCCTCCGAGGCCTATGTCCATTTTGCCGCCGCCTGCTTCGCCTGTTTTGTAAAATTTTTCAGCGATTTTCTGAAAAATGCCTACAATCGCCACATTGCCGATGACCAGCAAATCGTATTTCAGCAGGCCCGAAAAAGCCTGCCCCCTCCCCCCGTATTTGCCGGCGGCCTTGCATCCGCTCCCATCGACACAACGGAAAAAACGCGTACCGCCATCATTGAAGCCGGCAAACGGATCGTCTCTTCGGGTCTTGTTGACGCCAGTTTCGGCAATATTTCCTTTCGCGTCGACAACACGCTTTATATCAGCAACACCGGCAGTTTCCTGGACCACCTGGAAGAAGACATCTCGGCATGCCCCTTGGATGATCCCGAATGCACCGGCCAGAGACCGTCCTCAGAGTATCCCGCCCATTTGGAAATCATGCGCACCACGGATGCCAAGGGGGTATTGCACGGGCATCCCTTGTTTTCGGTCATCATGTCCATGGATTGCCGCATCGACTGCGGCCACAGGGGGGATTGCCACAGGACATGCCCCCATGCCCGCAGCGTCTGCGGTATCCCCATCGTGCCCGGCGAAACCGGGGGCGGCCCTTTCGGTCTTTACACAACGGTTCCGGGGGTGATAAAAGAAGGAAAATCGGCCATTGTTTTCGGCCACGGCGTGTTCACGGCCACGAAGACCGACTTCAACGACGCCCTGGCGAACATGGTCCAAATCGAGCAGGCCTGCCGGGAGGAATATTTTGATCGCTTGAAGCAGCTATGCGCAAAATAATGTTGCTATTGTAAAAAGTCGTGCTCAGACGACTTTGAAAAAAGTTCAAGATCAAGGCGCGTGCAATTTTTGAAGAATTGAGCGTACTTCGCCGTACGTGAGATTCTTCAAAAATTGTGCGCAACGCAGATATTGGACTTTTTGCGAAGTCGTCAATAATGGTATGGTTCAAATTTCTGGTCGGGTCGGGGGTATTGCCCTGGCAACTGCAGGAGAACGCTGATATCTCTATGGCTCGCTCCGACGCGCCCTGTGATGAACGGCCGGGCCACAGGGCGCCTGTCTGCGCTTCGCCAAGAGCTATCAGCAACCCCCTGCAATTGTTGCTGCGGACAACACCCCCGACCCGCCCGGGAATTTGGTCCATTTTTATAATACCGATCATGATAAGGACAGGTTTCATAAATTCGAAACCAAACAGCAATCCCAAACGGATAATACCAGGGGTTCACTGCCGCCCGAAACCATTTGGAAATCGATGATCTGATAGGATTACACCAGATGATTACACCGGTGAAACCCGTTTTAAGGCAAAATGTGAACGGCTTGCTTTATAAAATTGGCCAATTTCCTTCGGGTGGTGCCCGGTGCTGCCCGTAGGCAACATCGGGAGGGCTTGGTGACAGCTCTTGGCGAAGCGCAGACATGCGACCTGCGGCCTGGCCGTTTATCGCAGGGCGCGTCGGAGCGAGCCATAGAGCTGTCCCAAGGCCTCACGGTAGCCAAGGGCAGCACCGGAGACCACCCGAAGGAAATTGGACCGAATAAATAAAAAAAAATGAAAATAAGGATGCGCCATGGAATTTGAAAGCATCGAAGATGTCATGAAGCGGCTGGAAAAAGCCGGGTATATCGCTTCAAGAGAGATCGCCACGGTGGTTTTTCTGGCGGCGGCCGGGAACAAGCCGATCCTGGTGGAGGGGCCTGCGGGCTCGGGAAAAACCGAGCTGGCCCGGGCCCTTTCCACGTGCATGAACCGCCATAAAATCCGGCTGCAGTGCTACGAGGGGCTCGATGAAGCAAAAGCGCTCTACGAGTGGGAATATGCCAAGCAGCTGCTGTATACGCAGATGATCAAGGAGAAAATCAACGATCTCATCTCCGGGGCCGACACGATCGCCGATGCCGTGGAACGGATCGCGGACCAGGAAGACGCTTTTTTTTCGGAGCGCTTCCTCCTTGCCCGCCCCCTTTTGCAGGCGATTTCCGCAGACGATCCCACGGTCCTGCTCATCGATGAGATCGACAAGGCGGACCCGGAATTCGAGGCGTTTCTCCTGGAGCTCTTAAGCGAATTCCAGGTATCCATTCCGGAGTTGGGCATCCGCAAGGCCAAACACATCCCCATGGTGGTGCTCACGTCCAACAACTACCGCGACATGTCAGACGCCCTCAAAAGACGCTGCCTCCACCTGTACATCGACTACCCCGAACCGGCCCTGGAAGCGAAAATCATCCGCCTGAAGCTGCCGGGAATCGAAACCCGCCTGGCGGATAAGATGATCGCCGTTATCAACCGCATCCGGGAACTCGACCTCAAAAAGCGCCCCTGCATCTCCGAGACCATCGACTGGGCGCAGGCGCTGGCCGTGCTCCGGATCGACGAGATCACGCGTGAAGCCATGTCCGATACCATCAACGTGATCTGCAAGTACAGAAGCGACGCGGACATGGTAAAGGCGTCCATGGACCGAATATTAAATTAACCCCAGGTGTGCAGCCCCATGATGCATTTGCTTCTGAAATTTGCCGCCGTATGCCGATCGGGCAATTTGCGGGTTTCCACCTCGGAAGTCATCGACGCCATGACCCACCTCCAATGGATCGATTTTTCGGATGAAGCCGGCTTCAAAGCGGCCCTGAAAGCCAATTTCGCCAAAAGCCGCCGGGACCAGGACAATTTCGACCGCCTCTACCACCTTTTTTTCCACGAAATGCAGACAAGCATCGCACTTGATCCAAACGACGGACAAAACGATGAACTTCGGCAAATCATTGCAAAACTCAGGGAAAACAAGGATCTTCATGAGCCCGTGGACCAGGCCCTGATTGATTTCCTCCAGGGGGATCCCGCTGCGTTCCTCCAGGAAATGTACAACCTGGAAAACCGGGAGGAATATCACTCCCCGGCCCTGAAGTCCAACCTGGGGCAGCTTTCCGGCAGGCTTGCGGTCATGCTTCGCATCAATGCGATGAAAGGGGCGATCGGCCAGGCGAGCACCGGTTCGGGCGCCAACCCGTCCGGCGGTCCGAGTGCCGAGCGCCTTTTGGACCGGCTGGACCGCGCCTACAAAATGCTGACCGAAGACAACCGGCCGAACAATGACGCCCTGAAAAAAGTCCGTTCAAACGAAACCCACTTCAAGGATATCGGGGAGCGCTCCTTTGCCGCGCTTTCCCCCGCGGAAATCCTGCAGATGCAGGAGATCATCAAAAAACTGGTCCGCAAACTGCGGGACCGTATGGGGCGCCGCTACGCCGCCGGAAGCCGCAGATATCTGGACGTAAAAAAAACCCTGCGCCATTCCGGACGATTTCAGGGCATCCCCATCGAGATCAAGTATCGGCAGAGGCCCCTTAAAAAAGCCAAAATCGTTGCCCTGTGCGACGTGTCCGGCTCGGTATGGTCTGCCGCACGGTTCATGCTCAACATGCTCTATTCCATGCAGGACTGTTTTTCCGCCGTACACAGTTTCGCATTTATTTCCGCCACCACAGACATTACGGAAATTTTTGAAAAGCACGAGGCAGACAGGGCGGTTGAAAAGGTACTTTCGAGCAGGAAAATCGAATTCGGGGCCCTTACGGACTACGGCGAGGTTTTTCAGCAGTTCCGGCGCAATCACATGCACCTTGTCAACAAGCGAACGACCGTGATCATCGTCGGCGACGGCCGGTCCAACTACCACAACCCCAGGGAAGAAATCCTCGCGGATATCCGGGAAAAATGCCGCCGCATTATCTGGCTCAATCCCGAACCGGAAGATTTCTGGCATACCGGCGACAGCGAAATCAACACCTACAAGGCATACTGCCATGAACTCCGGCCGTGCCGGAACCTGAACCAGTTGGTGGATTTTGTGGAGGACCTGGTTCTGTAGTCAGATCCGTCCCCCGCTCCACCGCAGCTTGGCCTTGAGAATATCGAAGTAATTCTGCCCCGGCAGGGTAATCAGGTGTACCGGATAGGGACTTTTTTCAATTGACAGGATATCGCCGGGGCATATCTCCAGGCCTTCCTGCCCATCAAAGGTGACCACCATGTCGGTTGCTTTTTCGTCCAGAAACGTTTTGATGACAACGTGATTCGGTACGATCAGGGGCCGGTTGGTGAGGGTGAAAGGGCATATGGGGGTAATAATGATCCCTTCCACTGCCGGATGCACCACGGGGCCGCCTGCGGCCAGGGAATACGCCGTGGAGCCGGTCGGCGTCGAAACGATCAGGCCGTCGCTCCGGTACGTGGTCAAATAATGATCGTCGATATAGGTCTTGATATTTGCCAGGCGCGCCAGGGCGGCCTTGTTGATCACCACGTCGTTGAGCACGGTTTCTTCGACAAAGATCGCCCCGTTGCGAATGATGCGGGCCTTCAGCCGCGTGCGCGAGCCTATTCTGTAATTGCCTGCGATGACCGCCTCGGCGGTTTCAAACAATGCATCTTCGGATATTTCCGCCAGAAACCCCACATCCCCGAATTTTACACCGATCACCGGTATGGGGGCGTCCCCGATCCACCGGGATGCACTCAGGAAGGTGCCGTCCCCGCCAATGACGAAGACGCACGAAAGATCGGCGGGAGCGCCGGGCAGGTGGTTGTCTTTGTCAAAAACATGGGTTTCAAAGGCTTTCTGCCTGAAAACGTCGATGCCCCGTTCACGCAGCCAGGCCTCGAATGCGTCGGCCTTCTCATTTGCCGCACGGTCGTTTTTTACATACAAACCGATCCGTTTCACCCCGCACTCCCTTTTTCCCGGTGTTGTCGGAATCTCGTGCTATCTGTCTACTGCAAGGGTATAATAGATTGAAGACGGCTCGGCAAGGAAAAAGCGGTTGCAGGTTGGCGGCGTGGCATTGTAGGTTATAGATGACAGATTGTACACATTTCTGCGGCAGGAGGAAAAATCGCCCCCTTTCCCCTTTGTTTGTCGATGGATTTTCAAAAAATTGCGATTATGGTTACAATATTATACGTAACGATGCATCCATGAACCGATAACGATAAGGAGACGACAATGGAAAATGAAAAACTGATCCAAATGCTCAACCGGGACCTTGCAGATGAACATGCGGCCATTCTCCGCTACATGACCCACAGCTACCTGGAAGGGGAGGACACGTCCATCGGCGCAAGTCTGCTGTCAAGGGCGCGGGAAGAAATGTGGCACATGCACTGGCTGGGCATGATCATCGGAAAGCTCGGCGGCGAACCGGACATGACGCCCGCTCCCTATCCCCACGACCCCACGAACCGTGCAACTATTTTTCAATCCTACATCGACTACGAAAAAAAACTGGTTCCCCATTATGAAGAGGAAGCGGACATGGTCGACGACCCCCATATCCGGCGGGTGCTGCTCCGGGAATCCTGGGAATCCGACTATCACGCTTTAAAATTCAAAAAAATCCTGGACAAGCTCTCCAGCGAAGAAGCAAGCGGGCTTCCCGGTGAAGCGAATGAACTCTCCGAAGCCCTGGTGGAAAGGATCCAGCAAAGCGTTACGTCCAAATACCGCCAGATGCTCCAGACCATACGGGATGCATGGGTGTTCCAGTCAAAAGGCGAGCCGGCGTGGCAGCGCATGGACTTTTCCATGACCAAGATGAAGCAGCTGGCCCACAGCGCCGAAGAAATCGCGGAAAACGGTCTGACCCCACGGCTGACCACCGGCAGGATCATCCCGGTGGGCTCCTTGTCCGAGGCCATGACCAACGGCCTGGAAGATGTCCGCAAAACCATTGACATTCACGAAAGGCTGGCTGCCGACAGCGAGGCCAAAGAGCACGGCGGCCTGATGACCAACCTGGACCTGACCCTGCGCCAGGAAAAATACGAGGCCGAGGAGCTCCGCGACCGGCTTTCAAAAAGCGGAGCGTAGCCGCCTGCCGTGGAGGCGGATTCGAGCGCTTGACATTGGCAAACGATTATCCTAAGAAACGATTTTGAGGGAAAAAAGTCGATCCCCGACCGGAAATACGGTAGCGTAAACCATTCCGGCGCCCGAGGATTGGGAAAGGCACGCCGGATCGCTCCGATACAACCCATTATGCGGCTTTACTTATATATGCACGAATAAAAGGAGAACCTGACAATGGCACAATTGATTGCGGATCGCAGGGATGTGGATTTCGTCCTGCACGAACAGATGAAGGTGGGGGATCTCACGAAACACGAACGATTTGCCGAGTTCAACAAAAAAACCGTGGACATGATCGTATCCGAGGCCAGGAACCTGGCCATCAAGGAAATCCTGCCGACACAGAAGGAGTCCGACGAAGTCGGGTGCACCCTTGAAAACGGCGTGGTCAAGGTTCCGGAGTGCTTCCACCGGATCAACAAGCTCTACAAGGAAGGCGAATGGCTCGCCATGATCGACGATCCCGAATGGGGGGGGCAGGGCATGCCAAAAACCGTATCTCTGGCGGCCGAGGAATACTTCATTGGCGCCAACCCTTCTTTCATGCTGTACCACGGCCTTTCCCACGGCGCGGCCAACCTGATCAATACCCTGGGCACGGAAGAGCAGAAAAAAACCTACCTGGAAAAGCTCTATTCGGGCCAATGGTCCGGGACCATGCTCCTAACCGAAGCCGGCGCCGGCTCTGACGTCGGCGCGCTGGAGACCACGGCGACCCGAAACGACGACGGCACGTTTTCCATTTCCGGCACCAAGATATTCATCTCCGGCGGGGAGCAGGACATGGTGGAAAACATCGTCCATCCGACCCTCGCCCGTATCGAGGGCGCACCTCCGGGAACGCCCGGCATCTCCCTTTTTTTGGTCCCCAAATACCGCGTCAACCCCGACGGGTCCCCCGGTGAATTCAACGACGTCGTGTGCACCGGCATCGAGGAGAAAATGGGGCTCCACGGCAACTGCACCTGCACCCTGACCCTGGGGAGCAAGGGGGGCTGCATCGGCACCCTGATCGGCCAGGAAAACAAGGGAATGCGGGCCATGTTTCTCATGATGAACGAAGCGCGCCAGCTGGTCGGCCTCCAGGGATTCGGTGTTGCCACGGCATCCTATTGCTATGCCCTGAACTATGCCCGCGAGCGGATTCAAGGGAAGCACCTGCTGGCCGGAAAGGACCCCAACGCAAAATCAGTCCCCATCATCGAGCATCCGGACGTCCGGCGTCAACTCATGACCATGCGGGCTTACGTGGACGGCATGCGCAGCCTGATCTACTACGGCGGCATGTCTCACGATCTGGAAGTGCTGGCGGAAACCCCCGAGGAAAAGGAAAAATATGCGGACCGCAGCGCAATCCTCACCCCCATCATCAAGGGGTACATCACCGACCGTGCGCTCGAGGTCACCAGTCATGGCATCCAGGTCTACGGCGGATACGGATATACAAAGGAATACCCGGTCGAACAGCTCATGCGCGACGCCCGCATCTTCCAGATCTACGAGGGGACCAACGGGATCCAGGCAATGGACCTCATGGGGCGCAAGCTGGGGCTCAAAAAGGGGCAGGCCTTCATGGACTATCTCGGGGAAATGAAAAAAACCATCGCTTCTGCAGGCCAGACAGAAGAACTCAATACCCTGAGCGCCCGCGTGGAAACCGCCGTAAACAAACTGGCGGATACGGCAACCCAGCTTGCCAACGCAGCCGCCTCGGACAAGGCGCTGAACGCCTTTGCCTTTGCCCATCCCTTCCTGGACGTGACCGGCGACGTTACCGTGGCATGGATGCTGTTGTGGCGAGCGGACATCGCCGCGCAGAAACTGAAAAAAATTGCAGGAAGCATGGACATGACCGCCATCACCGAAAAAGCGGCCAAAAACAAGGAAGCCGCCTTTTACCTGGGCGTCATGAAGACCGCCGAATTTTTCATTATGAATCTGCTCCCCGCCACCATGGGTAAATTCGATGCCATCGACGGCATTAACGGATCCGCTGTTGAGATTCCGGATGCTGCCTTCGGATCGTAGACCATCAGACCGCAATAACGGCTGCGCCGGGAACAGAAAATCCCGGCGCAGCCGTTCGTTTTTCCCTTTTCGTTTTCCTCTTGACATCTCTCTGATCCTTCTATATACAATATATGCCACATTAAATGATCATTATATACATGATAATGCGTTAAAAGGGGTTTCAATTCCTTTTTCTGAAACGGGTGTTACCGTGGTCGGTACGAGGGGTCGGTATCGGGATGACCAAAAAGATGAACCAATTTGATCCCGATACCGGTACCGACCCGAAAACATAGAAAAAATACCGGGAAATCAGCATCCCGGCAGGCACATCATCACAGACGCATACCATAAGCAGTCCAAACACTCACAATGCCACGGAACGCACTCATGCCAGACCATAACAACCTGCCGGTTAAACTCAAAGGCGTCGGAGACAGCCTGTGGGTCACCGTTGACGACACCCTCCCGGTGGATGAATTAAAAAATGCGCTCCATAAACCCTTTGAACGACTCAAACAACTTGCGGTCAATGCCCGGATAATACTGGATTCGGGAAGCAACCCGGTCGACGGCAAGTTGATCGAGGAACTCGGCGGGTACCTGAAAGAGCAATTCCATGTGGGGGTCGTCACCGGCCCGCCGCAAAAACCAAAGCCCGAAGTGCGCCATAAACGGACCGAGGAATTGGGCAGCGCATGGCACTCCCAACACAGCGAGGCGCTGATCATCGCCGGCCGCGTTCGTTCAGGGCAGAAACTCCATGCGGATAAGCACTTGATTATCATGGGGGATTTGAACCCCGGTGCGGAAGCCATCGCCGGCGGGGACATCATTGTTCTGGGCTCGCTCATGGGCACCGCGATTGCCGGACAACCGGACAAGGAGGGGGCCATCATCATGGCGCTTGATTTCCGGCCTACCCAGGTTCAGATCGGAGGGCTTGCCGCCGCCGGGAGCGCGGGTTTCGGCGGCAGCGGCAAGACCCCGGAATTTGCAATGATCGACAACAACAAGATCGTGGTCATGGACTATGCAGCGGCAAATCCGTTCAAGCGGTTTGCCTGGCCCGAAGTACGGTAAAACCATCAATTTGCAAGAGGTGAATAGTGGACGGTAAAGTAGTAGTGGTCACATCCGGAAAAGGCGGCGTCGGCAAGACAACCGTCACCGCATCCCTGGGAGCGGCCCTTGCCCTCCAGGGAAAACGAGTGGCCGTTGTCGATATGGATATCGGCCTGAGAAACCTCGATGTGATAATGGGCCTTGAAAACAGAATCGTCTTCAATGTCGTGGACGTGGTCCAGGGGCGCTGCAAGCTCAAGCAGGCGATGATAAAGGACCGGCGCATCAACAACCTTTACCTTATTCCGGCCTCCCAGAGCGATGAAAAAAACGTCATCCAACCGGAAAATATGAAGTGGCTCTGCAACCGGTTGAAAAAGGAGTTCGATTTTACACTTCTGGACTGCCCGGCGGGCATTGAGCAGGGCTTCAAGAATTCAATAGAAGCCGCGGACGAGGCGATTGTGGTCTGCATGCCGGAAATTTCATCGGTTCGGGATGCCGACCGGGTTATCGGGCTGTTGTATTCCCGTTCCATCACGCCCAAGCTGGTGGTCAACCGGATCATTCCAAAAATGGTGGAGAAAGGGGACATGCTCAGCCACAAGGACGTGGTCGAGGTGCTGTCCATTGACTTGATCGGCCTTGTCGAAATGGACGAGTCCGTGGTTGTTTCTTCAAACACAGGGCTTCCCATCGTCATGCAGAAGGAATCCAAGGCCGGCAGGGCATTCATGCAGATCGCCATGCGCATGAACGGGCATCCGGATCTGCCCGTGGAAGACCCCATGGCCCCGAAATCTTTCTGGAAAAAACTCGGTGGGAAAATCAGCCGGAAGAACAAGGTGCACTAATGATGATGTTCAATGCGCTGCTCAAAAAACTGATGAACCGGGGGGACGACAGCAAGAATGTGGCCAAGAAACGGCTCAAGTTCGCCCTGGTCTACGACAAGCTCGAGATCAAAGAGGACATGCTGGAGGATCTTCAAAGGGACCTCATCGAAGTCATTTCGCGCTACTTTGAAATCGATCGCCAGCACATGTCCCTGGATATCGAACGATCCGAGGAAAGCTCCGCCCTGATAATGAACACGCCGATTCTGGCCGCCCGGCACAAGAAACCGCAGCCAAACAATGCCCGGGCATGAGTTGTGCGGCTGCAACGGATGTTGACGGGAATCAGGAGGCGCGAGGGTCCAGGTAATCGGAGCGGATCAATTGGTAGAGGTCCTTTCCTATGGCAAGGCCGATATCTATGAACTGCGGGCCATAGACCCTTCCGGTCGGCGTGCGGAAAGTCTCGCGGATCTTCCGTAAATAGGCCATGCCCCGGGGGTAATACGTCATGAATTCATCGATGGAGACATCCATGTAGGCGACCATGGACCATACCGTGTGGGTAAAATTTTCCGGCCCCCAGCGAAATTTGTCCGCATCGTAGAGGCAGTTCGACAGAAGCTCCCCTTCCAGGGAATTGCCCCCCTCGTTGTCTCCGAACGCTTCATGGTTGGCGATGGCCCGGCAGATGTCGCTGGTCTCCCCGCCCTGAAACCCCTGCGCCAAAAGGATTTTTTCGGCTTCCACGGCCCCGGCCCGGGCATGTTTCTTCTCTTTGCGGCAGATATCATGGAGCAGACCTGCGCAATGGGCCAGCCGTAGCAGGCGGCACAACTGTTTTTCCCCGTAACCGGCCCGCCCCCCTTCCACCAGCATCAGCACCCCGGCGTCCAGCGCGACTTTTTTGGAATGGTCGATTCCATGGCCGTAGTCGTTTTCAATGCTTTCGCGCACGCAATGATGGATCTGCCTCGTTTCGGCATCACTGATAAAAAAAAGGTACGACCGGGCGACTTCCGCTTCAAAGTCCCGGTAAAAATCGGGCGCCGGATATTGCCGGGCGATCCGGATGGCCTCCATCTGCAGCTGCTGAAAAATTTTCTTCATTGCCTTGGAGTATATCGGCTGTTACGGCGTTTCTCAAGGAAATTCACGGCCGGGGCAACCGGAAAAGCGCTGCGGCATTGCCGCCCATGAGCTTTTCCCGCGCCGACGCTTCCAGGCCTGCAGTTTTGATCTCCCTGTAGTACCGTTCCGGACCGATCAGGGGGTAGTCTGTGCCGAAAAGGATCTTCTCCTCCCCGGCTAGCTCTGCTGCAATCCGGTAGATGTCCGGTTCATACAAAAAACAGGAGGCGGCCGTGTCGTAGTAAACGTTTTTCAACACATCGCGGACCTCTTTTTTCAGCAGGGTATAAAAAAAGATGCCCCCGCCCCAGTGCGCCAGTATCAGCTTGTTATCCGGGTATGTCTTTGCAAGTTGGTATATCTGGGCCAGGGTGTTGTCGGATTTGCCCGGATACGAATGCCCCACCGGCTCGTTGGTGTGGATCAGTACGGGCAGGTCCCTTTCCCGACACATGGCCATTACCGGGGCCATATGAGACACCGCGTCTTCGGTAATACCGCCTTCGATATAAAAAGCGACCTCCCCCACCCCGGAAAAACCGCTGTCCAGGCACCGCTCGACCTCCCTGGCGGAGCCTTTGGCAAAGGGATTGAAGCTGCACAATCCCCTGAGCCGGTCCGGATACATACCCATCGCTTCCAGGATATAATCGTTGTGGTCCATGCATGTCTCTTCATTCATCCATGGAAATCCGCAGATAAAAGAAACATCCACACCGCTTTCATCCATGGAGGCGATCAGTTCTTCCGTGCCGATCATCTTTGCCTTTTCGCTGTTGTAAAGCATCTCAAAGGCCGGTTCATCCCCGAAATACTTCGCCCGGTGCTCCCGGACGCTTCTGGGAAACAGGTGTGTGTGCACATCTACAATCATATTCCATCCTCATCCTTGCAGGGTACGGCATCGGTGTCGGGGTCGGGGTCGGGGTCAGTTTCTGCCGTTTGCTCCCGCCCGGGGAGACCCCGTTTATGACGCATATGCCACTTGTATGGCACGGATCGCCGTGGCTGTCAAATTGCCGACAACTCCTCCCGGTTGCGGCAGGAAAGCGCTGCAATTTTTTTGTTCTATCTTTTCAATTTCTGGCATTTTATTTGCATATATTTTTACTAAACACCATAAAGGATTCATCCCATCCTCCTGGGAATCCGCCTGCGGCCCTAAGTAAAATCCTGGTCCGCGGGCGGATTATTTTCAACCCCATCCCAATTCGCCCTGACCGGGATCCACTCCCCCAAAAAAACCATTTCCCGCGGCTGTTGATAATTTGATCACCGGATTTGACACCTCCATTGCCAATGATAATCATTATTATTTATTGATGGACTCGTAAAAAATCGTTTTCCGATGGCAAAAAAGTCAAGATAAAGCGCAACGCAGATATTGGGCTTTTTACGAAGCCATTATTATCTACATACCCGTTTTTTTTACCACCACATAAACAAAGGAGGATTTATGACGGAAGAACGCAACGCCGGGTGCGCCCGCCCGACTGGCGGACCCGTAGGGGAAACGCCCCCTGAACCGGAAGCGGAAGGAAGGAAGGAAAAAACAGACAAAAAGGAGACCAGGAGCATGATACAGGTCGGCAAAAAAGCCCCGGATTTTACGGCGCCGGGATACCAGAACGGCAAATTCATCAACACCTCATTATCTGACTACCTCGGCAAATGGGTGCTCTTGTGCTTCTACCCGGGCGATTTCACCTTTGTCTGAGCGACGGAGATTTCGGCAGTTGCCGAAAAACACGCCGAATTTCAGAAACTGGGCGTCGAAGTGCTCTCCATGAGCATCGACTCCATGTTTGTTCACAAGATGTGGAACGACCATGAACTGTCAAAAATGATCAACGGCAACATCCCTTTTCCCATGCTCTCGGATGCTGGCGGCAGGGTCGGCAGAGTCTACGGGATCTACGACGAGGACGCCGGGGTTGAGACGCGCGGCCGCTTTATCATCGATCCGGACGGCATCATCCAGGGCTACGAGGTGCTGACCCCGCCCGTCGGGAGAAACGTCAACGAATCCCTTCGCCAGGTCCAGGCGTTCCAGCACATCCGAGAGACAAAAGGCGCGGAAGCCACGCCTTCCGGGTGGCGCCCGGGTAAGATGACCCTCAAGCCCGGGCCGGAACTGGTCGGCAATGTCTGGAAGGAATGGAAAACAGAGATGGCTTTTGACTAGCACCCGCCCAAGAAGGGTTCAAGACCTTTTCCTGCGGGAGCGCTTGGCGCGCTCCCGCAGCCTCCCCTGCTTTGTCTGATTTTTCCATACTTGCATGAAAAAATCAGACTTTTCAAACCATTCTATCCCACCGCAGGCACTTCAATGGCACCTAAGACCGGCCCCCTTTTTTGGGCGAGGCCAGACCGTATTTCCGGAGCAGGGCGTAAAAATGCGGGCGGGACAAATCCGCTGTCCGGCAGAGGTCTTCGACGCTTTTTTCCCCGCTTTCCAGAAGCTGTTCCAGGTACGCCTTCTCCACCTTTTCCATTGCTTCTTTCCTGGCCTCCTTTAGCGTCGGCATTTCCGCAGGCAAAACGGCTGTTGGCTCAGATAGGCCGGCGGGAAACGCATCCGGCACAGCGGGCGGCGGTTCACCCCTGCTTTCAGGGGCGTCCCTTTCCGCCGTACGACCCTGCCCGGCAATCTGACCGGAACGGATACTGACCCGGATATAGGAAGGAAGATCCTGCGGGTATAAAATTGGTTTTCCCCCGGCGGAAGCGATCGTATTTTCCAGGCAATTGATCAATTCGCGAATATTCCCCGGCCAGTCATACGCCTTGAGCGCCGGAATGAAATCCGGGGATACCCCCTTTACAGGCACCCCCTCCCGTTCGCAAAGGGTGCGCAGAAAATGCGAGGTCAGCAGATACAAATCGCCCATTCTTTCACGAAGCGGGGGCACCGAGACCTGCTGCCCCATGATCCGGTAGAGGAGGTCCTCGCGAAACGTCCTTTCTTCCACCATGGCGCTCAAATCCCGGTGCGTTGCCGACAGAAGCCTGAAATCGCTTGTCTTTTCCTTTATGCCCCCTATCGGCCGGAAACGCTGTTCCTGGAGCACCCGCAGCAGGTTTTTCTGAACGTCCAGGGGCAGTTCGCCGATTTCGTCCAAAAAAAGGACCCCCCCCGTTGCACTTTCAACAAGGCCGATCCTGTCGGCATGAGCGCCCGTAAACGCCCCTTTTCGGTGGCCAAAAAGCGCGCTTCCGGCAAGGGTTTCAGGCAGCGAGGCACAGTCCACCACCACGAACGGACCATTCTTGCGGGGGCTGTTGGCATGAATGGCCCGGGCGATGAGCTCCTTGCCAACGCCCGTTTCCCCGTAAACCAGGCAGGGAGCGCTGCTTGATGCGGCCTGGGCGACCTGCTGAAGACACCCGTACATGGACTGGCTCTCCCCGATAATGCCGGGCAGCATAAGGGCAACCGGTTCTTTGGCCGCCCTTTTGTCCTTGCGGTACCGAAGCGCCTGGCGGACAAGGCGGGCCAAGGAGCGCACGGAGACCGGTTTCTGGACATAATCCCATGCCCCCTGCCGTATCGCCTCTTCCACGCTTTTTTCCGATCCCGTCCCCGTAATGATTACCACCTCGGGATTGGAAGACACATCCATAAACACCTTCAGCCAGGCCAGTCCATTCCCGTCGGGCATGGAAAGATCCAGAAACACCAGGTCCGGACCGCTCTGCCGCGCGGCCTCCAGGCCCTGTGAAAGGGTATAGGCCGCATGGCATTCATGCCCTTCCGCCTTCAAGGCGCTGCAAATCAACCGGTTGATGACGGGGTCATCGTCTGTGACCACAACGGTCGCCACTGTTTTCGTGCTCCTTTTGGATAATCTGCTGCCTGCTGCGGCAGGCATTCTAAGAGAATGCCAATTATCATAAAATAATACATTCCATATGCCATTACAGGCATTATTTGTATAGTTTTTTCATTCGTGTATGAAAAAATCAGACATTTTTTACCGTATACATGTCACTTTCTTCGTCTTCAAAAAAACATCTCCGGGAGGGGGATTCAGTGCCGGCGGTATTTCGGAAAGTTGTAAAGACTTTGCCCCGGAACCATGGAAAAGATGGCATTGAATTTGCTTCCTTAATGATCCAAGACGGTATCCCCGAAAAAAACCGGAAACCATAAATGCTGTTCGTTGGGGCGGGGGATAAAATTTTTTCCATTTTTATTGACATAGTGCACTTATTGCTTCAGAACAGGCGCTTTACACCGCTTGGCAGGCAGATATCGCGGCGTTCAATATTCCACCAAAAACCCTCCTGGAAAAGGGAGAAGAACACAAATGCAAGGTATATATGAAATGTTGACCAATAACCGCAAACATACACCGGCAGAAATGCAGTTCCAGCAAACCGCACATATGAGAGACTTCAAGAAATCGCACGAATCGCTGCAGCAGACCCTTTCATCGCTTGAACATGCAAATACGGATATCCTCCGGCGGCTTATCCATATCTGCATGTTCAAGGACAATGAAATCGGAAACCATATTCTGCGGGTCGGAGAAATAAGCCGATTTCTGGCTGACAAAACAGGTGCAACCCCGGAGCAGGCATACTTTATCGGCATTGCCGCACCCATGCACGATATCGGCAAACTGGGCATTCCGGATGCCATCCTTTACAAACCCGGCAAAATCTCCGCAGACGAATATGAAATTCTCAAAACCCATACCCTTATCGGCGGGAACATCTTTAAAAACCCGAACTCTCCGGAAATTGAATACGCCAGGCAATCCGCCGTGTATCACCATGAGCGCTGGGACGGAAAAGGCTACCCCCATGGGCTGTCCGAAGAGGCCATACCCCTTGCCGCAAGGATCACCGCAGTGGCGGACGTATTCGATGTGCTGCTTTCCTGGCGGACATACAAAGAGCCAACCACGGAGGCAAAGGCGGCAAAAATCATCACCCGGAACAAGGGCACCCAGTTTGATCCTCTCGTGGTGGAAGCCTTTTCCGAAAACCTGGAAGAAATCTGCCACATGAGAAACACGATGATCCGCAATGCGGAAAACATGTGGGAACACTATCCGCATCATAACAACTAGAACCCCCAAAAAAACCCTGCAAGCCGGGAAAGCGACAATACAACGGCCGGACCGAACATGAATCTTGAACGCCACGTGGTGCTTGTTCACCCGGAAATCCACTGGAACACGGGAAATATCGGCCGGACCTGTCTTGGGGCCGGAGCAGCACTTCATCTTATTCAACCCCTTGGATTTTCCCTGGCTGACAAAATGGTCCGGCGCGCCGGGCTCGACTACTGGCACAAGGTCGATCCTTCTGTATGGGAAGACTTCGACGCTTTCTGCCGCGGTATGGAAGCCTCCCCCGAAGAAATCGCCCTTCTGACCAAAAACGGCCGAAAATCCTTTCGGGAGCTACCGCAGGCAAAGCGGCTTTTTCTGGTCTTTGGCTCCGAAAGCGGGGGGCTTCCCAACGATATCCTGCACCGGTATCCCCCTTCCCGTACCTATCACATTCCCATCTCCAGAAGCATCCGCAGCCTCAACCTTTCCAGCGCAGTGGCCGTGGCCCTTTACGAGAGCCTTCGGTTTCAGTTGTAAGTAGGTTGTCCCCTCTTCCCTTATATTCATCACGACCCAACCAGAAAGAGTTCTTTCCTTACCACATACAACTTAGAACCTACAACATAGAACTTATAACCTACAACCTACAACCTACAACTTACAACTTACAACCCCCACCGCCCGTTGACATCGTTTGATCCGTGCTTATTTTTCTGCATATAAAAACCCAAAATAACAGGTAATTTGCAGCAAAAGGAGCAAACACAAATGCGATTCGACAAATTTACGATCAAATCCCAGGAACTGATACAGGAGGCGCATTCCCGGGCGACACGATATAAGCACCAGCAGATAGAACCGTTTCATCTGCTCGAATCCATGGTAGACGATGAACAGGGAATTGTCGTATCCGTTTTGAAAAAAATCGGCGTGGATACAAGAACAATGGCGGCAGAAGTGAAATCCGCCCTTGAAAAGCTGCCGAAAGTGGAAGGCAGCGCGGCAACCGAGGTTCACCTGTCCAAAAAAACCGCACAGGTGCTGGACGCGGCGTTTGCCATCGCCTCGAACATGAAAGACCAGTACGTGAGCATCGAGCACGTGTTTTTATCCATGCTGGATGCGAAGCAAGGCGAACTGGAGCGCATCTTTTCAAAAAACGGCGTGGAAAAGGACGCTGTCCTGCGCGTGCTCATGGAAATTCGCGGAAACCAGACCATCTGCGACCAGAACCCGGAAGACAAATACCAGGCCCTTGAAAAATACGCCCGCGACCTGACGGAGCAGGCGCGCCTGGGAAAACTTGACCCGGTGATCGGCCGGGACGAGGAAATCCGGCGCATTGCACAGGTGCTGTCCCGGAGGACCAAGAACAACCCGGTCCTGATCGGCGAGCCCGGCGTCGGCAAAACCGCCATCGTGGAAGGCCTTGCCCAGCGCATTGTTGAAGGCGACGTCCCCGAAAGCCTGAAAGACCGACGGATCGTAGCCCTGGACATGGGGGCCATGATCGCGGGGGCCAAGTACCGCGGCGAATTCGAGGACCGCCTCAAGGCGCTGTTAAAGGAGGTCGAACAGGCGGAAGGGCAGATCATCCTCTTCATCGACGAACTTCACACGCTGGTCGGCGCAGGCGCAGCCGAAGGCGCCATGGATGCCTCCAACATGCTCAAGCCCGCCCTCGCCCGGGGCACGCTTCGCTGCGTGGGGGCTACCACTATCAGCGAATACCGGAAGCACATTGAAAAGGACGCCGCGCTCGAACGCCGTTTCCAGCCGGTAATGGCGGCAGAGCCCAGCGTGGAGGATACCATCTCCATCCTGCGCGGTCTGAAGCAGAAATACGAGGTCCATCACGGTGTAAAAATAAAGGATTCCGCAATCGTGGCCGCGGCCACCCTTTCGGAGCGCTATATCACGGACCGGTTTCTGCCGGACAAGGCCATTGACCTGATCGACGAGAGCGCATCGCGTCTGCGGATCGAGATCGACTCCAAGCCCACGGATATCGACGAGATCCAGCGGCGCATCACCCAGCTCGAAATCGAACGCGAAGCCCTGAAAAAGGATACGGACAGCGGCAGCAGGGACCGGCTGGAAAAGATCAGCCAGCAACTCGAGTCCCTGAAGGAAGAATACAACCGGATGAACGCCCAGTGGCAAAATGAAAAAGAGGTCATCCAGCGCATCCGCGACCTCAAATCCGAGCTCGACCGCATCGGCACCGAGGAGCAGAAAGCCGAGCGGGAAGGCAACCTGGAACGAGTGGCCGAGCTGCGCTACGGGCGCCGCGAGGAGCTCAAGAGACAGCTCGACGAAGCCAATGTGAAAATGGAGGCGCTCCAGCAGAGCCGAAGAATGCTGCGCGAGGAGGTCGATGCCGAGGACATCGCGCATATCGTTGCCAAGTGGACCGGTATCCCCGTATCCAAGATGATGGAATCCGAGCGGGAAAAACTCCTGGCCATGGAAGAGCGCATACGAAACCGGGTGGTGGGGCAGACCGAGGCGGTCTGCGCCGTCTCCAACGCGGTCCGGCGGGCCCGCTCCGGGCTCCAGGACCCCAACCGGCCGATCGGCTCGTTTATCTTCACGGGCCCGACGGGCGTTGGAAAAACCGAACTGGCAAAGGCCCTGGCCGCGTTTTTATACGACGACGAACAGGCTATCATCCGGATCGACATGTCCGAATACATGGAGAAGCACGCGGTGGCCCGGCTCATCGGCGCCCCCCCCGGATACGTGGGATACGAGGAGGGAGGCTATCTGACCGAGGCGGTCCGGCGCAAACCCTATTCCGTGATCCTGTTTGACGAAATCGAAAAAGCGCATCCGGACGTCTTCAACGTGCTGCTCCAGATCCTCGACGATGGACGACTGACCGACGGACAGGGAAAAACGGTCGACTTCCGAAACACGATGATCATCATGACGTCCAATGTCGGCAGTCAGGCGATCCACGAGCTTGGAGAATCCAGGCGTGCGGAAATGGAAGAACGGGTCATGGGCGCGCTTCGGAGCACCTTCAAGCCGGAGTTTCTGAACCGGATCGATGAAAACATCATCTTCCACAACCTGAGCGCCGAGGACCTGAAGCAGATCGTGGAAATCCAGTTCACGTACCTGCAGAAACGGCTGGCCGACCGCGAAATCGAAATCGACCTGTCCGAGGCCGCAAAGGAACTGGTTGCAAAACGGGGATTCGACCCGGTATACGGTGCAAGGCCGCTGAAGCGGACTATCCAGCAGCTCATCGAAAACCCGCTGTCCATGAAGCTCCTGGAAGGCGCGTTCAAGGAGGGGGACCGCATCATCGCCGAAGCCGACGGCGACGCGATCACTTTCAGGAAGGAATAAAAAGCCGTACCCGATACGAATGGGCGCTGTTCAAAGGGCCTGCATGATCCGATCATGCAGGCCCTTATCATTACAAGCCATCTCAAAAAAAGATCAAGCGGGGTAGAAAATGCGGGGAAGGTGGTTTTTATCACAGAGGACGCAGAGGAGACACAGAGATTCACAGAGAAAAGCAATGAAAAAAGTTTAAGATCAAGGAGCGTGCAATTTTTGAAGAATTGAGAGTACTTAGCTGTACGTGAGATTCTTCAAAAATTGTGCGCAACGCAGATATTGGGCTTTTTACGAAGCCGTCATAATTGACGATTCCGTGAACAAAGCCTATATTCGCTTATACGCTCGCGGCAACCCTCTTTTTCTCAGGAAGCGGCCATGGAAGAAACAGCCATATCTGAAAAACCCCGCAGAAACGGCACAATGGGTACTTTTTCCGGCGTTTTCACGCCGAGCATTCTCACGATTCTTGGGATTATCCTGTTTCTGCGCCTGGGATTCGTGGTGGGAAGCGGGGGACTGGGCGTCGCCCTTGTCATTATCGCCATGGCCAATGTCATCTCTGTGCTGACGTCGGTTTCCCTTGGGGCGATCTCCACTAGCATGACGGTCAAGGGGGGCGGCATCTATTACCTGATCTCCCGGACCCTGGGCCTTGAATTCGGCGGCGCCATCGGCATTGTCCTTTTTATTGCCCAGTCGGTTTCCATCGGATTCTACTGCATCGGCTTTGCCGAAGTGCTGGCCGTGCTGCTCCCCTATTCCGTGCCACAAATGACCCGGATCATCGCCGTGGCAGCGGTGCTCGTACTTTTCGTATTCGCATGGCTGGGGACCGACTGGGCGTCGCGTTTCCTGTTTGTCGTCATGGCCATACTGGCGGCCGCCATTGTTTCTTTTTTTATCGGCGGAATCCTGCGCTGGGACACGGCGACGCTGGCGGCCAATTTTGCGCCGCCGGCAAATGCTGCGCCGTTTTGGCTCTTGTTTGCGATTTTTTTTCCGGCGGTCACCGGGTTCACCCAGGGCGTCAACATGTCCGGCGATCTCAGGGACCCGGGAAAAAGCCTTCCCAACGGTACGTTTGCGGCCGTCGGGCTGTCCATCGTCATTTACCTGGCAGCAGCGGTCGTTTTTGCGGCTTCGCTCCCCGCAGAGGTCCTTGCCACCGATTACAATGCCATGAAGCGCGTTGCCCTGGTGGATTCGCTGGTCCTGGCAGGCGTCATCGCGGCCACCCTGTCTTCGGCCATGGCGTCATTCATGGGAGCGCCGCGTATACTCCAGTCGCTTTCCGCAGACCGTATTTTTCCCTTTCTGCTCCCCTTTGCAAAGGGGGTCGGTCCGACTTCCAATCCCCGCAGGGGCGTCTTCCTGTCCGGCGTCATTGCGCTTTTCACCATTGCCCTGGGCAGTTTAAACGTTATCGCCCCCATTGTTACCATGTTTTTCCTGGTAACCTATGGGCTCTTGAACTATGCCACCTATTTTGAAGCCCGCGCAGCCAGCCCGTCATTTCGCCCGAGCTTCCGGTTTTACGACAAGCGGTTGAGCCTGGCCGGCGGCCTGGCATGCCTTGGCGTGATGCTGGCCGTCGATATCACCGCAGGGATCGTTGCCATCGCCATTCTGCTTGCCGTGTTTCAGTATATCAAGCGCACGGCCGGCCCGGCCCGGTGGGCGGACAGCCGGCGCTCCTACCGGTTTCAGCAGATCCGCCAGCACCTGCTGAAAGCGGCCGAAGAGCCTGAGCATCCCCGCGACTGGCGCCCCAACCTGCTGGTGTTCTCCGATAATGCAGAGCGGCGCCAGCCTCTGCTCCAGCTTGCCGGCTGGCTCCAGGGGGAAAGCGGCTTCTGCTCCGTCATCCGCATGCTCCAGGGAGAAGGGGCGAAAATGCACCGGCTGAAGGCAGAAGCTGCCGATGAAATCCGGAAAGACATTCAAAAACTGGATGCGGACATGTTTCCGCTGGTGATTGCCAGCCCCAATATCCGCCTGGCTCTCCTTGGACTTGTCCAGTCCTACGGCATCGGCCCACTGAAGGGGAATACCATGATGACCAACTGGGTCGGCACCGAAAACGGCGCAATTCCCGAATACCGCGCCGGGCGCTTTGGCATCTATCTGCGCACGGCGTTTCGGCAGGGATACAACATCCTCCTGTTTTCCACCGACGCGTCAAAATGGGAAAAACAGGAAGAGATCCCTGCTGAAGAGCGCCGCATCGATGTCTGGTGGCGCGGCGACCCCACCAGCCGTCTGATGATCCTCTTTGCCCATATGATCTGTTTGAATGCACGCTGGCGAGGGGCAAGGATACGGGTGCTCGACATCAGCGCGGACATCCTCGATTCCGGGAAAACCGTGGCCGACCTGGAGCAGACCCTGGCGGAGATCCGGATTGCCGCGCAACCGGAAATGGTAGCCAGCGCCAATGCCGATGCCGTAGCCGCCTATTCCAAGGATGCCGCCTTGGTGTTTCTCCCTTTTCGACTGGTCGACAATCAACCCAGGGACCTTTTCGGCGGCAACCTTTCCGAACTGCTGCTGCGCCTGCCCGTGAGCATTGCCGTTCGCGCCGCCAGGGATATTGACCTTACGGCCGAGCCCGAATCCGGGCTTGCCGGAGAGATTGCCGAAGCTGCCGACCGCGTGCATGACGCCCGGAAAAAGGCGAAAGAAGCGGAAAAAACAGCGGAAAAGGCTTCTGCGGCCGCGGAAGAGGCTTTCAATCTATGGCGGGAAGCCGTCGAGGGGGGCGAACCCCCCGAAACGATACAGAAGCGGAACAAAGAGGCCATTGCCGCCAAAAACGAGGCGGTTCATACGGCCCGCAAAGCAGCGAAAATGGCTGCGCAGGAAGACGAACTGACCCGAGAGGCGCGCCGGCTGGGGGCGGAAATACCGGATCAGGAAGATGCGGAGAGCCCGCCAAAGGAATAAGGGACACCCCGCCAATCCTGCATCCCACCTACAACGTACAACCTACAACGTACAACTTACAACCGTTACCCCATCGCCGCAATCACCTCATCGGGGATATCCGCATTGGTGTTCACCTTCTGGACGTCATCATGGTCGTCCAGCGCATTCATGAGCTTGAACATTTTTTCCGCATCGGTTCCGGTCAGGCTGACGGTGGTCTGGGGAAGCATGGTCACCTCGGCGTCCTCATAGGGGATCTGCACCGCGTCCAATGCGGCGCAGACGGCCTCGAAGGCCTCCGCCGGCGTAATCACTTCAAACACATCTTCCCCTTCGTCTTTGATGTCTTCAGCCCCCGCATCCAGCGCGGCCTCCATCAGGACATCTTCTTCCACGTCCCCCTTTTTCACCGGGATCCAGCCTTTTTTATCGAACATCCATGCCACGCAGCCGTTTTCCCCCAGGTTTCCCCCGTGCTTGCTAAAAATGTGACGAACGTCTGCAACGGTCCGATTTTTATTGTCCGTGAGTGATTCCACGAAAACTGCGGCACCCCCGGGACCGTACCCTTCATAGGTCACTTCGTCGTAATTCACGCCTTCAAGCTCGCCCGTGCCCTTCTTTATCGCCCTTTCCAGATTCTCCTTGGGCAGATTCTGCTGCTTGGCCGACTGAATGACGTTTCTGAGCCGGGGATTGGCATTGGGATCGCCCCCCCCCATTCTCGCAGCGACGATAATCTCCTTGACCAGGCGGGTAAAAATTTTTCCCCGCTTGGCATCTTCCGCACCTTTTTTATGTTTAATATTCGCCCATTTGCTGTGTCCTGCCATTATCCGTTTCCTTTCTGTTTCTTGCCCATACCGATAACGTAAATTTCCTTGCTGTCTTTTCGGCAGCTTTGCGGTTTGAATATCTTCCTGGTTTTGTACTGCTGCTTTACCGCCGCAACAAAGGCCTCAAAATCATCCCCCTGGAATATTTTCGCAACAAAATGACCCCCCGGATCCAGCACTTCCCCGGCGATTTCCAGGGCCGCTTCGCAAAGAACAAAAGACCGGGCCGCATCCACGCTTCTGATTCCCGTGGTAGAGGGTGCCATATCGCTTAACACAACGTTATACCCGTCTCCAACGGCCTCGCGCACTGCCGCGTCCATTTCAAGAATGTCGCACTGGTAAAAGGAAACATTGTCCGGGTACCCGCCTCCGATATCCTTTAGATCAAGCCCCACCACGCTGCCACCGGGCCCGGCAATGCCTGCGGCATACTTCAGCCAGGACCCCGGGGCGCAGCCGAGATCGAGCACCCGGTCCTTCGGTCGGATCACCTTGAACTTTTTCTGTATCTCCTCAAGCTTATAGACCGATCGTGCGGGGTAATTGTCCTTTTTCGCCTTTTTCGCATAATGATCCGGCCTGCCCCAATCGGTTTTCCGTTTTTTCATTGTATACCCGCAATCCCTATTTAAAAAAGCAGCCCCATCACCTCGGCCAGCCGCCGGATCCCGATCAGTTCGATTTCACCGCCCCACCCTGCCTTTGCCAGCTGTTTTTTGCTGCTGTCCGGCACGATGCACCGGGAAAACCCCATTTTCCCGATTTCGGCGACCCTGGATGACAGGTGGGAAATCCCCCGGATTTCACCGGTCAACCCCACTTCCCCCAAAAGCAGCATCCCCTCCGGTATGGGTTTGTCCAGAAAACTCGACGCCACCGCCGAAACAATCCCCAAATCCACCGCAGGCTCGGAAATCCGGACGCCGCCGGCCACATTCATGAACAGGTCATGCCCCGCCACATTGAGCCCCAACTTTTTTTCCAGCACGGCCATGAGCAGGGATACCCGGTTGTAATCCAGCCCCAGCACGGTTCGCCGCGGGGTCGCAAAACCGGAACTGCTGATCAGGGCCTGCAGCTCCACCAGAATGGGACGGCTCCCCTCCATGCAGGCCGTAACCACCGATCCGGGGGCATTTTTTGCCCGCTCCGAAAGAAACACCGCCGACGGATTGGCCACCTCGGCCAGCCCCGTTTCCTTCATTTCAAAAACACCGATTTCGTTGGTCGACCCGAACCGGTTTTTTACGGCCCGCAAAATACGGAACCCGTGGTTCTGGTCCCCTTCAAAATACAATACCGTGTCCACCATGTGTTCCATGATGCGGGGGCCCGCAATGGCACCGTCTTTTGTGACATGGCCGATGAGAAACGCCGGCACTCCGGAATGCTTGGCCATACCCATGATCTTCATGGTCGATTCGCGCACCTGGGTGATGCTCCCCGGTGCCGACCCGGCATCATAGGTAAACATGGTCTGGATGGAATCGATCACCAGTGCGTCCGGCTTTTCCGTCTCCACCATCTGGATGATGGCGTCGATATCGGTTTCGGATACGACCAGCAGGTCGGAGGAAACCGCGGCCAGCCGCATGGACCGCATCTTCAGCTGCCGCACGGACTCTTCCCCGGAGACGTAAAGGACCTTTCGGCCGGACGCCGACAGCCGGTGCAGCACCTGGAGCAGCAGCGTGGATTTGCCGATTCCCGGGTCCCCGCCGATCAGCACCAGGCTGCCCGGTATAATGCCGCCGCCCAGTACCCGGTCGAACTCGTCCATCCCGGTGAGCACCCGCTCCTCGCCCCCCAGTTCCACCGCATCGATGGGGACCGGCTTAGAGCGGCCGGCCGCGGCCAATACCTTCTCAGCAGGGGCGGCCGTCTCCTCCTCGATGGTTTCCCACTCGCCGCATTCCGGGCACCGCCCCATCCATTTGGGGGGGCGATGCCCGCAGCGTCGGCATACATATATGATTTTCGGACGTTTTTTCATTGCAACCCGACCTTTTCTGCCAGATAATGCCGATTCGCCTTCCAGTGAGTGCTTTATTTCCATCGTCCGGGGGCCTACGATATCGTCAAGATGTTTGACATTGCGCCCGCAAAAGGCCATATTGACAAGAACGGCGCATCTGCCGAAAAACCCGATACAGGACCGATGCAGAAAAAAACCAATGATTGATTACCACGTTCATACCCGGCTTTGCAACCATGCCCATGGCACCATGGAACAATATATCCGCTGCGCCATTGAAAAAGGGCTTTCGGAAATCTGCTTTCTCGACCACCTGACGATCAATGAAAAAGGGTGCGACCTTTCCATGGGCATAGACGACGTGCCGCTTTACCTGTACGCCGTCCGACGCCTGGGAGACGCCTATAGAGACCGGATCGATGTAAAGGCGGGCATGGAAGTCGATTTCACCCCCATCCATGCCGAAACCGCAGCCCGCATCCTGGAGCGCTTTTCTTTTGACGTCGTGGGCGGGTCGATTCATTTTGTCGAAGCGGCCAATATCGTCAGCTCAAAGCCCAACGAATCCGGCAATCCTCCTCCGGATGCGGCATTTTACGATTCCTACCTGGACCTGATCGATAGGATGCTCGATTATAGCTGTTTTGACGTGATTTGTCACCTTGATGTCGTGAAAAAATTCGGAAACCAGCCGCCGCTTGAATTTTTCGAGAAAATGGATGCAATTCTGACGAAAATCAAGTATAAAAATGTTGTTGTCGAAATCAACACCAGCGGCCTGTCGCACCCGGCAAAGGCCGTGTATCCGGACCCGATAATACTCAAGCGCTGTTTTGAAAAAAACATCCCCGTCACGTTCGGTTCCGACGCCCACCAGCCGGAGCAGGTCGGCCGAAATTTCAAGGAAGCGGTCCATCTTCTGCGGGACGCCGGTTATCAGCACATAACCGGCTTTTCTCGGCAAAATCGCTACAAAATACCCATTTAACAGGCAACGATGCCGGAGGCCCTGCGTGAAATTTTTTGCAACCCCCAGAAGCCTTTCAACAATCAGCGCAGCCGCGATGGCATGGCTCATGCTGACCCTGTTCACCCTCCCTGCCGGGGGGGCCACCGACGGATCCAACGTTCCGGATCATTTCAAGCCTTTGAAACAGCGAATCCTCGATGATCCGGAGGTGAAACTGCCGCCGGACGTCATACAGGCCATATTTTCAGATTCCCGCCTTCAGTTTGAAACCAGGGGCATATCCTCCTATTTCAGGCACCGGGAGTCCAGCCTCAACTATGACCAGTTCATGTCCAGGGATTCCATCCAAAAGGCCATTGATTACCTCGAAACCCATGAAAAAGCGTTTGCATCGGCGGAAAAAGAGTTCAACGTGGACAGGGAAATCATCACGGCCATTCTTCTCGTGGAAACGCGGCTCGGCACGTTTACCGGCAGGCAGAAGGCCGTCAACATTTTGGGGACCATGGCCGCGCTTACCGACGACCAGGTTCGGGATGCCTTTTATGCCCAGATTCCCGACGAAGGTCGCATTTCCAGGGATCTTTACGACAGCCGGGCCGACGCCAGGGGGGAGTGGGCCTACCGCGAATTAAAAGCCTTGATCAAATACACCGACCGTGATAATTTCAGCATTTTTGATATTGAAAGCTCATACGCCGGGGCGGTTGGCTTTGCCCAGTTTATGCCGACAAACATTCTGAGCCTGGGCGTCGACGCCAACAATGACGGGCGCGTCGACCTTTTTGATCACGACGATGCGATTTTCAGCATTGCCAACTATCTCCGCCACCACGGGTGGCGCCCCGGCCTTGACCGGGAAGAGGCGAAAAAAGTGCTGCTCCATTACAACCGCAGCACGTATTATGCAAACATCCTTCTGCGGATTTACGACCGTTTAAAGGAAGCGTCATGAATGTACTCGTTTTTTTGCTGATCATACTGATTGTTCTGCCGTTCTTTCTGCTGACCGTTTGGGCCCTCGTGGACGTGGCCGCAAAACAGTTTCCGGGGCAGGGCCGGGAAAAGGCCGCATGGTGGCTTGTTGCAACGATCCCCTTTATCGGGTGGATGATCTACCTTGTGACCGGCCGGAGAAGGGGTAAAAAAAAACTGCACCCGGCGTGAGCAGGAAAACAATTGACAAATAAAATCCAACGCCCTATATACCCTGCGTAGCCAACCATTGTGGCCCCATCGTCTAGCGGTTAGGACGCCGGCCTCTCACGCCGGTAACACGGGTTCGAGTCCCGTTGGGGTCACCAATTAATTCAGGTAGTTATAAAAACAGGCACTGCGCCTGAACCGCTGGAACCTGTTTCGGAACCTGTTTTTCATAAGGCACCTTTCTTCGAGACCATCTGGGAGCGCTTTTCCAGGTGGTCTTTTAACCTGATAACGTTAGCCGGGCTACCAACTGCGACTTCCTTGACAGCCTCATCCGGGTCCTTGTCCGGCTTTCTCATCTCGCACAGCGCCTCCAGATGCATCCGCGTTTCTTCCAGTCCAAGGGACTTCAGATACCGTTCCGTGGTCGCCGCACTCTTGTGCCTCAGAATCATCTGTATTGCACCCAGCGGTTTACCCATGTGGTAGAGCCGGGTGGCAATCAGGTGACGGATCGCATGGAATCCGAAAGGCGGGACCTCTGCCTTTTCGCACAGCCTTTTCATGAAATGGTTTCGCTTGATAAAGGGCTTACCGTAATAATCGCTGCAATACCGATACTCCTCTTCGCAAACGAACACGTACGGGCTGTCCTTGAAGGTTCGGTTCTCCCACCACCACAGAAGCTGCTTTTTCAACTCGGTGTTCATTGGGAGCCGGTCGTACTCAAGGGTGCCCCCTGTCTTTTGCTTGTTGCCAGCCGAACAAGACCATTTTCAAAATCAATATCCTTCCATTGAAGCTTGAAAATCTCCCCTCGCCTTGCGCCCAAGTACAGAAATGCCGAAAGCATCACCTTGTCCTGCCCGGAAACCAGATCATATACTTTCCAGAAATCCTCTTCCGGCGGAATGTACCGCGGACTTCGGATCTCGGGGAAGACATCCACCCGGCAAGGGTTGGGCTCCGGAAGTCCAAGATACTTGATCCCCCAATTCCATGCCGCCACGAGGTTCTTCCGGCTTTTGTTCGCCGCATAGCCGCTGGTTTTTTTAAACCGGACCTGCAATGCTCCAAGTACCATTCCGGCAGAAAGGCTTGCCGCATCTGCCTCAGGGTTTACAAGGGGATTCCCTTTAATGTCTTTTGCAGCGAAGAACTCAGTGAACGTTTTTTTCTTTTCGCCATACGTTTTGGGGGAATGCCTGCTTTTTGCATAATCCAGGTACTGTTGCGCCCATTCATTTATTGAAAAGGCCGTGTCTGTCTGTGTCCAGTCCGTTTTTCTTTCTTTCGCTTCCCAGTCCAGTGCCTCCTTTTTCGTCTCGAAATATTTTTGTTTGATCAACCCGTCCTTCTGGATCTTCCCTCTCCATTGGAATCGTCCGTTCTTCCATATCTTTGAAGCCATATGTTCCTCTCCTTGATAACGCGCTCACGATGTTTTTTTCAAAGAACAAGATCCGGCCCTTCGGGCCAGTTGGACGAATTCCACCGATTTCACGATAATACTTGCGGACGGTGTCCTCGTCAAGGCCCAAGAATTCAGCCACTTCCTCTGTCTTCAGCCTGCACCCGAGTTCATTTTGCAAAATCGGGAACTCCTGCCATTTCGTGTCCGGGGTTTCAGATAAGTTTTTCATGCCAATATATGGGATGGTGGGGAAAAAAATTAATGGCCGGATCATTCATTATTTTCATGCTTTCCATTGGGAATAATATTTTTATATTAATATCAGATAGTTATATTTATAAACTAAAATGCCCTTTTTTGCCGAAAGGGAACCTTGAGCGCTGGTTGGCAATACCTTTTGATCGGTTTGCCCAGATAAAATCATTTTCAGAAACTTCCCCTCGCATTTATTCAACGTCTCCAGTGCACCAAGCATGGTTGTAAATAATTGAAAAATATTACATACTTTTTTATCTGGTAACCCCGCCAAATACGGAGGATAGGTAATGTGTGGCAGATACGCCCTATACAGCACCGTTGAACAAA
>JAWOAV010000118.1:0-12390 GCA_046498365.1 Desulfosalsimonadaceae bacterium
CTTTGCTGCTTCCAACGATTATTATGACTTCTACAGGTACCGAAGCTTTTTGTGATACTTCTATTGCAGCTTCAATGTCTGGGATTTGAGTTCTTGCGAGAACGCAAACTTTTATTTTTAGATTGTTCTGAATTCCGTCCCGATCCCGGCCCCGCAAAAGAAAAGACGACAACGAAAAAACATCATGGAGCAAAGAGGACCCTCCGGGAATTACCGGCGTAACCTGCTGCAAGCCATCGCAAAAAAATCTTTTGGCCCAATATCGTAATCTTTTTTTTGAGATGGCTTGTAAAGCATGGCGCCGGTGTTTCGGTATTGTCCTTGCATTTTCAATGCTTATAATATATATAACAATATTTTGTGTTTAGAACCTGAATGCAACCCAGGGCGGACAGATGAAATGCCGTTATACCAATCGGATCTGAAGCAGAAACATTCCCTGGTCCGAAACGCCGGGCTGGCCATACGGGAAAATGAGATGCTGGCGTTCGGTGATCGCGTTTTGGTGGGGGTATCGGGCGGCCCCGATTCCGTGGCGCTGCTTCATGTGCTCCTGGAGTTGGGAAGGGAAAGCCGGTATCAAATCGGGGTTGCCCATGTCGACCATGGCCTTCGGGAAAAGGCATCGAAGAGGGACGCGGCCTTTGTCGAAGACCTTGCAAAAAAGCGGAACGTGCCTTATTATATCAAACGGATTGATCTTGCCGCTGCACGGAAAAAGACCGGCGGCAACCTGGAAGAAGCGGGAAGGGATGCCAGGTATCGTTTTTTTCATGAAACAGCGGACCGTTACGGATTTGACAGGATAGCGGTGGGGCATCATCTGGAGGATAATGCGGAGCTTATCCTCATGAATATCATTCGCGGAAGCGGCCCCACGGGCATGTCGGGCATCGCGCCGGTTCGGGGGCGCATTGTACGGCCGCTTCTTCATTGTCGGCGCAGCGATATACAGTTATATCTCAATGCGAAAAAAATCCCGTATGTTCATGATGAGAGCAATGACAATACCCGGTTTCATCGCAACCACATCCGTCATTGCCTGATTCCCGCACTTGAACAGTATAATCCCAGTGTTGTTGAAAACCTGCACAGACTGGGGCAGATAACCGGTCTGGAAAGTCGTTGGATCGACGAATGGATTGCACCGGTTTTTGACGCCGCGATCCTTGAGCGCAGCAACGGGCGGCTGGTTCTTGACGTGGAAAAAACCGGCGGACTGCATGCTGCCCTCAAGCGGCGGATGATTCGAAATGCGCTCTTGGCGGTCAAGGGCAACCTGAGGCGTATCGGATATGCGCATATCGACGCGGTCATCGGACTTCTGGAAAAACCGGCGCCGTCCGGGCGCCTCGATCTTCCGGACCGGGTCCGGGTGACGCGGTGCAATGCGTCTTTGGTATTCACGGCGGAAAATCAGTCCCTCCGGTCTCCCGCGCTGGCCGGCCGGGCGTCTGTTTTTTCGGAGTATGAATACTGGGTTACAGAAAAAGAGGCGGTTTCAGGCAGAATCGATATACCGGAGGCGGGCGTGCATATGGTCTTGACCCGGATGGCGGCAGAAGATATGGATGTTCTTCCGTCCGGAAATACGGCCGCGCTGGACTGGGACAGGCTCGTTTTTCCGCTTTCCATACGCAATATGCGGCCGGGTGAGCGGTTCATGCCCTTGGGTATGCGCCGAACGCAGAAGTTGAAGAATTTTTTTATCAACAACAAAATACCCGCTTATAAACGGGGAAGGATTCCCCTTTTGCAAAGCGGCACACAGGTAGCCTGGATAGCCGGTCTGCGGATAGATGACCGGTTTAAAATTACCCGGGAAACGAAAAGTGTTCTGCTGGCGGAAGTGGTTGACGATTCGCCCGTGAAACAGCAATTTGATGAAACTGTAAAAACGCGCTGTGTGTAAACAGTTGTAAATTCTTTTACAAATTGTTCTGCCGCCCGGAGCACAACGGGGCGCAGGCGATTTTATCGCCATCAAAATGATGGCACCGTAAAAAGTAGATTTTGGATGGCAATGTAAAAAGTTCAAGATCAAGGCGCGTGCAAATTTTGACGAATTGAGTCACGCCTTTGGCGTGACGAGATTCGTCAAAATTTGTGCGCAACGCAGATATTGGGCTTTTTACGAAGCCGTCAATAATACAAAAAGCCAAACAAACGCGCGTGCGGAGGATCTCTGACTTGAACGCATTCAATAAAAATCTGGCATTATGGATCGTCGTCGCCCTGATGCTGATCATGCTCTACAATCTTTTTGCCACCCAACCCCAGCCGCAGGAGGAGCTCGGCTATTCCGAGTTTCTGTCCATGGTGGAAAACAAGCAGATCTCCAGCGTGGTCATCCAGGGGGACGAACTGACCGTAACGGACGACAGCGGAGCTACCCATACGGTATATTCCCCTTCCGACAACGAACTGGTCCGTATTCTCCGGGAAAACAACGTGGATATAAAGGCGCAGCCCGAACAGGAGACCCCGTGGCTGGTATCCATCCTGGTTTCCTGGTTCCCGTTTCTCCTTTTGATCGGCGTATGGATTTTTTTCATGCGCCAGATGCAGGGGGGCGGCGGAAAGGCCCTCTCCTTTGGGAAAAGCGGCGCAAGGATGCTTTCCGATGACGCCCAGAAAGTCACGTTTGAAGACGTGGCCGGGGCGGACGAGGCCAAGGAGGAAGTCACCGAACTGGTCGAGTTTTTGAAAACCCCCAAAAAATACACCCGTCTCGGCGGCCGCATCCCCAAGGGGGTGCTGATGGTCGGCGCACCGGGTACGGGAAAGACGCTTCTTGCCCGGGCCATTGCCGGGGAGGCCGGCGTTCCGTTTTTTTCCATCAGCGGGTCTGACTTTGTCGAGATGTTCGTCGGCGTCGGCGCATCCCGGGTTCGGGACCTTTTCGTACAGGGGAAAAAGAACGCCCCGTGCATCATCTTCATTGACGAGATCGACGCCGTGGGGCGGCACCGGGGGGCGGGCCTGGGCGGCGGCCACGACGAGCGCGAACAGACCCTGAACCAGCTCCTGGTGGAAATGGACGGCTTCGAATCCAACGAGGGGGTTATCCTGATCGCCTCCACGAACCGCCCGGACGTGCTGGACCCCGCGCTGCTTCGCCCGGGCCGGTTCGACCGGCAGGTGGTGGTTCCCATGCCCGACATCAAGGGACGGACTGAAATTATCAAGGTTCATCTTAAGCGAACCCCCTCCGAGGGGATCGATACGGTGAACCTGGCCAAGGGGACGCCCGGTTTTTCCGGGGCGGACCTGGAAAATATGGTCAATGAAGCCGCCCTGATTGCCGCCCGGAAAAACAAGGAAAAGGTGACCATGGAGGATTTTGAGGACGCCAAGGACAAGATATTCATGGGCCTTGAGCGCAAATCAAAGGTCATGCGGGAGGAAGACAAGAAAACCACGGCCTATCACGAGGCCGGCCATGCCCTGGTCGCGCGCCTGCTTCCGGACACCGATTCCATCAACAAGATCACGATCATCCCCCGGGGAAGGGCCGCGGGCGTTACCTGGTTTTTGCCGGAAGAGCGCGACTTTATCTTCAAGGACCAGCTGAAAAGTGAACTGTCGGTGGCCATGGGAGGGCGTGCCGCAGAGGAGATCGTGTTCAACCGGATCAGCACGGGGGCCTCCAATGATATCAAGAAAGCCACGGAGGTTGCCCAGAAAATGGTCCGGTCCTTCGGGATGAGCGAAGAGCTCGGCCCCCTCGCCTATGGCCAGCAGGACGAGCAGATTTTTCTTGGCCGTGAAATCGCACAGCACCGCGATTACTCCGAAGCCACCGCCCAGAAGATCGACGCCGAAATCTCCCATATCGTAAAGGAGGCCTATTCCCAGGCAAAAGAGATTTTAAAGGAAAACAGGGATATTCTTGACTCATTGGCCGAACTTCTCCTGGACAAGGAAACGGTGATGGGCAAAGAGCTCGATGCGCTTATCATTGAGATGAGACCCGGCGTCAAGCTTCCTTTTTCCGTAGACGCCGAAGCGGAAAAAAAAGAAATCGATGAAACCGTATAACCTCACGTGGCAAAACCGGGAACTGGCGCTGGGGCGCCGGACCTGCATCATGGGGATACTCAATATCACTCCGGATTCGTTTTCCGATGGCGGGCGGTTTTTTTCGCTTGACGCCGCCCTTTCCCGGGCGGAATCAATGATCCGTGAAGGGGCGGATATCATCGATGTCGGCGGCGAATCCAGCCGCCCGTTTTCGGAGCCCGTGGACGCTGAGGAAGAAACCGCAAGGGTGCTGCCGGTCATCGAGCATTTGGCGGGTAAAATAAGCATTCCGATTTCCATTGATACAACAAAGGCCGTGGTGGCCAGGCGCGCCATGGAGGCCGGCGCTGCCATCATCAACGATATCAGCGCATTGCGGATTGACCCGAAAATGGGGGAAGTGGCGGCAAAGACCGGCGCGCTGGTCGTCCTGATGCACATGCTCGGATCCCCCAAAACCATGCAGGTGGACCCCCGCTACGACGACCTGATCGGCGAGATTTACGCTTTTCTTGAAACCGCGGTTACAACGGCCGAAGCAGCCGGTATTCCAACGTCAAACATTATCGTTGACCCGGGCATCGGATTCGGGAAAACGGTTTCCCACAACCTGGAACTGATCCACAATGCCCACCGGTTCTTGCCTCTGGGCGTGCCCCTTATGATCGGGCCTTCAAGAAAGGCCTTCATCCGCAAGCTTTTGGCCGGGGAAAACCGCCTGGAGAATGAAAATGAGGCCACCCACGAAATGGTTGAAACCGGAACGCAGGCAGCCGTATCCGCCGCGATCCTGGCCGGGGCGCATATCATACGGGTTCACGATGTGGCCCGCACCCGCGCCACCGCCACCATTATCGACGCCTTGAGAGGCCTGTAAGGAGAAACCCCATGCTGCTGGTGCTGGATGTCGGCAACACCCACACGGTGATCGGGCTGTATGACAACGACCGGCTGGTTCACGACTGGCGGATCCACACGGAAACCCGAATGACCGACGACGAGCTGGATCTCATTGTTTCCCGGTTTTTCAGAAAGGCCGGTATCGAGCCGGCCCGGGTCGACCAGACGGTCGTCTCCTGCGTGGTCCCTGCACTTGCGGGAGCCATTGACGTTTACTGCAGAAAGCACCTCGGGCATGAACCCGACTGGATCAGTCATAAAACCGTGGATATGCCGGTTCTTCTGGACAATCCCGCGGAAGTGGGGGCGGACAGGTTGGTAAACGCCGTTGCCGCATATGAAAAGTACCGCCGCAGCCTGATTATTATCGATTTCGGAACGGCAACGACCTTTGACTGCATTTCAGAGAACGGGGAGTACATGGGAGGGGCCATTGCCCCGGGAATCGGGATTTCGGCCGAAGCCCTGTTTGCAAAAGCGGCCAAGCTGCCGCGTGTGGAGCTCATCGATGTACCAGAGTGCGCCATCGGCAGGGAAACCGCCGCAAGCATGAAATCGGGGCTGCTTTACGGCTATACCGATCTTGTGGATGGGATGGTGCGACGGATCCGCCGCGAAATGGATACACCGCCGAAAGTGATCGCTACCGGCGGGCTCAGTGTGCTGTTTCAAAGGCTTTCCGAAACCATCGAGTCGGTCGAGCCCGGCCTGACCCTGGAAGGACTCCGCCTGCTGGCGAAAAAAATCAAAAATCGGCCGCCCGTTTCCTAAACCCGCCTTATTCCATACCCATCTCCGCCTTCACCTTCTTGATTTCAGCGGTGAGCGCCTGTTTTTCCGCTTCTGACAGGCCGGGTTTGTTCAGGCGCTGCGCAAGGGAAAGCAGGATCATTTCGATCCGGTACTCATTGCAGGTGTATGCCGGTTTGTCTGCCGAATTCGTCATATCTTTCCGAGCTTTTTCATACTTTCCTTGAACACCGTAAAAAACAGATCATTGTCATTGATGGCGTTTTTCAGGAGCCGGTCTATGTGGGGTACGTCCTTTTCGTTGATGGTGAGGTTTACGCTTTTTAAAAAGGCCGCCATGTTGTCTCGGGTATTATATTTTTTTGAGATGAGCCCCACGAATATGGTCCTGCGGACGGACATGTTCAGGCGCTCCAGGTAAATCAGTATGCCGTTGCTATTCGGGCTGCTGCCGTCGAAGGTTTCGTTCACGAGGATCAAGTCATAAACGTGGTATTTCATTTTTCGGAGGGCGTCCCGAACGGATGCGGGGACGGTGACGCTGTATTCCATGATATCGAGGACTTCCCGGATTTTTTTTATCGACGCCGGATCGTTTTCACAGACCATTGCCGTGAGCCCCTCTTCCTCCAGGAAGTCAAAGGGCTTTTCGCTGGCGTCGTACTCCTCTTCCTCCGGGGCGTCCGGGTCCTGCTGCCATGCAGAGGCCTGAATATCGGCCTCTTTCTCCTCCGGGCTTACGTCGACATTGACTTTTGCCTTGCAGGCCGGACATCTGAGGGAAAAGGATTTTCCGGCGGGAATTTTGTCTTCAGGGATGTTTATTTTTTTTTCACAGCTGCTGCATATGATTTCCATAGCCATATCCTTGCCCGTTGCACGAAAACGTTATTTTATTTTTTGTTGTAGTGCATATCGATTTCGAGTTCGTCAATATCCGAGGTGGCCTCACCCCGTTCGCTCTTGATCGAATCGATGCCGCGCCCCACGATGGATTTCCTCGAAGCGTACCCCATGGCGGTTTCCTCGGTTATCAGACCCTTTGCGAACAGTTCCGTAATATAGTTGTCAAAGGTGGTCATGCCCAGGGTGGTGCCCGCTTCCATGATATCGTAAAACATTTTTCCTTCCGCTTCACCGTGCAGAATGGAATCCTTGACGCGCAGGCTTGTGCGAAGAATCTCGAAGGCCGCTTCCCGGCCGCCGCCCGCCTTGGGCAGAAGCCGCTGGCAGACGACCCATCGGAGGGTGTCCGCAAGCCGTGTCCGGATCTGGTTTTCGTCTTCGATATTGAACATGCCGAGGATCCGGTTGATGGTCTGTCCGGCGTCCACCGTGTGCAGGGTGGTGAGTACGAGGTGGCCGGTCTCCGCGGCGGTGAGCCCGATTTCAACCGTTTCCCGGTCCCGCATTTCGCCCACCAGGATCACTTTCGGCGCCTGCCGGAGCGCTGCGCGCAGGCCATGGGCAAACGTGTCATAATCCTTTCCCAGCTCCCGCTGGTTGAACGTCGATTTTTTATGGGAATGGACGAATTCGATGGGGTCTTCCAAGGTGATGATATGCACGGATTTTTCTTTGTTGATCTCCTCCAGAAGCGCGGCCAGCGAAGTGGTTTTACCGGTGCCGGTGGCGCCGGTGACAAAAACGATGCCGTTTCTTTCCCGGGCGATTTCATGAAACGCCTTTGGCAGGCGGAGTTCCTTGATGGTCGGCACGCGGGTTTCAAGCTGGCGAAGGACTACGGACACGTGGCCGGACTGGGAAAACACATTGACGCGGAAGCGGGCTTTTCCGGGAAGCGTGTAGGACAAATCGCAGGAGCCTTCCTTCAAAAGCGCCTCTGTCAGCCGCCGGTCGTTGGCGATCAGGTTCAGGGCAAACACCTCCGTCTGGAAAGGCGTAAGTGCTTTCAGCGGCGGTTTCATCTCCACGGGGACCAGCTCGCCGTAGGATTCCACCTGCAAGGGTTTCCCTACGGTGATGTTCAGGTCTGAAACGCTCTGGTAGGAATCGAGCATCGTTGTCATGATGTGTTCGATTTCCGGTTTACGCATGACAGTCTTCCTTTTTGATGGTTGAGAACGGCACGCGGCATACTACCGGAAACCCTTCCGGCAGCTGCTTCATTCGTCTATGCCTCGGTGAAGTCGTCCGGCTGGCTTTTCAGCAGCGGCCGGAACCTGGATTTTTCGTTTGACTTGGCATAGGCATGGTCCGCACTGATTTGCCCCTTGTTGTAAAGTTCCATGATGGCGTCGTCCAGGATCTGCATGCCGTATTTCTTCCCGGTCTGCATGGACGATGTAAGCTGGTGGGATTTGCCTTCACGGATCAGGTTCCGGACAGCGGGCGTAGCAATGAGTATTTCAAGGGCCGGGCACCTGCCTTTCCGGTCCACCCGCTTGAACAGCACCTGGGCCAGAATCCCCCGGATACCGTCGGACAGCGTCGACCGGATCTGAGGCTGCTGGTTGGCCGGAAAAACTTCAATGATCCGGTCCACGGTTTTCATCGCGCTGGAGGTGTGGAGGGTGGCAAAGACCAAATGGCCGGTGGATGCCGCTTCAATGGCCAGCGAAATGGTTTCCAGGTCCCGCATTTCCCCGACCAGGATGACATCCGGGTCTTCCCGGAGCGCCCCCCTCAGGGATGCGGCAAAAGACTTCGTGTGCGTACCGATTTCGCGCTGGTTGATAATACAGCCCTTGCTTTCGTGGACGAATTCGATGGGGTCTTCGATGGTGATGATATGGTCCTTGCGGATGCGGTTGGCCTCATCGATGATCGCCGCCAGGGTTGTGGATTTGCCGCTTCCGGTGGGCCCTGTCACGATAACCAGTCCGCGGGGCAGCGATGCCAGGCGTGAAACCACCGGGGGGAGTCCGAGCTGCTCAACGGTCATGATGTTGCTGGGGATCTGGCGGAAAACGGCGGCCACGCCGTTCCGCTGCATGAACAGGTTGGCACGGTACCGCGCCAAGCCCGGTATTTCATAGCCAAAGTCCACGTCGCCGGTTTCTTCGAAGACCTTGATTTTTTCCTCGGGCGTAATTTCGTATATCATGCCCCGAAGATCGTCGTTGCTGAGCGTCTTGTACTTGACCCTTTCGATTTCTCCGCGGATTCGAAGGGCCGGCTGCTGCCCGGCGGCCAGGTGAAGGTCCGAGGCGCCCTGGTCGTTCATCAGTTTAAAAAATGCATCGATTTTTGCCATGCGCGTTTACTCCGGAAAACAATGATAAGAATGGTTATGAAATGCCGAAAAAAAGCTGGCTGCACCCATCGGAAAGCTACACTTGCCTGGCAAGCTGAAACAGGGTCTGAACCACGAAAATCTGAAGGAAGTAGATTGCAAGCACTACGATCAACGGGGCAAAATCGATCCCACCGACGCCTGTGGGGATGTGCCGCCGGACTCGGTACATGACAGGTTCGGTGATTTGGCGGATCAGACGGACGATCGGGTTGTACGGATCGGGATTTACCCAGGAAAGTATTGCATATGCAATTACGATAAACATATAGAGATTCAGACCGATTTCCAGTACCCTTGCAATCCCCATAATAAAATTTGCAAGCAGAATGCTCAACAGTAACTCCTGTTTCGAATAGTAACAGGTCCCTGTATCGAAACCTGCTTTGATAAAATTTTTCAGCGGCGTCCATGACCGGCTTCCGGAAAGTACCGGATCAATGACAAAATAAATAAAAACAACCCGTTTAGTCAAGAAGTTTCCGTTTTTTATCGTCAAATGATTGACATCGCGCGTTTGTCTCAATTATAGTCTGAACGGGGCGGCCGTTGCGGCCGCCCTGTCTGGTTTGTCTCGGGGGACGCCGTAAACCGAAACTGTCGTCTGAATACCGGTTATTCTTTGCATACCACGATGGCCACCCTCGCTCGCTGCTGCCGGGAAAAAAACAGGATGCGATCATGAATACAAAAAACAAAAAAAAGAAGCTGTCCATCGGGTTCATCGGCGCCGGGAACATGGCCGAGGCCATGATTGCCGCCCTGATCCGTACGGGCGCCTTTCCCCCGGATCATATCCTTGCCGGGGATGTAAACCCGCAGCGTTCCGAATATATGGAAAAGACATATGGCATCAAGCGGGTTGACCACAACCGGGATATTGTTGCGGCCTGCCGGATTGTCGTTTTTGCCGTAAAACCCCAGCAGATGGCCGACCTGCTGAAAGACCTGTCGGCAAGCGGAGCTTTTGACGCCATAATGGATCGGCTCCTGGTGATCTCCATTGCGGCGGGAGTGCACCTTGAAACCTTTGAAAAGGCTCTATACGCGGGAAAAACCGAAACGGAAAGACAGCGTATCCCCATTGTCCGGGTGATGCCCAATACGCCGGCCCTTGTTGGCGCAGGCATGTGCGCTTTTTCAACCAATTGCCATGCAACCGGCGACGATATCGATATTACGCGCAGGATTCTCGGTGCCATGGGAGAGGTCATACACTGTGACGAATCGAAAATGGATGCGGTAACCGCGGTATCCGGCTCCGGGCCTGCATACTGTTTTTACTTCATCGAATCGATCATCGAGGCCGGGGAAAAGCTCGGCCTTACCCCTGAAGAAGCCTTTCAACTGACGGTTTCCACCGTAAAGGGAGCCCTGCGCCTTATGGAGGTGCAGGGGGAATCCCCGGCGGCCCTGCGCCGGAAGGTTACCTCCCCGGGAGGGACCACCGAGGCGGCCCTGCGCGTTTTTGAGGAGAACCGGCTCCGGGAAAAACTGATTGCCGCTGTTGCGTCGGCCGCCCGCCGTGCCCAGGAGCTTGGCCAATCATAAAGCTGATGGAATCGTAAAAGTTTTGATCAGACGGCTTTGAATCACGCCATGGCGTGACAAGATCAGGGCGCGTGCAATTTTTGAAGAATTGAGGGTGCTTAGCCGTACGTGAGATTCTTCAAAGATTGCGCACAACGCAGATATTGAACTTTTTGCGAAGTCGTCAAAGCCGCTTTTCACATAAAAAAAGTGACGCAGCCCGTCTGAGGCATTATATTACAAGCCATGAAAAAAAAAAGATCAAGTGGGGTAGAAAATGCGGGGAGGGTGGTTTTTACCACAGAGGGCGCAGAGGAGACACAGAGATTCACAGAGAAACGCATAATTTCATGGGCGTCCCCAAAAGTCGCCGATACCAATGATTAATCGATAACGTAAAATGTTTTTAACGCAATCCGTTTCATATTCAGCGGCGTTTCTGGCAGGGCTCCTCTCCTTTGTTTCCCCTTGTCTCCTGCCGCTTATCCCGGCCTATTTTGCCTTTATCAGCGGGTACTCCATCGAAGAGCTCACTGAAAATCCGGACGCCGCCGTGCGTGCGCGGATTTTTACCGCAACGATCAGTTTTGTGCTCGGCTTTTCGCTGGTGTTTATCCTCATGGGCGCCTCGGCATCCGTTATCGGAAGCATGGTCGTCCAGTACAAAGATGTCATTCGGATTATCGGCGGGTTGTTGATCATCGGTCTCGGGATCCACATGACCGGGCTCATCCGGATCGGCGCGCTTGAAACGGACAAACGGCTATCAGTGCGCAGAAAGCCCCTCCACCTGGTAGGCATCTTTATCGTTGGAATGGCTTTTGCCGCAGGATGGAGCCCCTGTATCGGCCCCCTTCTGGGCTCCATTCTCATGGTCGCGGGCACCAGCGAAACCGTGGGCCAGGGGGTGTGGCTGCTGGCCGTTTATTCGGCCGGGTTGGCTGTTCCCTTTATTTTGATTTCCATTTTTGTGCCGGCCATGTTACGAATCGTCCGCGGTGCGTCAAAAACGCTGCGGTATGCCGGGCCGGTCGCCGGGGCGCTTCTGATCCTGGTCGGGCTTCTTTTGCTGACCGACAGTTTCGGTTTTTTTATCGTCGCGTAAGCTTTTTTTTGCGGAATGTTGCACAAAACGAAATACAGATGAATTCGTAAAAAGTCGTTTTCAGACGGGTTTGTAAAATGTTCAAGATCAAGTGGGGTAAAAAATGCGGGGAGGGTGGTTTTTACCACAGAGGGCACAGAGGAGACACAGAGATTCACAGAGAAAAGCAATGAAAAATGGGGGGGTACGCCCATTTACATTTCACCGCTAACGAAGATATTGGGGCTCTTGTAAAAAGTCTTACTCAGACGGCTTTGAAAAAAGTCACAAGATCAAGGCGCGTGCAATTTTTGAAGAATTGATAGTACTTAGCCGTACGTAAGAGTCTTCAAAAATTGTGCGCAACGCAGATATTGGACTTTGGGACCAACATGGTATTTACGAAGCCGTCTAGTGATTCTTGTCGACACCCGTATCCAGGATCGCGATGGTCTGCCCACTTCCACGATAGCCGCCAAATGTGTCCCATTCATCGGCTCCGATCAGCGGCAGACTCTCGTTGAGTAAGGGTGTGTGAAGTCGATCCGGGTGTATGGCTTCGACTTCAGGATCTTCCAGAAGGGCTTCCAGTTCAGCCGCCGAGGCCTGCATCGCGAACCCAGGGTAGAGGTGGAACCGTTTGAGACCCGCTACAGCTTCTCGGGCCCGAGGGGTCGGAAGGCGTTCAAGGACGCGATTCTGCCTGGTTGTAAGCTCGGCACGCTGGTTGGCCACGGCGGCTGCACTCGGCAGCGTCGCTTCAAGGGCGATCGTCGCCCTCAGTTCCACGATGACGGCCACACTGCCTGCGGAGACGGCTCTCTTGGCCAGTTGCTCGTGATGTTCG
>JAWOAV010000131.1:0-5420 GCA_046498365.1 Desulfosalsimonadaceae bacterium
CTTTCACATGGTGCTCAACATGAGCCGGCTTTCCATAGAAGAAGCAATAGATCAGATCGTTTTGCTTTCCAAGCATAAGCAGCACGAACCCATTATCCCCTCGCCTAAGCGACACTGGCCGCAATGATGATGAGCGCCGTTTCAGGGGCCGGCGCAAATCGGTTTGCCGGAAAAAATCTTTGAAGCTCGGCGGGTGACTTCTTTTTTGATTTGTCTTGTTTCATATTGAAACGGGGTCTGTGCAGTCCTTCCTTTTTTTCGGATGACGGATCCTTCTGCCTGCCTTTTTAAAACGAAACCCCTGCTCTGCTGCGCGGGGGATTGCTTCAAAAGGGCAGACCAGAGCTCCGCTGCCCCCTCTGTTCCAGAATGAAACGCATTTTTGCAGCGGGCTTGCAGCCGGTCGCCTTTTTGATGTAACTATTCAACAGGATTATCAATTTTTATCTGTACGGGGTGCGCCCCCATCCCGACCTTCCTTTTCCGATCCGCTCCTTTTAGTTTCAAATTGAAACAATCCCATGGGTTCCTGTGAACCGATTATACATACAACCACCTGTTATAATAATGAAAAACTATTTTGGAACGGTTTTTGTATATATTCCCCCTCGGGCCCAATCGGCCTGTTGGCTTTATGATGTGAATATATGTCACTTCCAGCAAAAGAATACAGGGAGCAGCATTGTGTCCGGTTTTTTGGTGCCCATAAGGGTTTTTACGCCCCATTCTCTGGCAGCGGTACGGTTTGCCGTTGAGTTCGGAAAGAGGAATAACGGCATACTGTATTTTCTGTTCGTGGACGATCCGGACGAAGCCCCGGTTGTTTCGAAAGAAGGGAACGGTTCTGACGCGATGCAGAAAACGGACCTTGTCCGGCGGGAAATCGAAGGCCTCATTGAAGCGGGAAAATCAATGGACGGGGTGCAAATGGAAACCCATTTCCGGAGCGGCGACTTTATGCAGGAGGTCCGGCAGTTTGTAAGAGACCATTATATCACAGAAATCGTTGTTTCGCTCCCCGATGAACACGAAGATACGTTTGAGCAAACCCGAAAAGACATTTTGTTTTTGCTCAAAATGACCCATTGCCGTATATTAACCGTTAAACAAAAAAACAAGGGATTACGCTGAAATGGAACAGATTGTGCTCGACAGAGAGATCCTGATGGTTCTGGCGATTATCGGATTGGCCATTTTCCTGTTCGTGGTGGAATGGATCCGGGTGGACATGGTGGCGATCATGATGACCGTGCTGTTGCCGATACTGAACCTCGTCACGCCCAAAGAAGCGTTTTCGGGGTTCAGCAGCAACGCGGTAATTTCGATCATTGCCGTTATCATCATCGGCGCCGGTCTGGACAAGACGGGCGTGATCAACCGACTGGTGCAGCCTATTGTCCGCATTGCAGGCAACAGCGCCTCCAGGGTGGTCATGGCTTTAGGGACGACGGTGGCGGTAATTTCCAGCTTCATGCAGAATATCGGCGCCGCGGCATTGTTTCTGCCGGCCATCCGGCGGGTCAGCAAAAACATGAACCTCCCGTTGTCCCAGATGCTCATGCCCATCGGGTTTTGTGCCATCCTGGGCGGCACCCTGACTCTTGTAGGCTCCTCCCCCCTGATCCTCTTAAATGACCTGATCGCACCATTCGGCCTCGAGCCGTTCGGCCTTTTCGACGTCACACCGATCGGTGCGGCCCTCATTGCCGCCGGCATTACCTCATTTATATTCCTGGGGCGGTTTGTGCTGCCCAAGGGGACAAAAGAGCCGGAAAAAGAAGGGGATGACGGATCCACATTGGCTTATGAAGACCTGGGGGAAGTCTTTGAGCTTTACGCTCCCCCTGATTTTGACAAATTTCGCGACCCGCTGACCGTCCAGCATTTACGGGACAAGTACCAGATCCATGCCGTTGCGTTTTCAGGCCCGGACCGGTTGAAAATGACCACGCTCCCCCCGGATTTTGAGATCCGCGCCAAGAGCTATATCGCGTTTTTCGGCAAAAAGGAAAAGGTGCAGCAGGCGGCCCAGGACAATGGCCTGGAGTTGAGGGAAGAGATAAAAGTTTTCAGGGAGTACCTGAAACCTGAAGTATCCGGGATCATCGAGGCGGTTGTGGGGCCGCGTTCCGAGTTTATCGGCAAGACCTTGCGGCAGGTCCATTTCTGGGAGCAGTACCAGGTCAACCCCGTGGCGATTTACCGGTCCAACCAGGTGTTTTACAGCGGTCTGTCGAGCATGGAGCTCCATGCCGGAGACCTGCTGGTCCTGGAGGGGACCTGGGACCGGTTCAAAATCTTGGAAGAAAAGCACAATTTTATTTTCACCATGCCTATCGGCGAGGTCATGAAACCGGACAAGGCCGCACTTGCAGCGCTCTGGTTGACGGTTTCGCTGGTCATGATCATCGTCTTTAAAATGCAGTTGTCCGTATGCCTCATGACAGGAGCATTCGGAATGATCCTTTGCCGTGTGCTTACCATTGACGAAGCCTACCAGGCGATTGACTGGCGAACGGTATTCCTCCTGGCCGGCCTGATACCGCTGGGTATCGCGGCGGAAAAATCAGGCGCCGCGGCATGGATCGCCCATACGGTGCTGAGCATCATCGGTGACGTGTCTCCGATTGGGCTTCTCACGGCGATAGCGGTGCTGTCCACATTTTTTACCCTGGTCATATCCAATGTGGGTGCCACGGTGCTGCTGGTGCCGCTGGTGGTGAACATGGCTATGGCCACTGGCACCGATCCCCGGATGGCCGCACTGGTGGTGGGAATCGCGACTTCCAATTCCTTCATTTTACCGACCCACCAGGTAAATGCCCTCTATATGGGACCCGGCAGATATCGCAGCCTTGATTTCATGAAAGCCGGCGGTCTGATGACCGTTATTTTTATCGTGGTGCTTATCGCCATGCTTGTCTTGTTCTACGGGGTGTAACCGGTAAGAGGATATGTGCACGGGTGGGTCGCATAATGCACGGCCGGTGCAATGATTTTACCTATATCAACAAAAGAGGGAAACAACGGTTTTTAACCAATTGGTGGCACCAATTTGAAAATAAAGGGGAATAAAGATGTCGACCGTTGCAATTTTGTCCAGACACGTCAACGAGAGCCGGAAAATTGCCGAGAAAACCGCGTTTCAGCTGGGATACCCCCTGGTTACCATGGAGGACCTGGTAAAGGACGCGGCAAAAGAGGGCAATGTCCCTGAAAGCGAATTGTCCGGTTCGCTCAAGGGTATGACACTGTATCGGCAGTTTTTCCGGAAAAGAAAAATAATAAAACTGGTCTCCCTGATGGAGTTGAAGCTGTGCGAGCACATGGTGGAAAAACCCATCGTGTTCTGTGGTTATCTCGGGTATTCGATTTTCCGGGAGATATCCCATGTGCTGGATGTGCTGGTGCTTTCCCATCCGGGAGGGCAGAAAGATGAGAAAGGGCAAAAAGGGGGGGCGAAACCGTTTGTAGACGATGCCATATTGAAATGGTTTCATACCGTTTACAACGTGAATATGGAGAACCCCAATTTGTATGATCTTTCTATAAATCTCAAGCATATGGATGAATCGGAAGGGGCGGATGTCATTGTCAACACCCTTGGCCAGCGGCGTTTCACCCCCACGACCTATTCCAGGAAAATGATAAAGGATCTCGAACTTGCCCTTCGCATTAAAACAAAACTGATCGAGAAGCTCCCCGATGTGCAGATCAAGACCCATGACAGCACGGCGTATATCTATTCAAAGTCGTTTAGAAGGGGTAAGCAAAAGGCCATTGAAACGAAACAGGCGATCATGTGGATGGATGGCGTAGATTACGTGGAAATATACAAAAATCCAAAATATTTTGAGGAGTTATAGGAATCCCGGTAGGAACCGGTCCATCGGTGTTTTGCCATCCGTGGGGAGGAATTCAGATGAATTCCCGAAAACCGTCAATTATTAAAAAGGGATAAAACAAATGAAGCGCCCGGAGGTTTTGTTGATAGATGATGAGCCCATCGTGGGGCAGCGGCTTAAAACCGGTCTGGAGAAAATGGGATGCGCGGTGGACGTTTCCAAAGACCCCAAAGAAGCGATGACATGGGCCAAGGAAAAACGATTTGACATCGTGATTACCGATATAATGATGCCGGAAATCAACGGTATACAGGTGCTGGAGACGGTCAAGGAAATCAACCCGGAAGTCCGGGTGATTATTATCACCGGTTTCGCTACTTCGGACCTGGCCCGGGAATCCATGGAAAAGGGGGCTTATGACGTGATCGCCAAGCCGTTTAAGCCGGCGGATTTGCGGGCCATGGTGGCACAAGCCGCCAATGAAATGGGGTTTACGGATGTAAAGGATGGGGCAGGAACGCCATGACGTCTGATGAACAAGCCATAAATGATAAAGATGGCGTCATCGACAATGAAAAAGAGCTCCTGGAGCGTCCCGTATTCAGCTTTCGCCTCCAGATCATTCTCGGTTTTTTTACTTTTTTTATTCTGTCCGTGGTGGTGACGGTCGGCGCCATGATTGCCATCAACCAGATTGAAAAAAAGTTTGCCAACGTCCAGACATGGGAGCGCTTTTTGTTCAATATCGAGCAGGCCCGCCGTTGGGAAAAGAACTACTTTCTCTACGGGAGAAACCTGGAAGAAGCGCTTTCGAGTACGGCGGAGGCCAAGGCACTCCTCGACGAGAATTTAAAGAAATTCGAAGAATCCGAAATCCCCGTATACAAGGAGGCCATCAAGAAAAATCTCGTTTTATACCAGAGCAATCTGTTGAAGCTGAGACAGATAGAAAGGGAAAATCCCGACAGCATGCCTCCGGATGACATTGAAAGCAGCCTGAGGCATTACGGTGCCAGGATTGTCAATGAAGCCGAGAGCCTTGCGGCCAGTGAATATGAACTGGTTATCCGGTGGCTGCAGCTGATGCAGAAGGTTCCGGCCTATTTCCTTGTATTTTTGTTTTTTTTAATGATTTACATGACGCGGTTTCTTTCCAGGCGATTCATGAAGCCCCTGAAATACCTGGTCAATGAAACCCGGCGGATCGCCAAGGGGGATTTTACGCCGGTGCAGCCGCTGCGAAAATTCAGGGATGAGTTTACCACCGTGGAAGTGGCGATAAACCGCATGCTGCGGGAGCTTGAAAGCCGCCAGAACTCGTTGATCGAATCCCACAAGCTGCGAGCGGTGGGGATCTTGACAGCCGGGGTGGCCCATGAACTTAACAACCCGATAAACAACATCATGCTTACGGCCCATTCCCTGCTCGACGAATACGATGATTTGACGAAAGATGAACAAGTCGATATGATTAAGGACATTATCGGGGAAACGGACCGCTCCCGCGGCATCGTTCATAACCTGCTGGATTTTACCCGTGAAAACAAGGCTACCTACGATGCAATCGATCTGGGG
>JAWOAV010000135.1:0-7080 GCA_046498365.1 Desulfosalsimonadaceae bacterium
AGTTAACCCAGCATGGCGGGATGGATCGGCGGTTAATGTGAGCATGTTTAGCTTTTAACCGGGTGAGCTTTCAATGCGGCCTTGCCTTCCTTTTTGTAGACTTCGAATTTTACTTCCTTGGAAGACTGAGAGTTCATTATTTGTTTCCGGCTGTTGATGAGTTGTTTACGAAATGTCTCGTAAGTAAGTGATGCAACATTTTCGCCGCACTCTTGCTTTGTTGATATAAAGGCGTTGAAGACTTCTTTAAAGTGTGCTTCGACATCGGGGGATACTCCGTCAGGCACGGGGGGTCCACTTTTTTGGCTTCCTACCGATGATTCTCCCCCAAAAGCTTTTGTTGAAGAGACCTGTTGCTCCCCAATCGTAGCAGGTCGGATGCCTTTTTGTCCTCCAAAAGGCGGTGGACTCGTCTCAGGCGCTGGAGGAGGTTTCGGGGGGCCCGCAGTTTTATTGGTGCCTTTCGGACGGCATGGACGCCTTCTTTAAGGACGATGTCCGCCAGACCCTGGAATTCGTCCAGGCCAGCATGCAATAGGCGGGACAACGCATATACCATACAAAGCAATACCGTCCGCAACCGCTGCGGGCAAACCTTTGCAGCAAGGAAAAACAGCAGCAATGGATGGCACATCACCAGACGACATCCTCGGCCGGGTCACCCGGCCGAGCCGGTATTTGGGATGCGAGGTCAACGCGGTTTTGAAACGCCCGGCGGACGTCCGCCTGCACATGGCCCTGGCTTTTCCGGACCTCTACGATATCGGCACGTCGCATTTCGGCATGCAGATCCTGTATCACGTGCTGAACCGGGAGCCCGACATGTATGCGGAGCGCGTATTCGCGCCGCCGGACGACATGGCGGGAATCCTTGCGGCGGAAAACCGCCCGCTGTTTTCCCTTGAAACCCGAACGCCGCTTTCAGCATTCGATATCATCGGATTTTCCCTGCTCTACGAGCTCAACTACACCAATATTCTGTTGATGCTCGACCTTGCCGGCATTCCTTTTTATTCGGCATCGCGGGACGACACGCATCCACTCGTCATTGCGGGAGGCCCCTGCACGGTCAACCCGGAGCCGGTGGCCGACTTCTTCGACGCCATGGTGGTGGGGGACGGCGAAACCGTTATCCTCGAAATGGCGCATGCCGCCATCCAATGGAAAGACGGCGGCGGAAGGGACCGGCAAGCGCTGCTGCAAAAATGGGCCGGTATCCAAGGCGTTTACATCCCCTCCTTTTTTGCGGTTTCCCGGGACGAAAAGGACCGGCAGGTGCTGACACCCCGGCGTACCGGGCATGAACGGATCACCCGGGCCATTGTGGAGGACCTGGAGGCGGCGGTATTTCCGGACGCGCCGGTACTCCCCTTTGGCAAGCCCGTGCATGACCGCCTCCGGATTGAAATCGCAAGGGGGTGTACCCGGGGATGCCGGTTCTGCCAGGCAGGGATGATCTACCGGCCGGTCAGGGAGCGGTCCTTTTCCCGCCTGGCCGATATTGCCCACAAAAGCCTTCGCTCCACCGGGTATGAAGACCTGTCCCTGCTTTCACTCAGCACCGGCGACTACAGCTGCCTCTCCCCGCTGATGACCCATCTCATGCGGCGCTATGCCGAAAAGCGGATCGCCGTGTCGATCCCCTCTTTCCGGGCGGGATCCGTCTCCGGAGAGCTCATGGAGGAGATCCGGAAAGTCCGGAAAACCGGGTTTACCATTGCGCCCGAGGCCGGGAGCGAACGCCTGCGCGCCGTTATCAACAAAAATATCACGGAAGAAGAAATCATACAGACGGCCGTTGATGCGTTCGGCCTGGGCTGGAACATCGTCAAGCTCTATTTTATGATCGGCCTTCCCACGGAAACCGACGACGACCTGGACGCCATCGTCCGCCTGGTAAAACGCCTCAAAGGGATTCGCCCGCCGGGCAAAGGACACTTCAAGATCAACGCCAGCGTTGCCGCATTCATCCCGAAATCGCACACCCCGTTTCAATGGTCGCCGCAGGCGGACCTGGAGACCGCCCGAAACCGCATCGACCGGCTGCGCCGCGACCTGAAAATGCCCGGGGTCGGCTTTAAGTGGCAAAACCCGCAAACCAGCCGCATGGAGGGGCTCTTCGCACGGGGGGACCGCCGGCTGGCATCGCTGCTGTTGGCCGCCTACCAGAGGGGCTGCCGGTTTGACGGGTGGTCTGATTCGTTTCAATACGCCGCCTGGCAGGAAGCCCTGGACCAATCCGGCATCGACCCGGAAAAAATGGCCCTGCAGACCGCCGATACAGGGGCGCCGCTCCCCTGGGACCATATTGACACCCGCATTTCGCGGGATTTTTTGCAGGCAGAATACGAACGCGCTTTTTCCGGGGGGTCCACCCCGGACTGCCGGAACGGCGAGTGCCAGGACTGCGGCGTATGCGACTTTGACACCATCATGCCCCGAACGGCTGACGATCCGGTCCCGGTGATTTCAGAAGAGGCTCCTGTTTCATGTGAAACAGAGATGGAACCGGCCCTCCAATGGCTCCGGTTGGCCTTTACGCGCACGGGGCGCGCCCGTTTTTTAAGCCACCTCGAGCAGGTCAATGTGTTTTTGCGCGCCGTCAACCGCGCGGGGCTTCCGGTCGCGTTCTCATCCGGTTTTCACCCCAAAGCGAAAATAACGTTTGCGGATGCACTTCCCGTGGGGGTGGAAAGCCTTGGGGAAACCGTCCATATCGCCGTAAACCGGCCTGTTGAAATCGACCGCGCAATCGCCGACATCAACCGGGAGCTTCCCGAGGGGCTCGACATCACCGGCGGTTCTCTTTTCTCCAGGAAGCCGGCGGCAACCCCGCCGGAAAGCCTCGCCTACCGCGTACACCTGGAAAATGCAGCGATCGATCCGGAGCGCATCCGGCAGTTTCTGTCCGCCCCCTCTTTTTTATACCGGCATAAGAACAAAAAGGGGGAAGAAAAAACCGTGGACATAAAAGCGCGGGTGCTTGAAATCGCGCAGCCGGAAAACGACGTTATCGCGCTTCGCCTGGACAACCGTCCCGGCAGCGGCATCCGGCCGGCCATGGTGCTCCGGGAAATTCTGGGGCTTAGCGAGGCGCAGATCGCCGGGGCAAAGATTATTAAATTGGGATAAGTTGCGGGTTGTAAATTAAAGGGAAAATGTTGTAGGCTGAAGGGTGAAGGAGACATCTGGTTTTTTTTTGTCGGTATCGGGGTCGGTGTCGGTATCGGGGTCGAATACAGTAGCAAAAAAAGCAGGAAAAACTGCGGCGGCCAAGAAGGAAAAAAGAGGGGAAAAAATCAACGATGAGTGAGCAAGGGGATGTTTTGACCACCAACAGAGTCGAATATATGTACAAGGAGCTTGTCGTAAATGCGATCGGTCCGGAAATCCGCGTGGCGGTGCTGGAAAACGGCATCCTGGTTGAAATTTATATCGAGCGGCGCGACGATTCCCATATCACCGGAAATATATACAAGGGGCGCATCCAGCGGGTTCTGCCGGGCATGCAGGCGGCTTTTGTCGATATCGGGTTGAACCAGGCGGCATTTATCTACGTGGATGACATCTTGAACGGGCAGAACCAAAACGGGCACACGGAAGATTTCTTTTTAACGCGGCAGACGGAGGAAAACGGCGACGAGGAGGATCTGCCCCTGGAAAGCGACGACCCGGAAACGTTTCAGGCAAGCGTGGAGCGATCTTCACACAAGACGCCCATTGAGGAGTTGATCCGGGAAGGGGAGGAAATCCTTGTCCAGGTGGCACGCTCCCCCATCGGTACCAAGGGGGCGCGCCTGACCACCTATATTTCACTGCCCGGGCGGTTTTTGGTGCTCATGCCCACCGTGGACCACATCGGCATTTCCCGGCGAATCGGCGACGAGCAGGAGCGTCTCCGCCTGAAGGAGCTGGTGGAGTCGCTCCGAACGACGCCCTACGGATATATCGTTCGCACCGCCGGGGAAGGCATCAGCGCGGAAACCATTGCCCAGGAAATGCAGTTTCTCGACAACCTGTATGAAGATATCCAGCAGCAGTACAAGTCGGCGCCGGCGCCGTGCCTTCTTCACCAGGAACTGACCGTCACCCTGCGAAGCGTTCGCGATCTACTGGCCCACGAAGCGGACAAGGTCACCATTGACGCGCCGACCGTGTACAAATCTGTGTTGTCCTTCGTAAACAAGTTCATGCCCCGCCTGAAGGATTCCGTGCTGCTGTTTGAAGGGGAAGACCCCATATTCGACACTTACAACCTCGAAGTGGACATACAGCGCGCCCTGCGGAAAAAGGTCTGGCTCAAGTGCGGGGGGTACATTGTCATTGAAAACACGGAGGCCCTCGTTGCTATCGATGTCAACACGGGGCGGTTCGTGGGCAAACGCAATTTCGAGGAGACCATTCTGCAGACCAACCTGGAAGCGGTCAAGGAGATTGCATACCAGGTGCGCCTGAGAAATTTGGGGGGCATCATTATTATTGACTTTATCGACATGGAAACCAGGGCCAACCAGGAGAAGGTCTACAACGCGCTCAGAGAAGCGCTGAAAAAGGACAAGGCCAAATCCAACGTCCTGGCGATGTCGGATCTGGGCCTGATCCAGATGACGCGGAAGCGGGTGGTGCGCTCCCTGCCAAAAATGCTCTACGAGCCCTGTTTTTACTGCGACGGCGAGGGGATGCTGCTTTCCCGGGAAACCTTGTGCAACAACATTTACCGGGAAGTCGTGCGGCAGGCATCGGACGTCGGGGAATGCCGGTTTCAGCTCAAGGTGCATCCCGTTATCGCCGAGTTGCTGCTGGGGGAAAAAAGCAACCTCATCACCATGCTCGAAAACCAGATCAACTGCCGCATCGGGATTTACCCGATGCCCGGGTACCACATGGAGCAGTATGAGATCCTGTTGAGCAAGTAGCGCACTGTATTTGTTGTTGATTGATGCAGACGAACGGTTTGCGGCATCAAGATCGGCGTTGGGGTTTGATTTGCAGGGTTTTTTCAGTGGGTAGGGTGTTTTTACCACAGAGGGCACAGAGGAGACACAGAGATTCACAGAGAACGGAAAAAGTTCAAGATCAAGGCGCGTGCAATTTTTGAAGAATTGAAAGTACTTAGCCGTACGTGAGATTCTTCAGAAATTGTGCGCAACGCAGATATTGGACATTTTACGAAGCCGTCAATTATGGACCCCGAAAATAGGTCACCACTTCCCCGTTGCTGGTCGCGGCGATTTTTCCGGCATTTTCCAGCATACGCAGGTGGGAAATGGCCTCCCCGGTGGCAAACCATTTCTGTGCCACGGGAAACGCCTCCCAGTTGTCAGCGGTGATATCCCATTTCATGCGGGACGCCACTTCATATGCTGACAGGGGCGGACCCTGCCCCAGGATCGATTCGACCTCTTTGAGCCGCTTAACGTGATGCTCCTTGAGCGTATCGATGCGCTCCCGGTAATTGGTGAAGATCCGCCGGTGACCGGGCAGCACGCGCTCAACCGGCAGGTCCCTGATTTTATCCAGGCTTTCCATGTAGCTTTTCAGCGGGTCGTGGTCATCGGACCAGCATTGGATATTGGGCGTGATGTCCTTGAGGAGGTGGTCGCCTGCGATCAGGAAGCGGTGTTTTTCATTGTACAGGCAGGTGTGCCCCGGCGTATGGCCGGGCGTCTGTATGCAAATGAGTTCGTAGTTCCCGTAATTCAACGCCTCATTGTCATCGATCATGCGCAGGGCCGGCATCCAGTTCGTTCCGTGCCGGTACCCCGGGTGCTGCTCTATGGCCTGCCGCAGCGTCTCTTCGGGGAAACCGTGCCTGCCGGCATATTTCACCATGGGTTCGAACCCCTGCCAGTTTTCAATGATCTCGCCGTCAGGGCGGTTGAAATAAATTTTCGTCTCATCGGTTGCAATGGTCGTCACCAGGCCGAAATGGTCCGCATGGAGGTGCGTGATGAATATATCCACGGCATCCATTGCAATGCCGATTTCCGCCAACCCCTCCAACATAGCGTTTTTGCACTCCTCCCGGTTTAAGCCCGTGTCAATGACGAGGCTTTTTCCCGCCCCTTTTATCACGTACGAATTCAGGTTTTTGAGCGGACTGCCGGGCAGCGGGATTTTTATGCGGTAGAGTCCGGGATACAACTCTTCGGCCATGAATTTTCCTCCATTGGCATTCTATAAAAAAAACGAGCGCTCACTCTTTTTTCAGGTACGGCCTATTCTATCCAAACAATTTTTTTTTGCAAGCAAGAAAATGATGCGCCCGGAAAAAGCCGATTTTGGACGGCAAAGGTAAAAGTTCAAGATCAAGGCGCGTGCAATTTTTGAAGAATTGAGTCACGCCTTTGGTGTGATGAGATTCTTCAAAAATTGTGCGCAACGCAGATATTGGGCTTTTTACGAAGCCATCAAGAAAATACACAAGGACAATTTCCATTTGGGGGGTGGAACCTTACCCGTAGCAACTGTGAGGCCTTGGGGCATCTCTATGGCTTGTTCCGCAAAACCCTGCAAACTCGCCCCGCCGATGGCGGGACGCAAACAATGCAGGGTTCTTTGCTCCACTTCGCCAAGAGCTGCCGCCAAGCCCTCCCAATGTTGCTCCGGGCAAGGTTCCACCCCCCAATGGAATTGATCATTTTGGATAAAAGCAAATCGATGCTGCGGTTGGTCCAATGATGGCATACGTAATGATGGAAACAACGAATCGGCATTAATGGAAATCCCGGCTCGTGCAGGCACGGCATGCCAAAACCACGCTGAGCCGGAAATCTTTCGGCCCAATATCTTTGTCGGCGATCTTGAACCAAAATCCGAATGTTGAGACAAGTTCCAAAATGATCAATTTCATGGAGGTTGGGGGCGGTGTTGCCCGAAAGCAACATTGAAAGGGATTGGCGGTAGCTCTTGGCGAAAATACGCCCGGTGCCCTGAATTGTTTGAGCCCCGATAGGGGCGAGTTTTCAGGGCACCGGGCGTATTTTCGCCAAGAGCTACCGCCAATCCCTTTCAATGTTGCTTTCGGGCAACACCGCCCCCAACCTCCATGAAATTGATCATTTTGGAACTTGTCTCAAC
>JAWOAV010000147.1:0-8048 GCA_046498365.1 Desulfosalsimonadaceae bacterium
ACGGCCGTTGATGTAGTCGACGATCACCGGGGTCTCGCGCATGCAGGGGTTGGTGGGGAAAGGGGTGCGCAAGGTAAAGGAAAAAGGGTTCCCCCTTTGATTCTTCCATAAAGGCGATAGCCTCATCCGTAAACAAACCGGTCAGTCTGGCCTGCGCTTCTCCTCTCAGATCGGCAATAAGCTCTTCCCTGTCACGGTATAACGGATAGGGGATCATGTCATTGCTGTACGGAACTCCCAGGTAAGAATCAAACCCGTAATTAAGAGGATTGTAGTACTCCTTTTTGCCGTAGTCGCCCAAATGCCACTTCCCGATCATTTTGGTCCGGTAACCGGCCGCCTTGACGGCTCTGGCAATCGTGATCTCCTTTTGGGAAAGGCCTTCTGCGACATATGCTTCGTCCAGGTCCGCAATGCCCATCTCCAGAAGAAGATTTGCCGCTTTTTTCTGCGCCTTGTTCACAAAAGGTTCGTCCGCCGGGTAGGGGTTGCCGATCACACCGGTGCGGAAGGAATAACGGCCGGTAAGGAGACCGGCCCGCGACGGCGCGCACACCGATGCCACAGAATGATAATTGGTGAACATTGCTCCTTCATCGGCCATTTTGTCGATATTCGGCGTGTGGATCGCCCCGCTGCCAAAACAGCCCAAGTCTCCGTACCCCAAATCATCCATATAAACGATAATGACGTTGGGCTTCGGGGCATTGACGTCAACAACGGCCGGATCCTTCAGGTCCGCCTCATCGGGATATGGCCCGTACAGGTCGTCGATATCCTTCCGCTTCAGCAGCTTCAATGCGCCCAGAAGAAAAAAAAGGGCAAGAACAAGAACGAAACTGGTTGAAATGATTCTTTTCCGGGTCCAGCGCCTTTCTGTCATGGTTTTTTCCCTTTCATTGATCCGGTACCGGGTTCTTTTTGGCATCGCAGAGCCGCGCCTTGCGCACGGCGTCCGGGCCGAAGCGGTCTGCAATGGCATCCACGGCTTCGTCCACCTGCGCCCACTTTTTCATGGCAGCACCCGTTTCTTCAAAAAGAGGCATCTGCACCGGGGTCTGCCGCCGCAGAAGATCGGATACGCCGAGCCCGGCAAGACGAACCGGTTTTTGCAGCCGGCAGGCCGCAAGCAGCTCCCGACCGGCCCGGAATATCATTTCGGCCGACTGGGTAGGTTCCGGCAACGGCGCCTGCCGGGTAATCTGCTGAAAATCCCTGTCCTTAAGCTTGATAAACACGGTTTTTGCGAGGACTCCCTTTTTCCGGGCCTGGCGCCCGACGTCTTCCGCATGTTTCAGCATGAGCCCCTCCAAAATGGCCATATCCATGGTGTCGGATGCCAGGGTTTCCTCGCTGCTGATAGATTTGACCGGGCGGACCGGTACCACGGGGCTGCGGTCAATGCCAACAGAGAGTTCATGGAGCCGGTATCCAAAGCGGCCAAGTCGCGCCGCAAGATCTTTCGCACGGTATTTTCCGGCATCACCCAGAAAACGAATGCCCATTTTTTCCAGTGTTTTTCCGGTTACAGGGCCGACCCCCGGCACCTTTGAGACGGGCAGCGCGTTGATAAAATCTTGCACTTCTTCCGGCAGGACCACGCGAAGGCCATCCGGCTTGTCCATGTCGGAGGCGATTTTGGCCAGAAATTTCAGGGGGGTGATCCCAACAGAGCTGCTCAGGCCGACTTCCTGCAAAATTTTCTGCTTGATCGCCGCACCGATCTGACCATGGGAACCGAAAAGGCTCTCGCAGCCGGAAAGGTCAAGGTATGCTTCATCAATGGAAACCTGCTCCACGACCGGTGAGAAGGTGTCCAGCACGTCCATGACCATCTCGGAGACCTGTTTGTAGCGCTGCCGGCGCGGAAAAAGAAAAACACCCCCGGGACACTGTTTTTTCGCCAGGTAGACCGGCATGGCGGAGCGCACCCCGTATTGCCTTGCTTCGTAGCTGGCGGCCGCAACCACGCCGCGGTCGGATATGCCGCCAATGATCACGCATTTTCCGACAAGAGCGGGGTCGTCCATCTGTTCGACCGATGCAAAAAATGCATCCATGTCCACATGGCAGATCATCGGGCACCTTTATTATCCGGGCTCATCTTCTGACAGGGTCAAGTCACCATCAGGGGAACGTGCGCAAACGCCGAAACGTCAAACAATCCCAGATCGGTCAGCCGGAGTTCCGGTATGACCGGCAGGGCAAGAAACGAAAGGCGCATGAAGGGATCTTTGGCGCGGCAGCCCAGCCTGCGGGCGGCATTGTCAAGATCCCGGGTTTTCTGCCGTATGGCGTCGAAATCCTCCTCCGCCATAAGGCCGGCGATGGGCAGGGCAAGAAACGCATCGATCCCGCCGTCTGACGCCACGACCAGGCCGCCTTCCATTTCCACCACGGCCGCCACTGCTGCCATGACATCCGCATCATCCACGCCCACCGCGACAATGTTGTGGGAATCATGGGCCACGCTGGATGCAAGCGCCCCCTTTTCAAGGCCGAACCCGGTCACGAACCCTTTTCCCACCCTGCCGGTACCCTTGTGCCGTTCCACAACCACCAGCTTGAGCATGTCGCGGGAAGGATCGGAAATCGCCGCACCGTTTTTACGCCGGATATCCATCACCGTGCTTTTTGTAATCAGCTGCTCAGCCACCAGTTCGATGACCCTCGCCTTTTCTCCTTCTGCGGGAATGGCAACATCCAGACTGCCGAGATCCACGTGCATTCCGGACGGGCATGAAACCGGCGCCGGGGCGTTTATGCCCGGATGCATGCGGCCGTGCTCCGCCACTAGACGTCCCGCCGAATAGACGCTTTCCACCCGGAGCGTTTCCATGTCGGATAAAACGATGATGTCGGCGGTTTTCCCCGGTGCGATGCCGCCCAGACGCGACAGGCCGAAATACCGCGCCGGGTTGATGGTAGCCATGCGGACAGCGCTCATCGGGTCGACCCCTGCACCCACGGCTTTCCGGACGAGAAAATCAATGTGCCCCTGGCTGCAGATGTCTTCGGGATGCCGGTCGTCGGTGCACCACATCAAAAAGGGCTCGGTATACGGGGTGATGACAGGCGCCAGGTCGAGGAGATTTTTGGCTCCGGTCCCTTCACGGATCATGATGAACATGCCCGCGGCCAGTTTTTCAAGGGCCTCCCCGGCAGCTACGGTTTCATGGTCCGAAGAAATGCCCGCGGCCAGGTACGCCGCAAGGTTTTTGCCGGTAAGGCCCGGAGCGTGGCCGTCCACCACCTTGCCATGGGAAAATGTGCTTTCGATCTTTTGGATCACATCCCCGTCCCCTTCCAGCACCCCCGGAAAATTCATCATTTCACCCAGGCCGAGGATTCGTTCATGGGATAGCAGGGGCATAAGGCTGTCCGCGTCGAGGACCGCGCCGGCGGTCTCCATGGGCGTGGCAGGGACGCATGACGGGAGCATGAAATAGATATTCATGGGCTGGTTTTCAGCGGTGGCGAGCATGTAGGCAACGCCGTCCATGCCGAGGACGTTGGCGATTTCATGGGGATCGGCAACGACCGTGGTGGTTCCATGGGGCAAAACACCGCGGACGAATTCGGAAACACTCGCCATGCTGCTCTCGATATGCACATGGGCGTCGATAAACCCCGGCGCGGCATACCGGTTGTGCAAGGATACGGTGCTTTCCGCCGGATAATCTCCGATGCCGACGATGCGCCCCCCGTACACCGCAATGTTTCCCGAAACCACCTGTCCGGTATACACGTTTATAATGCGCGCATCCGTCAGCAGGAGGTCTGCAGGGATTTCTCCCTTGGCGGCTTTAATCCACTCGCCGGTTTTCCCGGGTTCCATTGAGTTCCTCTCCATGCCCTGGCCATAGGGACATTCCGTCCGGCCGCAGTAGAACCTATCTCAAAGTTGTCTTTGGGCCCTATATCTTTGTTGGCATTTTATTTCAAATCATAGAAATACGCGCGGTTGTCTGCGGGTTGAAACAAGTCGCCGCCGCGATCATGAGCCGAATTCCGAAAGTTGAGATGGGTTCTAGTCGCCCTCATTTTTTCGCCGGATGCCGTACCGGGTTATCAAGCGGGAAAGGTAGGTCCGCTGGATTTCCATTATGCCCGCCGCCTTGCTCTGGTTGCCGCCGGTCATTTTCAACGTCGCCTCAATGAACTGCTTTTTGAACTCATCCATGGCATCCTTGAGCGGAATTCCCACGGAGACGGTGTCCATCGTCCCCTTTTCGTTAAACATCGGCAGGTCGTCCGGCATGATCCGCCGGCCGTTGCCCATTACCACAGCCCGCTCTATGGCGTTTTTCAACTCCCGGACATTGCCCGGCCATTCATACTGGATCATTTTCTGCATTGCCTCCGGAGAGATTTTCAGATCCGTATACCCCTTTTCCCTTTGAAAAACATCGACGAAATGTCTTGCAAGAAACGGGATATCCATCTTTCGCTCCCGAAGCGGCGGCATATGGATTTCAACCACATTCAAACGGTAGTAAAGGTCCTTCCGGAAATTCCCCTTTTTTATCTCTTCGGTAATGTCCTGGTTGGTAGCGGCCATGACACGGATATCGACGGAAATCGGCACATTTCCGCCAACCCTGTAAAAAATCCCGTCCTGGAGGACCCGGAGCAGCTTTGCCTGCATGGTCTGGCTCATCTCGGCGATCTCGTCCAGAAAAATCGTGCTTTCATCCGCAAGTTCGAACTTGCCGATCTTCTGACCCACGGCCCCCGTAAAGGCCCCCTTTTCGTGTCCGAAAAGTTCGTCTTCCAGCAGGGTCTCGGGTACCGCTGCACAGTTGATGGTAACCAGGCGCCTGTCCCGGCGAGGGCTGGCCTGATGAATCAGGCGGGCCACAAGCTCTTTGCCGGTGCCACTCTCCCCCATGATCAGCGTGCTCGCATTCGAATCGCCGACCTGCATGGCTTCCGCTACCACGCGGCGTATGGCCTCGCTTTCGCCGATGATTTCGCGTCTGGAATCGAGCTCTGCCTTTAGATTTTTGTTTTCCCGTTCAACGAGCTGAAATTTCCGGGCGTTCACGATTGCCAGGGCGGCCAGGTCGGCGAACACGTTGAGCAGGTCGAGGTCGCTTTGCTGAAAGCTGCCGTCGTCCTCCTTGTTGATAAACTGGATCACCCCGATGATCCTGCCGTCGACCTTCATGGGAGAGCAGGCGATGGACTTCGTCTTGAAGCCCATCTTGTCGCTGATACTTCGATACCACCGCTTGTCTTTGGCCACGTCCTCTATTAAAACCGGCCTGCCCGTTTTTGCCACATGCCCGGCGATGCCCTGCCCCACGCTTATCTCGAACTGCTTGATTTCCTCTTTTTTCAGTCCGGTGGCCACTTTGAAATAGAGTTTTTGTTTTTTTTCATCCAGGAAAAGCAGGGAGCTGGCTTTTGCGCGCATAATCCGGGTCCCGGATGCCAGAATCAGCTCCAGGAGCTGGTTCAGATCATGCACGGAGGAGACCCACGACGAAATATCTTTCAACCGGTTAATGGAAAATTCTGCTGCTTCAATATCCGTGTTCATAACCATGGACCATGAGCTTGAATTTTAGGTGCAACAATATGGAAAGGATTTTGTGGGAATAAAATAACACATTTGTATACATTATTCACGTTTTTTAACATGCGGCGTCAAATATTTGATGATATCGTATGCGCCAGGAAAACCGGCACGAGAAGGGCTTTTCAGGCGCACGGACCGGGTCCGGATCCGGCAGCCTGCCTACAGGATCGTCACGCCGGCGTTCTTCCCCGGTTTTACCGGAAAAACACTCATAAACGCAACGCCCGTTGGCGATGCGATCCTCGCCTGAACGGGCTCTCCCGCCGGGGCCTGGCTGTAGCCCGCGCAGATGGCGGCGCCAAGGCCGGCCATGGCGTCATCGGCCCCTTTGGGTATAAGGCACACGGGGCCGGGTATATCCGGTATAAAGATCGAAATATCCGTTTCAGGCCTGTAAAGGGCGGCAATATTCTGATTGTCCGCCTTGCTTCGGCCGGCAACCATCTTCACCCGGTCGGATAGCCGTATATGGCGGCCATGTTTGAGCAGTTCGAAATCATTGCGCCCGACATCGTCGGCGTGGTCGAGCAGGTCTTTCACCCTTTTGGCATAATTGGGGTCGGTCAGACGGCACCCGCCTGCGGGGGCGGGATAATCGACGATCCCCCATTCCCGGGCAAGCCGGATCTGCGGTTTCCGGGATCGCCCTGTAAAATCAAGGAGCTGTTCGCGATCAATCATTCCCGTTTTCTCCATTTCGGTCTCCGGCAGGCGCCTGGCCGATAGGGGCCTCAAAATACGCCCTTCGCATCCCGAATGCTTTTCCACATAACGAAGCGATGACTTGGTCTGGGACATGGGGCGCTGTCCCATCACCTCCCCTGAAAAAAGAAAATCCGCGCCGATTCCGGGCATCATTTCCGCGGCGATGCGGAACATCAATGCATGGCAGTCCATGCAGGGATTCATGTACCGGCCGTATCCGGCCGGTGGGTTTTTCAGCATGGGCAGGTACCGGTCGAAAATATCTTCAACGATCAGGGGAATGCCGGTGATATCCGAAGCCCTCCGGGCCTTTCCGGCCGAAAAAAACGGGGTTTCAAACGACACCCATACCACCTCCACCCCCTGGCGCAGGAGCACCACGCCGGAAAGCATGCTGTCGAGTCCGCCGGAACAAAGGCCCAGCGCTTTGACTTTCTTTTTATTCTCATTCATGGTATTTGATCAATCCGTATATTCTCAAAAATGGCTGCCGCCAAAAACAGTTCGGGTTCAGGGCCAACGATGGCCTGCGACGCGCACATCCGCGCAGCCATAAAACCGGATAAAACATCCTCTTTTCCACGGGGAACCGACTGATGTCAAAAAACAGGCCGAAAAAGCAGGCGCGTTTCGGTGAAATTCTTGAAAGGCTAAACGCACACTACCCGATTGTCAAGACGCAGCTAGCCCACAAAAATGCTTTCCAACTTCTCATGGCCACGATTTTGTCCGCCCAGTGCACGGACAGGCAGGTAAACATGGTCACCCCGGCATTGTTTGCCCGGCTGAAAACCCCGGAAGATTTTGCTCAAGCGCCGGTAGAGACCATAGAAGCGCTCATTCGGCCGACCGGGTTTTATAAAAACAAGGCCCGGCACCTGAAAAATTGCGCCCGCCATATTGTCGACCGATTCTGCGGCAGGGTGCCGGAGCGCCTGGAGGACCTTGTCACGCTGCCTGGCGTTGGGCGCAAAACCGCCAATGTTGTACGGGGGGCTGTTTTCGGTATTCCGGCGATCGTGGTGGACACCCACGTGGCGCGCATATCCCGCAGGCTTGGGTTCACTGAAAACGCCAACCCGGAAAAGATCGAATACGATCTGATGGACATCATTCCCGAGAACCAGTGGAATGATTTTTCCCTGTGGCTGATCTATTTCGGCCGCTCCGTCTGCAGTGCACGAAAGCCCGACTGCCCCGACTGCTTTTTAAACGACCTTTGCTGTTGGCCGGACAAGCGGGAAGGGATTGCAGTCAATGGAGGGACCTCATGAGCACAAAAGACCGGAAAACGCCTTTGATTTTAGGCGCGCACCTGTCCATCGCCAGGGGCATCCACCGTGCCCTTCACGATGCCGCCGAGCTCGGCTGCGGCGCGCTCCAGGTGTTCACCAAGAATGCCGGCACATGGCGGGAAAAGGACATCACCGACAAGCAGGCGGCCGCGTTTGCCGCCGCAATGGAAGAAACAGGCATAAAAGAGGTATTTTCCCACTGCGCCTACCTGATCAACCTTGCCGGAAACGACGAGGAAAAAACGGCCATGTCAGTGGAGGCCCTTTACCGGGAAGTGCTGCGGTGCGAAAAACTGGGAATCCCCTTTGTCGTGCTTCATCCCGGTTCGCACATGGGCCGCCGCCCCTGAAGGCGAAGTGGTGGGGGATATTGGGCTCAAAAGGCTTGCCGGCCGAGGCGATATATTGGACCGCTTCCATATGTTCTTTCAACCCCTCTTCAACGCCCAAAGGCCCCCGTCCGT
>JAWOAV010000165.1:0-2586 GCA_046498365.1 Desulfosalsimonadaceae bacterium
ATTTTCTCTTCCCACGGGGGTCCCCTTTTCCCCTTGACAAAAATAATATTCCCTACTAAAAATGATTTTTTAATATTTTGAGGATCGACTTGACATACGGGGACAGTGAATTGGTCGATTTTCAAACAGGACCAAACGGTGATGCGCCCGTAAAAAGTCGATTTTGGGCGGCAACGCAAAAAGATCAAGGCGCGTGCAATTTTTGAAGAATCTCATCACGCCTTTGGCGTGATGAGATTCTTCAAAAATTGTGCGTAATGCAGATATTGGGCTTTTTACGAAGCCGTCAAACGGTATCCAACCGGAAATCCATACCTCCGGGAAGTGATAAAGACAATACACAGGAAAATAATAATCTGATTGAAAGGAGAACAAGCATGTCAAAACTGATCCCCCCCCATGGCGGTAAAGGCTTGATTAACCTCATGCTCGAGGGCGCCGAACTCGAAGCAGAAAAGAAAAAAGCCGAAGGCCTCAAAAAAGTGGCCATGAGCCCCCGTGAACAGGGCGACCTCATCATGATCGGCACCGGCGGTTTTTCCCCGCTCGAAGGTTTCATGACCAAAGCCGACTGGGAAAGCGTATGCAACGACTTCCTCCTGGCCGACGGCACCTTCTGGCCGGTCCCCGTGACCCTGTCCGCGAGCAAGGAAGAGGCCGACGCCATCAAGGAAGGCGACGAAATCGCCCTGTACGCCCCGGAAACCGACGAGATCATGGGCACCATGAAAGTCACCGAAAAATTCGAAATGACCGAGGAAAACAAGCGGTTCGAATGTGAAAAAACCTTCATGGGCGAAGGCACCCCGACCAAGGAAGAATTCTGGAAACTCGCCGAAGAGGAGCATCCGGGCGTACAGATGGTCATGCAGCAGAAACCCTTCAACCTGGCAGGCCCCATCAAGCTGCTCTCCGAGGGTGAATTCCCGACCAAGTACAAGGGTATTTACATGCGCCCCGCAGAAGCCAGAAAGATCTTCGATGAGCGCGGCTGGCAGAAAATCGCCGCCCTGCAGCTCCGCAATCCCATGCACCGCTCCCACGAATACCTGGCCAAAATCGCCATCGAGGTCAGCGACGGCTGTTTTATCCATTCACTGGTCGGCAACCTGAAACCCGGAGACATCCCTGCGGAAATCCGTGTAAAGTGCATTGACGTGCTCGTACAGAACTATTTCGTGCCCGACAAGGTCGTCCAGGGCGGATATCCGCTGGACATGCGCTATGCCGGTCCCCGTGAAGGCCTGCTCCATGCGACCTTCCGTCAGAACTACGGCTGCTCGCACATGATCATCGGCCGCGACCATGCCGGCGTCGGCGATTTTTACGGCATGTTCGAAGCACAGACCATATTCGAAAAAATTCCTTACCCCGAAGGTGAAGGAAAAGCATTGCTCTGCAAGCCGTTGAAGATTGACTGGACGTTCTACTGCAAGAAGTGCGACGGTATGGCCTCCCTGAAGACCTGCCCGCACAGCAAGGAAGACCGCGTCCTGCTTTCCGGTACGATGCTCCGCAAGATGCTTTCCGAAGGCGGCGAATTGCCGGACCACTTCGGCCGTGAGGAAGTGCTCGATATCCTGCGTCTTTACTACCAGGGCCTGACAGACAAAATCGAAGTCAAGCTTCACGGCGCAGCCACCGGCGAATAATTGATTCGCGGGATAGACAAAACGTTCGTCCCTCCTTAAAAAAACCGCCCGGCGATTTCCCGGGCGGTTTTTTTATGCGGTGATGCCGCATGAAAAAACCGTCGAAACATTCATATCTTCTAATCCCCGTCAGAGATGCGGTCGCGCGGCGCCTTTACTTCGCTCCATCAAAATGGTATATATCCGACGAACATTGGACACGTTTTTTCATCCCCTCGAAAAACCGATAATGAAAGCGTACAAATATGTATTTTGAAACAGCCGGAATTGAAGTGGCCATATGGGTACCGCCGCTGGTGGCTTTCGTCATCTCCTTTTTCACCTCCATGGGGGGCGTTTCAGGGGCCTTTCTCCTGCTTCCCTTCCAGATGTCTGTACTCGGATACACCCACCCCTCGGTAAGCGCAACCAATCAACTATTTAACATCGTTGCCATTCCAAGCGGGGTTTACCAATATTTCAGGGAAGGGCGCATGGTCTGGCCGCTTACCTGGATTGTTGTGGCCGGAACCCTTCCCGGGGTCTTCATCGGGGCGTTCATCCGGATCGCATGGCTGCCCGATCCGGCGCACTTCAAGCTCTTTGCCGCAGCCGTCCTCCTTTATATTGGCATCCGATTGATACGGGATCTTCTCAAAAAAGATCCGGCCGGCACTGATCGGGCTGCGAGTGAAAAACGCTTCCAGGAACTCATGCGCACCTACTATGCCGCAAAAGAAAAACACATGGAACCGCCGGTAACAATCACGCATTTCAACACACGGCGCCTGGGCTATACGTTTTACGGGGAGAAATACGATATCCCCTTCTGGGGGATTTTCGCCCTCAGCTTCATTGTCGGGATCATCGGCGGAATTTACGGCATCGGCGGCGGCGCAATCATTGCCCCCTTTTTCGTGACCTTCTTCGGCCTGCCGGTCTATACCGTGGCAGG
>JAWOAV010000158.1:0-5399 GCA_046498365.1 Desulfosalsimonadaceae bacterium
CGACGATCACGACCGACGAGTGGTCGCTCAAAATTGCGGGAGCCGTCGACTCCCCGATCGAGCTATCCTACGAGGAGTTGCTCGATCACCCGGTCGAACACCGCTTTATCACGCTTCGCTGCGTGAGCGACGAGCTCAACGGACGCTACATGGACACAGCACTGTGGACCGGAACGCCAATCGCGCCGATCCTCGACGACGCCGGTGTTGGCGATCGCTGCTGCGTCCGATTGGCGGCCGAAGATGGCTACTACCACGCGTTCCCGCGAGCCGCACTCGAATCCGGGTTCTTGGCGTGGGGCATGAACGGCAATCTGCTCCCGCGGGCTCACGGGTCACCGGTTCGAGTGCTGATTCCTGGTCACTGGGGCGAAATCAACGTCAAGTGGCTGACTGACATCGAGATCCGCGAGGAGCCAGCAACCGGATACTGGGAAGAGCGCGGGTGGCACGGCTCCGGGCAGATTGCCATCAACCAGATTGAAAAAAAGTTTGCCAACGTCCAGACATGGGAGCGCTTTTTGTTCAATATCGAGCAGGCCCGCCGGTGGGAAAAGAATTACTTTCTCTACGGGAGAAACCTGGAAGAAGCGCTTTCGAGTACCGCAGAAGCCAAGGCACTCCTTGATGAAAATCTCAAGAAATTCGAAAAATCCGAAATCCCTGTACACAAGGAAACCATCAAGAAAAATCTCGTTTTATACCAGAGCAACCTGCTGAAGCTGAGACAGATAGAAAGGGAAAATCCCGACAGCATGCCCCCGGATGATATTGAAGGCAACCTGAGGCATTACGGCGCCAGGATCGTCAATGAAGCCGAGAATCTTGCGGCCAGTGAGCATGAGATGGTCTTCCGGTGGCTCCAGCTGGTACAGAAAGTGCCGGCATATTTTCTGGTGTTTTTGTTTTTTTTAATGATTTACATGACGCGGTTTCTTTCCAGGCGATTCATGAAGCCCCTGAAATACCTGGTCAATGAAACCCGGCGGATCGCCAAGGGGGATTTTACACCGGTCCAGCCGCTGCGAAAATTCAGGGATGAGTTTACTACCGTGGAAGTGGCGATAAACCGCATGATGCGGGAGCTTGAAAGCCGCCAGAACTCGTTGATCGAGTCCCACAAGCTGCGGGCCGTGGGGATCTTGACGGCGGGAGTGGCCCATGAGCTTAACAATCCCATAAACAACATCATGCTCACCGCCCATTCCCTGCTCGATGAATATGACGATTTGACGAAGCCCGAACATATTGATATGATCAAAGACATTATCGGGGAAACAGACCGCTCCCGAAGTATCGTTCATAATCTGCTCGATTTTACGAGGGAAAACAAGTCCTCTTTTGAGCCGATCGATTTGGGGGCCCTGGTCGAAGAGACCACCAAGCTTGCCAAAAACCAGGCCAGGGTGCGGGGCGTTCCCATCAAGCTGGATATGCAGTCCGGACTCCCCCCTGTGATGGGGGACCGGCAGAAGCTGAAGCAGGTGTTTTTAAACCTTGTTTTAAACGCGCTAGACGCGGTCGACAAGAACGGCCTGATTCAGGTCAGGGTGCGCTACCACAAGCTGAATTATCTTTCCGTGCAGGTGGAAGACAATGGCAGCGGGATTGATCCGGATGTGCTTCCCCATATTTTTGATCCGTTTTTCACGACCAAACCCGTTGGAAAGGGGACGGGCCTGGGGCTATCCGTCTCCCGCGGCCTTATCAACAAGCATGGCGGAACTATCGAAGTCGAAAGCCGACCGGAAAAATATACTATTTTTACGGTCATTTTGCCGTACTATCCCTCTTCGCCCACGGGATAAAACGGGAAGGCAGGGGTTTTCGGGCGCGTGTTCATTGGGGCCGGATGGAGCAAATGGATAACCTTGTTGTAGCTGTAATCGACGATGAGCCCATTGCCCGGAAGCAGATAAGTCTTCTTTTGTCCCGTAAAGGCTACCAAGTCGAGTCGTTTGAGAACCCAACGCTGTTGCTCGAACGCATGAAAACCCAACCGTTTCATATCCTCCTGACCGATATCCGGATGCCCCAGATGGATGGGATGCAGCTTCTGGAAAGTGTCAAACTGCAGTTCCCGGAGACCGAAATCATTCTTTTTACCGGTTATTCTTCGGTCGAAGGGGCCGTATCGGCTATCAAGAAAGGCGCCTTTGATTACATCGAAAAGCCGTTGACGCCGGAAAAGATCCTTTCCACCGTCGAACGGGCTGTTGATAAACTGTTTCATGTATCGGAAAACAAAACCTTTCGGCAGGCCCTGCTCCAGAAGGACCATACCCGACAAATCCTGGGCATAAGCACGCATATCCGTGAACTGATAAAGATCATCAACAAAGTCGCCAGAATTGACTGCAATGTGGTCATCACCGGGGAATCCGGCACCGGAAAGGAGCTCGTCGCCAAAGCCATCCATAATGGAAGCCAGCGAAAGGACAAGCCTTTCGTGGGGTTCAACTGCGGCGGCTTTACGGAAGAATTGGTGGCAAACGAGCTTTTTGGGCACGAAAAAGGGGCCTATACGGGTGCTGCCAGTGTAAAAAAGGGCCTGTTCGAAGCCGGCGAAGGGGGAACGGTATTTCTGGATGAAATAGCGGAGATGGGCCTTTCCATGCAGGTCAAGCTGCTCCGGCTGATCCAGGAAAGGCAGTTGTTCCGTGTGGGCGGATCCAAGCCCATACCCCTTGATTTCCGCCTGATTTCCGCGACCAACCGGGATCTCGATTATGAAGTGAGCACCGGCCGTTTCAGGGAGGATTTGTTCTTCCGGTTGAAAGTGGTCGTGATCCATACGGCCCCCCTGCGGGAGCGAAACGGGGACATCCCCTTCTTTGTCGATCACTTTGTTGATAAGTATAACCGGTTGTACCGAAAGAAAATAAAAGGGTTTTCCCGGCAGGCTATGGATATCCTCCGGCACTATTCATTTCCCGGCAATATCCGGGAATTGGAGCACTTGGTCTCCAGCGCCGTTGCGCTGGGCGAAAAATCATGGATAGGGCCGGAAGACTTGCCGGAGGACCTGAAAATGCTGGAAATTTCAACGATGTCCTTGTCCGGCCTGCCGTCTCTGGAGGAACAGGAAAGGGCCCATATTGTAAAGGTGCTTGAAGAAACCAATTACAACAAGGTCCAGGCGGCAAAAATTCTGGGGGTCCCCCGGACCACCCTGTGGCGCAAGATCAAGAAATTCCGCATCGATGAAATCCAGCCGGAGTAAACCGCATGCAGCCGTTTTATCCCAAATCCCCTTTGATTTACTTCAGACGATCGCACGGTGCACCCAGAACCTACCGGAAAAGTCGTCGTCGTCACATCTACTCCAGGACCCGCAGGCTGTCCTGGGGGAGGCGGTGCGTCCCTTTCCCTTCGAGGCTTACTTCCACCAGCGCCGCGGGATCATTGATGGACGTGTCCGGATCCACAATGATGCCGTGGCGGCCGATAAAATCGTCCATGTATTCCGCCCAGCTTTCATCGCTGGATCGTTGAAATACTTCTACGTGCTGGCCTTTTTTGAATGTCACGGCTTTATTCCTCCATTTTTGGGGAAGTCGCTATTTCCGCCCCTGACAATGCGCTTTGTTTTCTCAAGCAGTTGTCGCATATGTCGCGCTTGACCCGTATGTCATTGCCGACGGTTTCGACGCGTTTCTGCACGAAGTCGAGATACCGGCGCGGCCCCATTACGGCACCGCACTGCTCGCAGTAGACCAGTGGCTGGCGGTTCAATATCGTGCCGCAAAGCGACAGTATCCGCTCCCCGTCCTTGTCTTTTATGGTCATGGCGTGGTTGGGGCAGTTCATGGCGCAGGCGCCGCAGCCGATGCAGCGGTCGGCAATTTTGCGGAAATCGGTCTTCACCGGGTGATCAAAGTCGAAATAGCCGAGCTTCAGGGCGTCGATGCCCATCTTGTCACGGCAGACCGCAATACACTTGCCGCATCGCAGGCAGATATCGCATCTCAGACAGCGGCGCGCCTCGTTTTTCACGGCGTGCTCATCCAGACCGAGTTCCACCTGCTGAAAGGTGGTTTTGCGGCGTTCAGGAATAAGGTGGGGCATTTCCGGTCGTTTGAGCGTCATTTTGGCGGCTGCCGTCACCTCGATGCATCCAAGCCGTTTTCGCCGGACCGGGACGGGGGGCATCTTGGGCTGGGGGATGCCGTTAAAATAGCGGTCGATCCCCTCGGCCGCACGCTTGCCGCCGCCGATGGCTTCCACCACCGTCGCAGGGCCCAAAACTGCGTCCCCGGCGGAGAAAACCCCGGGGGTGCGGGTTTCCATGCTGACAGATGCCACCTCGATGGTGTTTCTCCGCGTTCGCTTCAATTCAGGGCAGATATCGTCGTCGACCCGCTGCCCGATAGCGGGGATTACCATGTCGCAGTCGATGATAAAGTCGGAGTCGGCAATGGGGACCGGGGACAGGCGGGTCCCCCCTTCTTTGGCAACCAGCCTGGCGCGCTGGCAGTCAAAACCCGTGATTCTTCCGTTTTCGCCGACAATCGCTTTGGGAATCGTCAAAAATTCAAATGTTACACCTTCTTCCTCGGCCTGTTCCACTTCCTCGATATCCGCCGGCATTTCGTCCCGGGAACGGCGGTAGGCGACGGTCACCGATTCACACCCCAACCGGACGCAGGATCGGGCCGCATCGATTGCCACGTTCCCGCCGCCGACGATGACGACTCGTCTGCCCGGCCGTCTGCGAATTCCCAGGGCCATATCCCGCAGGAAATGGATGGCTTTGATGGTGGTGAATTCCGCTTCACCGGGGATGTTCAGGTCCCAGCACCGCTGGGCGCCGATGGCGACGAAAAAGGCTTCGAAGCCTTCTTCCTTCTTCAGCCGGTCTATGGTTGTATCGACGTCGAAAACCGTGTTGAAGCGAAATTTGACACCCAGATCTTCCAGCATGGCGACTTCCCGGTCGATGACCTCGTGGGGGAGCCGGTAGCGCGGTATGCCGGTGAGCATCATGCCGCCGGCGGACGGCATGGCCTCGATGACAGTGACATCGTAGCCTTTCAGGGACAGGTAGTAGGAACAGGTCATCCCGGCCGGGCCGGCCCCCACGATGCAGACCTTCCTGCCGTTGGAGGCCGCTTTGGGCGGGTTGGCGTAGTTGCCTTCGGAGAACGCCCGCTCCGCGGCAAAGGCTTTCATCGATTTGATGGATACAGGGGTGTCGATTCGGCCGCGAACGCACATGTATTCGCAGGGGCGCGTGCAGACCAGGCCGCACACCCATGGAAAGGGATTGTCCCTGCGGATGATTTCAATGGCCTCGGCATATTTGCCCTGTCCGATAAGGGTAACGTAGGTCGGCACGTCGATGCCCGCCGGGCACGCCGTCTGGCAGGGGGCGGGGGCCAGTCGCGTACATGCACCGG
>JAWOAV010000160.1:0-11161 GCA_046498365.1 Desulfosalsimonadaceae bacterium
ACCGGGTATTGAGGGCTACGCCTTCCAAAACGGACCGGATCATATGGTCTTGGGTATGGGTTTTGCCCATGTTGAAAAACCCCCCGCGCAGCGTGATGTCATCTACCGGCGTTCGCTCGCCGTTCAACCATGGCAGATAAATCAGCTTGTCGCTGCCCGGCGGCACGGCGCCGGCGATAGCGTCGAGAAGGGCATAAGGGTCTTGCTTCTGATCCCTGGCGTACAGGGCATTTTCATAGAACAGCAGTTTTTCGAACAAGTGGGCCAGGCAGCCGCCGGCAAGGTCCTGCTCGTTGACGGATTGATACTTTCCCGGTATTGCGGTAGGAAACGAGGCAATGGAGTGCAGCAGGTCGGTTTTTTTAAACGGCACTACGGTCTGAATCCAGGAGGAGGTGCCCACGTACAGGTGTGCGGAGAAATCGGAAACCGCACCGGAGCCCACACAGGCCGTCTGGTGATCCGGGGAGCAGCTGATGACCCGGACCTTTGGAGACAAACCGATCTGTTCGGCCACGTCTTTTTTCAACGTTCCCAGAATATCGGTGGCGGCCATCATGGGGGGCAGTTTTTCAGCATCAATGCCCATGGCGCGGATCAGCTTTTTGTCATAGGCGATCCGATCGACATCCCGGATGTCTGTGGCCCAGAAGAGCTGCATGGCATCATAGGAGGAGGCGAATTCCCCGGTGAGCCGAAGGTTTAAGTAGTCCTTGCTCGGCAGAAACATGTACGTGTCTGCATAAATTGCCGGCAGGGTGTTTTTGACAAACAGCACATGGGCGATGTCGTCTTTGCCGGAAAGTGTCGGCGCCCCGCCGGTTTTCGGGACCCATTTCGCAAGTGTGGCAAGGCTGTACCCGTTGATGCCGGGAAACCCGGAGACCAGTTTTCTGACTTCCGCCGCCCCCCGGGAGTCCATCCATGTAAGCGCTTTGAGCAGGGGCCGCCCTTTTCGGTCCACCGCCACAGTGGTTGAAAAGGTGCTGGAAACGGCCACGCATATGATCGCCTTTCTGCAGTCGGGGTTTCTGCCAACCAGGCGGGTGGCGGCCGCAACAAGGGCGCGCCACCAGTCTTCCGGGTCCTGCTCGGCCCCTCCGCCGGGCAAAAAGGTGATCGGCGTTTTTTCAAACGCATCATCGACGATCTCCCCGTTCACAGAGACGATGGCCGCCTTGATTCCGGAGGTTCCATGGTCGATGGCGAGAATGTAGGGGATATGGTTCATCAGATATCCAGCGTTTCAATATTGCCCTGTTCGTCTATTTTCTGCACGATTACGCCCTGGAAGTCATCCTTGCCTGCGGCGGATTTGTCCCGGACCATCACGGCTGTCACCTGTTCTATAAAATGGTTGGGATCAATGCATCCTTCAGGCGGAAGCACGCCTTTTGCCTTGATTTTGTCCTGCTGCATGAGCATTGCCCCTATTGCGGCGGGAATACCGGTGCCTTCACCGAGGGCCTGGCTTCTCGAGGCCATGTGAAATCGGTATTCCACTTTTTTCCCGTCTTTTCGCCCCCTGGCGACCACCGAACAGCACCCCCGCTGCTGCCCGAAGTTGGTGTTTTTCAAAATGCGTTCCCGCTCCTGAAGAATATAGGCCATCGCAAAATCGTAGGGAGCCACCCGATGCCCCTTGACATTCAGGGGTTCCTGGGAGGCCAGGCCGATGCGGCACATGTCTTTGATCAAACCGTAGTATTCATCCGGCAGCACCGTGCCCCTGTTGGTGACCTGTTTGAGCGGAATGTGGTTTGGCAGGGTGACCTGTTCCGGATGGGGATAGGGGTAGACGGCGATGTCGTCGCCCAGCATGGGGAAATCAAAGGTCCGGCGCAGGGCCCGGCCTTCCGGGGAAAAGAATTTCACGTATTGCAGGCGCCCGTCCAGAAACATGGGGATATCGATCTGCATGCAGTGAAACCGGTGGCCGATCACCCCTTCGCCTTCTACGGGCTCACCGCCATGGGCATGGAAAATATCCACGGCTTCGGTTTCGTCAAGCAGGTTGTCCGCGGCGAATTTCGCCAGCAGGTTGGTTGCGCCGGGCGAACTGCCCATGCCGATGACCGCGGTGATGCCGGCCGCTTTTGCCGCCGCATCCATATCAAAGATGTCCAGCGTTACATCCACGTCGTCACAAACATCGATGTAATTGATTTTTTCTTCGATGACCGTCTGCAGGACGGTTTTGACCGTTTTGTAAAACGGGCCGATGCAGTTGACAACCAGGTCGCTGCCGGATACGGCCTGCCGAATATCTTCTTTATCTTCGGCGTTCGTGCGTGTGAAGAAAATGTTTTTCACAGGCAACGCAGAGATGAGTTCATCGGCCCGGGCTTCGTTCATATCCCCGATGGTAATCTTTGAAAACAGCCCGGAATCGGCAAGGGTCTTCACGGCGACGCTGCCCACTGCCCCACATCCACCTAGTACGGTCACTGCTGCCATGGTTCGCGCTCCTTTTTCATGATTGTAGTTAACAAAGTTAAATTTAACTTTGTTAACTATTGCAGTCAAGAATTAAAAAATGAAAAGGGGTTGAAAGGTGTGTAAAAACACATCTCCGCCCAGAGACTACTCTGGTAAAAGTTTTTTTACATATTCATCGATTATGGTTTCGTAGACCCTTTCGGCCGGGTTGATCACGTATTGGACCACTCGACTGTGGGACAGGGTGATCATCCCGTGCATGAGGCTCCAGATTTCGACAACCCGGCGCTGGACGGCTTCGGAGTCGGCCGTGTCGTTGAAAAGGGATGCCGCTGTGTCTATGGCCATCTCTGCGATCTCCATGGAAATCCGGTACTCCACGGCGGACAATGCCTCATGGGGAGTTCCTACATAGTCTTCGTGTTTGGGAGTGGGGCGGTTGAACATGATGTCGTAGTACTGGGGATGATTCATGCCGAAGTGCATATAGGCATCGATCATGGCCCGGATACGGACCGCAGAACCGGTATTTTGATCATGAGTTGCTTTAATCGCGGCGTGCAGCATTTCAAAGCCGCGGATGACGATGGAAATGTAGATTTCGTCCTTGCTCGAAAAATAATTGTACAGGTTCGGTGCGGTCATATGCAGTTTTGATGCCAGTTTGCGCATGGTGAGTCCTTCCATGCCCACGCCGGCGATAATTTCTAAAGCGGAATTCAGAATGCGTTCACGCAATGCGTCGATTTCTGCCGGATTTCGGGGTGGTTTCATCAGGGCTTCCTTTGCGCTGCAGGTATATTTTATTTGTAGCAGAATTTTACAGAACAATTCAACTGCAATGACAAATTATGATAATCTCGACTTTGCTTGACGCAATATTTGATTTAATGTTACTGAATCTATTCCGATCTATTTCGCAAAGACTATTGTTTTAATTGTCCTATGACAGGAGATGGGCAAATGGAAAATCAACACTATCCATCGTCTTCTGACGAGAAACGAAAGCACCGCCGGATAAGCACTTCCAACGAAGTTGCCTATGTTCTGCTGGATGAAAGAGGGAAAAAAGTCCACCAGGGGAAAGGGCGAACGCTGAACCTCAGCCAAAGCGGTGCACTTCTGGAAACAAAAGAGCCATTGAATGGTTCATTCATTATTCTCATAACATTCGATGTAGAGGGAAATCATGTCCAGGTAAAAGGAAACGTGGCCCACACCCGAAAATCGGATAAAGCGGGTTTTTACCTGACCGGTCTCCGGTTTGTGGGATCTACCAGTGAGCAGGTAAAGGCCATCGTGACCTTCGTCAAAGCCTACTATCGAAGCAAACATGCAGTAAAGGTGTTTGTACAGCCCGACAACACCGCGACGATATACTGCCGCTGGTGCAACAAGACCAAAGAAATCGATGTTTCAAGGTTTAAGGGGCATGTGAATTTCAGGGTCAAATGCTCCTGCGGAAAGACATCGAAAATCCAACTGGAATTCCGGAGCCAGTTCCGGAAAAAAACGGAACTGCGGGGATCCTACAGGATTATCGATAAAGGGGGAAAACCGTTGGATGCGGGTGTTATGACAGTCGTTGAACTCTCGCGCAAAGGGGTGCGTATGGAAATCAGGGATTTACCCCTTGACCTGGAACCAGGAGATCTTGTCCACATAAGGTTCACCCTTGACGACAAAAACCAGACCCGTATCGACAGAACCGTAATTGTAAAAAATATTCATCCTCCCTATGTGGGGGCAACATTTCACCGGTCGACGGATACGGACAACAGTATCGGATATTATCTCATGGGGTAAAACGGCCCTGGTGAAATGCCAAATGCGTTTTGCGCCTACTGCAAAAGGTAAAATCCGATAACATTGTCCGTGTCGGATGTCCGGTGAAAAACAGCCCCCGCGCAGGGCAGATGGATGTTTCTGACCACCACGGACCTGTTCACGAGGGTCTGGTTTTTGTCGTCAAGGGTGAACTTGATATTGAGACGCTCCCCCACATCCAGGGGAACGGGAATATCCTTGAATTTTAAACGTATGCCGTTTCGGGACAGGTCAATGACTGTCATGAAGCCGGACGCCCCCGATTGTTCTCCCCTGGAAACCACCCGATAAAAACCCGGCAACTCCGTTTTTTTCCGATACTGCCGCCGGTATTCCAGCTGGATTTTCGAGACGTTTCCGCAAGGGCACTTGACCCTGACAGTGGTATGCCCTTTCATCATGGAGCTATCCACGCTCTTGGTCTTTGTGCACTTCGGGCAGGAAATGGTCACGCTGTTGTCATGTTCTACAAATACTTTTGCCGTCATTGAACTCCTCATTACGCAAAAGCCCGGTTCGGAAACGATCCTCACGAAAGCGATACCGATGCGTGGCGCTGAATTTTATATGCAGCGTATTTCCAATAATTATAAGTTTTTACAAGCGCAATGATGGCATTTCGCTGTTCATCTTCGGGGCCGGTGAATTCCACCCCGGTCAGATGAAGTCCCTGGATTTCTGATCCGCGTCGATTGGCGATCCGGGCTTTTATTGTTATCGCTTCCCCGTCCATGTTGAGCGTTTTCAGAAGAACAAACGAACCATGCAGCGGCTTGTTTGTTTCCAGAAGGGCGCCGTTTTGACTCAACTCCAGGGTTCGCCCTTTCCCATGGCCAATTTTTTTCCGGTCATCATCGAAAAGAATATAGGTGATGACGTTTACAGTGTTGATTCGGGGGTGCCTTCTTTTTTCCGAAAGATTGTGCGCGTTTTGGTGTCTACTCATTTGACCCGTCCTGTGTATTGCTGAATGATAAAAAGAACCGTCGTTGTTTATACAATGCTGTTCAGAAAATCCCCGGCATCCGCCGACGCAAGAGGGGCGCTGAAAAGGAATCCCTGGCCGATCGTGTATCCCAGTGTTTTCAGTATTTCTCTTTGATGCTCGGTTTCAATGCCCTCCGCCACCAGGTTGATCTCAAGATCCTGGGCCAGGTTCGCAAAGGCTTTGACAAAATTGTGGCTTTTGGTTTTTTCCAGGGCATTGACGATGTTTATGCTCCCGATGAAGTGCCGGTCAATCTTGATGCCGTCCAGGGGCATCTGATCCAGATAGGTGATCGAAGAATGACCGGAGCCGAAGTCGTCAAGAGTGGTTGTCACCCCCAGTTTTTGAATATTCTGCAAGTCTCTGCGCGCTTTATCCAGATCCTTCATCACGACGGTTTCCGTTATTTCCACTTCCAGCCACTTCGGATCCAAACCGGTTTCCTCCAGCGCTTCCTGGATACTTTCGACGAAATTGGTCTCCGTGAACTGGACGGCGGAAACATTGACCGCTACCCGAACAGGCGGGAAGCCGTTTTTCTGCCATTCGGCATTTTGTCGACATGCTTCCTTGAGAACCCACCCGCCGATGGGGATGATGAGCCGGCTTTCTTCGGCGACGGGGATAAACTGGGCCGGGGGGATCTGACCGTGCTCCGGATGATTCCATCGGATCAGGGCCTCCATGACCATCAGTTTTTTGGACGTTAAATCCAGCTGGGGCTGGTAATGCAATTCAAATTCATTGCGCTCCAGGGCCTTGCGAAGGTCGTTTTCAATCTGCAGCCGTTGAATGATGCCCTCATGCATCTTGCTGTCAAAAAACTGAAACCGGTTGCCGCCCTGGTTCTTGGCGATGTACATGGCGACATCCGCATTTTTATGCAAAACATCTCCCTCCATTCCATCCTGGGGAAAGAGGCTGATCCCGATGCTTGCTTCTACCTTTCCCTTGAATGATTCAATCATAAAAGGCTGATGGAAGGATTCCAGAATCCTGGCGGCCGCCCGGACCGCATCCTGCTTGTGTTTCAATTTGGAGAGAACCAGAACGAACTCGTCCCCTCCCACCCGGCTGAGTACATCCCCCTTCCGGACGCATTGCTGGAGGCGCTTTGATACCTCCTGGAGCAGCCGGTCTCCTGTGTAATGCCCATGGGAATCATTGATGTGTTTGAATCGGTCGATATCGATAAGCAGATAGGCGCCAAGCGACGGATTGCGGGCGTATTGTTTAAGGGTCTGGGATAGCCAGTGGGCCAGTGTCGCCCGGTTGGCAAGGCCTGTCAGGTAATCATGCCGGGCCTGATAATTCAGCTGCTCAGAAAGATGGTGCTGCTCCGCAGCCAGTGCTGCAAGGTTGGCCACATTTTTCATGAGTTCAAAATCCGCCGGGGCGTCTTCATAAATATGATGATGCATCAGGGCGACGGTTCCCAAAACCTGGCCGGCCCCGGATATGATGGGAGCAGAAACCGAAGAAAGAATTCCGTGCGTTGTAACCAGGTCGCGATATCTTTTCCAAAAAGGGCTGGAAGCCGTGTTTTCGGCCACTACCGGCTTCCCCAGATACGCTGCCGCAGCACATGTGCCGTTTTCCGTTGTCAGGGCGCTGCCCGCCATGGATTTGCAGAATTGCGCCGGCAGGCTTGGGGAAAACATTGTTTGGATCCGGCCATCTTCCACCTGGCAAATGGCAGCCCGGCTGTATGGACGTTGACGCTCCAGGAGCCTGGTTATTTCAAGAAAAACCTTCGTGAGGGACTCTTTTTTTACGATCCGCTGCATGACCTGATTTTTATCCCGCTCCAGTAATTCCTGACGTTTTCGTTCGGTGATGTCCTGAACCATGCCAATAAAGCGGGCCGCCTTGCCGTTCTTGTCTGTTTCGGCTTCGATTTGGAGCATTGCGAAACGGTCGCCTTGGGCGGGGTCGACCAGGCGAACGTCCTGTTGAAAACCATCCCCTGATATTTGCAGCTTTTGTAGTTTATGCGCCAGCGCCGCCCGATCATCCGAATGGATTTTCCGCCAAATCAGATTCCAGGTGACTGTCTCATTTGCGTCTGCAAGCCTGAATATCGTTCGAAACGTGTCTGAAACATGGATGTTTGCTCCGTTGGGTTCAAACAAGAAGCTGCCCATGCTGGCGACGGCCTGTGCTTTTGCAAGAAGTTCCTTGCTCTGATAAAGCTGGCGGGCGGTAGCACAGGCCCGAAGCATGTAGCTGACCCTTTCTTTCAGGATAAGCGAACTGATGGGTTTTGACATGAAATCCGTCGCTCCCGCATCGTAGGCTCTGCGAATATCTTCGGAAGCATCCGTGCTGGTAATGATCATGACCGGCACGGCAGCGCCCCCTGGATGCGCCCGAAGGCGGCGGCAGGCTTCAAATCCGTCCATTTCCGGCATGTTTACATCCAGGAGCACCAAATCGGGCCGAAGTGTTTCAAAGACAGCAATTGCTTTCCGGCCGTTTTCTGCTTCGATTACCGTAAAACCCTTCTGTTCCAGCGTCTTTTTCATCAGAAGGCGGGCGCTCGGGTCATCATCCACAACAAGAATGAAAATTTTTTTATCCATGCCTGTCTTTCCTTGCAATCCGGCACTCTTGATGCAATTGGGAAAATCCATTTCGCATGCCCCCGGCCAATGGTCTCCTTCGAATTTTGGTCCCCTCTCGAAGGAGCCGTTTTCTTGATGACCGAAACCCTTTCAGGTGGTCTTTCGTGCTTTGTGCCCCAAATGTATCATCAGCAATTTTACTAGCAAATTATATGCCATAAAAATATTTGGATCTTTGGCCGTGCGCTGATATATTTTCTGGTGGGCCACCGGTTATTGTAAGCACGACATTTTTCAGGATCCGGAGCAATAAAAACAAGAAGTGTAAGAAAAGAGCGCTTCCCTTTTGGCAAGGCATAGGGTTTTCTTTTCCGGGCCCACTTTTGTCTGATTTTTTCATACAAGTCTGAAAAAATCAGACAAAAGTGGGTTGTCTGCCGGGCATACCCTGCAGCGGCGTGTTTTTGAGGAAACGTCTGGCCGATATAACGGCGGATACCGCAAAAGCAAAAATGCCGCTGACTTTTCGGTTGCAGGGTGCTACGGGTTCTGATAATGATGCTTCGATGAAATCTGACTTGCAGCTCGCAGTCCGACAAGAATACCCGAACACATTGCCCGCCTTTTGATCTTCAGGAGAGCCCATGAGTGACAAAAAGGACGATACAGGCAAGCCCCGCTCCCGATCAAGTGCAACCGCGTTTCTCGACCCGGCCCAAATCCGTGAAAAAGCGGAGCAAAAGACGCGATCCATACCGCCCCCCGCCCTGGAATCCATGACGCATGAAGAAATCCGGAAGATGATCCACGAAATGCAGGTAAAGCATTTTACAATGGAGATCCGTGTCGAACATATGCAAAAAGAGGCTGAAAAATTCCGTCATCAGGCGGAACTGTTGTCCACCGTAACGGAAAACATGCTTGATATAGTCGCGTTGACAGATCTGGAAGGAAAGTTCACCTTTGCGGGAAAAGCCCATGAAACCCTCGGGTATGAGCCGGGTTCCCTGATCGGTAAAAACGTAGTGGATTTTGTCCATCCGGAGGATCTGTCTTATGTGCTCGAAGAGTTGCATGCTTTAATGGCAACCGGGGATGCCCGCACGGTCGAATATCGATACCGGTGCAAGGACGGCACTTACCTGTGGCTTGAAACAACGGGAAAGATGGTAGCAACAAATGAAGAGGGCAGCCCGCACAGAATTGTTTTCAGTGCAAGGGATGTGACCGGGCGCAGGAATATGGAAGAAGCCCTGCGCCAGTCTGAGAACTACTACCGTACCCTGTTCGAGACTTCCGGCACAGCCATGTTCATTATAGAAGAAGACACGACCATTTCCCTTGTCAACTCGAATTTCGAAGAACTCTCCGGATATTCAAAGCAGGCGCTTGAGGGAAAAAAATCCTGGACCGAATTTTTTCACCCGGATGACGCCGTCTGGATGAAGAAAAACCATTATTTGCGGCGCTGGAACCCGGAGGCTGCACCGCACCAGTATGAGTGCCGCTTCATTGCCCGCAACGGGGAAAAGCGGGATCTTCTGCTCTCCGTGGACATGATTTCCGGAACTACGCGCAGTATCGCCTCTTGCATTGATATCACGGAGCGCAAACAGATGGAAGAGGCGCTTGAAGAGAGCGAGGAGAAATACAGATCCATACTGGACAATATCGAAGACGGCTATTTCGAGGTGGATTTGGACGGCAATTTTACCTTTTTCAATGATTCCCTGTGCCGTATCCTCGGATATCCACGCACCGAGTTAATGGGCATGAACTATAGAGAATACATGGACCGGGAAAATGCCGAAAGGGTGTTTACGGCATACAATCTGGTCGCAACAACGGGTGCGCCTTTAAAAGCGTTTGACTGGGAGTTTATCCGGAAAAATGGCGGAAAATGTTATGTGGACACCTCGGTCTCTCTGATGACAAATGCCGGCGGAAAGGCGATCGGCTTCCGGGGCGTTGCAACAGATCTTACGGAGCGCAAAAAAGCCGAGGCGGACAAGGAAGAGCTCCAGGTCCAGCTGCACCAGGCCCAGAAGATGGAATCCGTGGGCCGACTGGCAGGGGGTGTGGCCCATGATTTCAACAACATGCTTACGATCATCAACGGCTATGCAGAGATGGTATTTTTACAGCTTCCCAAAATTTGATATTTCCTTTATAGAGTGCCTTGCCCACAATGGCACCTTCCAAACCTAAGTTTTCCAGTTGCTGTAATTGATATAAATCATCCATACTAGAAATTCCGCCCGAGGCAATGATTTTACTTTCATTTTTCTGCAATATTTTTTTAATCATGTCAATATTAGGTCCGCTTAGCATCCCATCACGATTAATATCAGTATAGATAATTCGCTTAATGCCCATTTCTGTCAAATGAGTAATAAATTTCTCCACCGGTTGATCAACTTCTTGAAGCCAACCTTCAATTGCCATACGGTTATTTTTTACATCGATTCCGGCAATAATGTGGTTATTAAATTTACGCACAATATTTTGAATATTCCCATCACCCTTACTCAACAGGAATGTGCCCATTATCACACGTTGTATACCGTAATCCAAATATTGTCTAATAGTATCCTCGTCTCTAATCCCCCCACCCACCTGAATGGGGATATTGACTGTCCGGGCAATTTTTTTAATCAAAGACTGATGAACCGGTTTACCCTGAAAAGCTCCGTCCAAATCCACAATATGCAATAATTCTGCTCCCTGTTCTTCCCAGTTTTTAGCCATAGCACAGGGGTCCTTGGAAAAAACTTCCTTGTTTTCTGCCTTACCCTGAACAAGGCGAACACATTGACTGTCTTTTATATCAATCGCCGGAATAATCAGCATTACATATCTCTCCAAAATTCTTTAATAGATTTAATCCCTGGGAGCTGCTTTTTTCCGGATGAAACTGAACCCCGAACACATTCTCCCTGCGAACTGAAGATACAAATAATTGATGGTAATCAGACTGTGTCAATATGGTATCCTCTTTATCGGGGATACAATAGTAAGAGTGCAGGAAATAAAAATAACTGTCATTCTTAATCCCCGAAAAGAGAACTTTTTTATCTTCATCACCATCAAAACAGTACTGAACCTGATTCCATCCCAGATGGGGTACCCGTAATGCTTTAGGAAAACGAACAACCTTACCTGGTATCAGTCCCAACCCCTGAAAAAGACCATTTTCTTCACTATAAGAAAATAGTAATTGCATTCACAGGCGGCGCCATATTTTATCTCTGAAAGCCAGCTACCGGGCAGAGGATATTATCGTGGCAGTCAGACGGGCACTGAAGTACCGGGTCTACGAGGCCCGGGCTATAGAAAATTTTTT
>JAWOAV010000117.1:0-45890 GCA_046498365.1 Desulfosalsimonadaceae bacterium
CATATAAAATGACCAATTTCCTTTGGGGGGGGTGGGGGTGCTCCCCCGGGCGACATTGGGAGTGATTGTCGATCGCTCTTGGCTTGTTTCGCAACATCCTGCAATCAAAACCAATGCAGGATGTTTTGCTTCACTTCGCCAAGAGCGATCGACAATCACTCCCAATGTCGCCCGGGGGAGCACCCCCACCCCCCCCAAAGGAAATTGGTCATTTTATATGTCGCTTCATTGGTGTTTTGTGTGAATTTCGTTTTTTCGAAATCGCTATCGAAATCGAAATCGGTTTCTACCAACCCTTTGCATTTATCAAGACATAATGATCAGGAGAATTTCGTAGGGGCACCCCTTGCGGGTGCCCAGATTCCGGGCGCCCGCAAGGGGTGCCCCTACGGGTCCACATTCTGTGGCAATATTTATCGTGTCTATACAAGAATGCAAAAAGTAAACTCCACAGAACACGACATCTTTTTTTCGATTGCGATTTCGATTTCGATCCAACAAATTGGGCCAAAAAAACAATTTTGAGGCACGTTCTTATAACGACATGGAACCGTGTGCCATATAAAATGCCCCATTTTCTTGGGCTGGGGGCGGTGGTGTTGCCTGAAAGCAACATTGGGAGGACGTGGCAGACCGCTCATGGCGAAGATGCGCCAGGCGTCCTGAATTGTTTGAGTCCCGCCATCGGCGGGGCGAGTTTTCAGGACGCGGCGGATCGAGCCATAGCGCGGTCGCCAGGTACTCACAGTTGCGAAAGGCAATACCACCGCCCCCGGCCACAGGAAATGGAACCGTATTTCTTTTTGAGCCGCCCAGGGTCTTTCCCGCTTTTGGTTTTGCTATTGGTCTTGCCACCATAGAGGATGCAGGGTATAATGATATATTTTATGTTTCGGCACCCCGAAGGGTGGAACAATATGCATGCAGCGGTAAAGAAAAAAAGGAAAGATGTCCGTTTTGGAAAAGCGGTTTGATTGGTCTCAATGGTCGGTGACAGACAGAAAAACCGGGCTGATGTGGGTAAGGGATGCCGGGGTGTCTGAATTTCCGCTGACCTGGAAAGAGGCCTTTGCGTTTATTGACTCCCTGAACCGGGAGGAATATGCGGGCCATGGTGACTGGCGGCTGCCCAACCGGCGGGAGCTGTTTTCCCTTGTCAGCCATGACCGGGTGAATCCGCCGCTTTTTGAAGCCAATGCCTTTATCAACGTATTCCACGGGTATTACTGGACGGCCAGCACCTGCGCGAGGCTTCCGGATCAGGCATGGTACGTTCATTTCGGCGGTGCTAAGGTGTACCGGGGCATGAAGTATGCCTCCAACATGGTGTGGCCGGTCAGGGAAGCGGTTCCCGGCCGGACGCAGATCGGTTTTACCGGGCAGCGTCTCTGCTACAATGAAATGGGGACCGAGGTGTCCTGCGAAACACACCCAATGCAGCATGCGGCCCTTTTATCGGGAATCGATTGGCCGAAACCGCGCTTCGATGTTCTGCACGATACGGTTCTGGACCATATGACGGGCCTGATGTGGATCCGAAAAGCCCGGTTCGGGGAGAAGTTCATGACTTGGCAGGCGGGGCTGTACCGGGTCTCGGAGATGAACCGGGAGAAGGTCCATGGGTTTTCCGACTGGCGGATGCCCGGTATCCGTGAGATTGAAAGCCTGACGGATCTCGGGCGGCATTCTCCGGCGCTGCCGGAGGCGCATCCGTTTTCAGATGTTTCCGATTTTTATTGGTCTGCGACCACGAGTATGTATGAGCAGCGATATGCCTGGACGTTTTACATGAAGGACGGCGCGGTAGGTGTTGGCTTCAAGGAAAACCCCGAGTTTTCCCTCTGGCCGGTGCGGCACGCGGAAACAACCCTGCCGGGAAATTTATTTTGAATATCTGCTGTGGATGCTTATTGTTGTGATGCTTTAAAGATATGTTGAATCGAGCGGATGGTGGTGGCCCTGGCAAAGGGCAGCCTGTCTGTTTTGCTGCAAATGGCGGCAATCATTGAACGGGAGAATGAATGGAAACATCCTATCGACCCATTGTCGGGATCACCATGGGGGATCCCGTCGGGATCGGACCGGAAATTCTTTGCATGGCCCTTGACCGGCCGGAGGTATTTGAAAACCTGCGTCCGCTGGTCATCGGGGATGTCGCTGTCCTGAAAAAAGCCGCTGCCGTGGTGGGAGTAAACATTTCACCGGTGGGTGTGGATTCCCCTGAACAGGGCGTTTTTGAACATGGCCGAATCGACGTGATCCATGATTCCCGGCTGGATGCAGAATCAATGCGATGGGGGCATCCTACCCGGGAAACCGGGCGCGCCATGATCGATACCATCAACACGGCGGTGGATCTGGCTATGGCGGGAAGCATCGACGCAATCGCCACCTGCCCCATCAACAAGGCGGCCATGAAACTGGCGGGAAGCGATTTCCACGGGCACACGGAGTTGCTTGCCGCAAGGACGAATACGGACGTTTATGCCATGATGATGGCCGGGCCGCGCCTGCGGGTGGTGCTCGTTACGATCCACATGCCCCTGAAAGCGGTCTCCCCTTTACTGACAACCCGCAGCATTGAAACCATTATTTCGCTGACGGACAGTTCCTTGAAAACCCGTTTCGGGATTGCATCGCCAAATATAGCAGTTGCGGGGTTCAATCCCCATGCGGGGGAAGAAGACATGTTCGGGTCCGAAGAATCGGAAATCATCCGCCCCGCCGTGTTGAATGCCGTCTCCCGCGGAATACGGGCCACAGGTCCCCTTCCGCCGGACACGCTGTTTTATCATGCGGCTTCCGGCGCGTATGACGCAGTGGTGTGCATGTATCATGACCAGGGGCTGATCCCCTTTAAAATGATTCATTTCACCGACGGGGTCAACACGACCCTGGGCCTTCCGATTGTTCGGACGTCGGTGGATCATGGCACTGCATATGATATTGCGGGGCAGGGGAGGGCGGACCCGGGAAGCCTCCTGGCGGCCATGGAAATGGCGGCCCAACAGGCGCTTTTTCTGCACACCGGTGCGGGGGGGAGCAAATGAGAAACGGCAGCGCAAAATGGCGCGGTCGTTAGGAAAACGGCGATCAGTGGCCGCAACCCGTTTCATTGAAACGACAAGTAAAGTAAATACACATGTCATCAGGCAGCATCACAATCACAGGTGCGCGTCAGCACAACCTCAAAAACATTGACGTATCCCTTCCCCGAAACCGGTTTATCGTCGTTACGGGGCTTTCCGGGTCCGGCAAATCCTCTTTGGCGTTTGATACCCTGTATGCGGAAGGGCAGCGCCGCTACGTGGAGTCGCTCTCTGCATACGCCCGCCAGTTTCTGGAACGGATGGAAAAACCCGACGTGGACGCCATCGAAGGACTCTCCCCGGCCATTGCCATCGAGCAGAAGTCCGCAAGCCACAATCCCCGGTCTACCGTGGGAACGGTTACAGAAATCTACGACTACCTGCGCCTATTATTTGCACGGGTCGGGACGCCCCATTGCTACCAGTGCGGCCGGTCGATCACCTTCCAGTCCATCGATCAGATGGTGGACCAGGTCATGGCCATGCCCGAAGGCACGCGGTTGATTATCCTGGCGCCGTTGATAAAAGAGCAGAAGGGGACCCATGAGCGCCTTTTCGCCCGTTTGAAAAAGGAGGGGTTCGCGAGGGCCAAGGTGGACGGTCGGATCGTTGACATCGATGCCGTGGGGGGGCTCGACAAAAACAAAAAGCATACCATCGATGTCGTCGTGGACCGGCTCGTGGTAAAGGAAAATATCCGCAACCGGCTTGCCGATTCCATGGAGTTGGCGATTTCTCATTCAGACGGGCTTGCAGCCGTTGAGCGCATGGACGGGTCCGGCGAAAGCTGTGCCGAACCGGTTTTATTTTCTGAAAAAGCGGCATGCATCCACTGCGGCATCAGCTTCCCGGAGTTGAGTCCCGCCAGTTTTTCATTTAATTCTCCGCAGGGGGCGTGCACCCGCTGCGACGGGCTTGGCACGGCCACCGAGTTCGATCCTGAGCTAATTGTTCCGGATCCCGAGCTTTCCCTGCGGGAAGGGGCCGTACTCCCATGGGCGAACCGGAGTTCGGTGTCGTTCGCCGAATTTCTCGAAGCGCTTACGGCCCATTACGGCACGGATATCTATACCCCGTACAAGGATCTCCCCGAAACCTTTAAAAATGTTTTGCTTTACGGTTCCGGGGAAGAGAAAATCCCGTTCAAATCGTTTCACCGCCAGCGGCAGGTCAATTTTACCCGCCCCTTTGAGGGGGTGATTCCGAACCTGAATCGCCGCTATATGGAAACCGATTCCAGCGTGATCCGGGAAGAGGTCAAGCAGTACATGAATTTCAGGCCGTGCCCCGCATGCAAAGGGGCGCGGCTGAACCCGGTCAGCCTGGCCGTGAAGATCCATGACAAAAATATTTCCGAGGTGACTGCGCTTTCGGTGGAAAAGGCCGGCCGCTTCTTCCGGGACATGCCCCTGGAAGGGAAAAACGCGGCTATCGCCGAACGGATTTTAAAGGAAATACACGATCGGCTGGCATTCCTGGAAAACGTCGGACTTTCCTACCTGACCATGGACCGGGGGGCGGCAACCCTCTCGGGGGGGGAAAGCCAGCGCATCCGGCTGGCGACCCAGATCGGCTCCAAGCTCACCGGCGTGCTCTATGTGCTTGACGAGCCGAGCATCGGCCTCCACCAACGAGACAACCGGCGGCTGCTCCATACGCTTCTGGAGATGCGGGATCTCGGAAACACTGTCCTGGTCGTGGAGCATGATGAAGATACGATCCGGTCCGCAGACCACGTGGTGGACATGGGGCCGGCCGCCGGCGTGCGGGGAGGGTATGTCGTATACTCGGGTCCACCGGAAAAAATTGTCGATGCGCCGGAGTCGCTTACCGGGGACTACCTGGCGGGGCGCCGGGAAATAAAAATTCCCGAAACAAGGCGGTCTTTTGATCCCGAAAGAATCCTGTCCATTACAGGGGCGTCCGGGAACAACCTCAAGGATATCGATGTCGATTTTCCCCTGGGATGTTTTACCTGCGTGACCGGGGTTTCCGGTTCGGGGAAATCGACCCTGGTGCTCGAAGTCCTCTACAGGGTCCTTGCGCGACGTTTTTACCGCCTGGGTACGCCGCCGGGCAGGCACCAATCCGTGTCCGGCCACGAGCAGGTGGACAAGGTGATCAATATCAACCAGTCCCCCATCGGCCGCACCCCCCGTTCGAATCCGGGCACCTACACGGGCGTGTTCACGTTTATCCGGGAGTTGTTTGCCGCCACGCCGGACGCCCGGACCAGGGGATACAAGGTTGGGCGGTTTTCCTTTAACGTGAAGGGGGGGCGCTGCGAAGCCTGCGGGGGGGACGGCATCATCAAGATCGAAATGCATTTTCTGCCGGACGTGTTCGTCACCTGCGACGTTTGCCACGGAAAGCGCTACAACCGGGAAACCCTGGAGGTCCGGTACAAGGGGAAAAACATCTCCGAGGTGCTGGACATGACGGTCAACCAGGCCATGGAATTTTTCAGAAACGTCTCCAGCATCCGGACCCGGCTGCAGACGCTGGTCGATGTGGGGCTCGGCTACATTCGCCTGGGGCAGCCGGCGACGACGCTTTCCGGCGGCGAGGCTCAGCGGATCAAGCTGTCGAAGGAGCTGGCCAAGCGGGATACCGGCAGGACCGTGTATATCCTGGACGAACCGACCACCGGCCTGCACATGGATGATATCCGGAAGCTGCTGATCGTGCTGAACCGGCTTGTTGAATCCGGAAACACCGTGATCGTGATTGAACACAACCTGGACGTGGTCAAGTATGCCGATCATATCATCGACCTGGGCCCTGAAGGCGGGGATGAGGGGGGATACGTTGTCGCGACAGGGACCCCCGAGCAGGTCTCGGAAGTGGCGGCATCCCATACCGGGCGATTTTTAAAAGACGTCCTGCCGCAGGGCGACCTGTCCCAATCCCGCTCCGGCAGAGCTGCCGGATAACGGGATTGAAGGATAATGGGATAAAAGGATCAATTTCATTTGGGGTGGGGATTGCTCCCCTTGGCGACTGTGAGCGATTGGGATCGCTCTATGGCTTGTTTCGCAACATCCTGCAATCAAAACCAATGCAGGATGTTTTGCTTCACTTCGCCAAGAGCGATCGACAATCACTCCCAATGTCGCCCACGGAGAGCAACCCCCACCCCAAATGAAATTGGTCTATTTATATATCGCATCATTGACGGTTTCTTTGTTGGCATCTTGTTTCAAATCATGGAAATCCCTTTTGTTTGAATTCCGTTTTTTCGAAATCGGTATGGCAATCGAAAGAAAAGAACAGGTCACTTGCACGAAACGCTTTGTGGTTACCGTATTACAAAAGGAAGATGTCGTGTTCTGCGGATTTGAAAAAACCGATTTCGATAGCGATTTCAATTTCGATAACATGCCCCATATAAAATGGCCAATTTCCTTATGAACGGGGGATGGTACTGCCTGAAAGCAACATTGGGAGGGACTGGCAGACCGCTCATGGCGAAGATTCGCCTGGCGTCCTGAATTGTTTGAGTCCCGCCATCGGCGGGGCGAGTTTTCAGGACGCGGCGGATCAAGCCATAGAGCGGTCGCCAGGTACTCACAGTTGCTGAAGGCAGTACCATCCCCCGTTCATGGAAATTGAACCGATAAAGAACATAAAAAAAGCCGCCCCGGAGAACCGGGGCGGCTTTTTTTTTAAAAGTGCTGAACAATTCGGATGGTCGAATGCTACATGGCTTGCAGCATTTCCGTAATCGTTCCTACCATCGGTGTTGCATAGATCAAAATCAGGGAGATAACGAGGACGTAAATAACGAGCGCCTCGATGAGGGCCAGACCGATGAGCATGCTGACGGTGACCTTACCGGAGGATTCCGGGTTGCGGGCAATACCTTCAACAGCGCCCCTGATGCTGAATCCCATGGCAAGACCGCATCCGGCGGCAGCGATTGCCAACCCGAGACTTGCAACGGTAACGATCCGGGTAAAAAATTGTACAGCTTCCATCTGGAATTCCATGTTTCAACCTCCTTTAAATGAATAATAGTAACGGCTTCTTCCAAAAAAAACGGACAATATATCGTAAAAAAAATTTGCTCCGATTAATGCGAATCTTCCATTGCCAAGCTGAAATACATGATGGACAGCAGGAAGAATACGAATGCCTGTATCAGGGAGACGAAAACCCCCAGCATCATCATCGGCAACGGCGCGAAAAAGGCGCCGGCCAGCATGAACAGGATGAACAGGATGAATTCCTTTCCCATCATGTTGCCGAAAAGACGAAAAGAGAGCGACAGCACGCGTGCGAAATGACCGATGATTTCAAGAGGTGCGATCAGTGGGCCCATCCACCAGATCGGCCCTAAAAAATGCTTGAAATACGCCATGCCGGAGTGCCGTACGCCGACGTAATGGGTGAAGAAAAAGACAATAATGGCAAGGCTCAGGGTTGTCGGCAACTCCGCTGTGGGCGGGTAAAAGCCCGGAAAGAGCCCGACCAGGTTGCAGAAGAAAATATAGAGGAACAGCGTGGCGGCCAGCGGAAAGAAAAACCGGCCTTCTTCTCCGGCTGTCTGGACGGTGAATTCCTCGATATTGGAAACAATTGCTTCCAGTACATTCTGCGGCATGCGGGGGATGATGCTGATTGTTTTTGCCATCAGTGCGCCGGCGATAATCATGAACGCCATGACGACCCACGAGTAAATGACATGCGGGTGTGCATGGGCAAAATGATCCAGCCCGATCAGTTCAAACAGGTACACGAAATATAGAAAGGGATGTTCCACTTCAGATCGCCTCCTTGTGTAAAAGTTTCGTAACTTCCCGTATCGTTGCAAGAAAAATGCTTGCCACAACTATTGACAATCCGATCAACAGGCCGATCGGATGCACGTAACTGCCGGATATCAATATAAAAATGATTGCGCCGCTGATGACGAAGCGCAGGTAGTACTTGCCGAGAATTTTGCTCGTGTGGGACGGCTTTTCAGGTTCGAGCAGGGACCGCCGGAGCCCCCTGTACAGCAGGTGAAAATTCACGGTGGCGATCAGTCCGCCGGCCAAAAGCCCGGCCATCTGTGCCGGGGAAGCCTGGATAAAAAGCCCTGCGGCCATAACGGCGGCAAAAAGGATCCAGTTTGACCGCATGATAAATTGTATGACGCCTGCCTGAATTCCCATTTTCAATCCGATGTTCAATCCGGGTCTACAACGCTTCCGCTACAAAATTACAGATCCCGGCTGCGGTTGATCGCCCGGATCATGTTTGAGATGCCTGCGGCGACGCCGAAACCGAGAAAGATCAGTGTAAAAATCGGCGTGGTGTCGAAATATCCGTCCAGCCACACTCCGATAAACAGGCCGATGAATATGGCAAAGGCGACCGAAAGCCCGATACTGCTGTAGTACGCCAACTCCCTGATCGTTGATTTTGCCTTTTTTTTCATCGCTTCGCTTTGCTTCGCAACAACCACATTAAAAAGTGATTCCCTATCACAGGTAGATTTCGGGGTCAATATAAAAAAGACCCCTGACGCATTCCTGTGTACAACTTTATCGTTTTTTAGTATGAATGAGTCCCGCACCATGGAAGTGTGCGGATATTTTTTGGCATCTTTATTAAAAAGGAATAAAAGACAATGCTCACCCGGTCGTTGATTATCGAAAAAGCGATGGAATTGGGGTTTGCCGATATCGGCATCTGCGATGCGGCTCCTTTTGCCGAGCACAATAAAATCCTTGAGGAGCGCAGAGAATATTATGACTGGATATACAAACTGGGGCTCGATCTTACCGCGGGAACGGATCCGGCGGAAATACTCCCGGGGGCGAAATCCATTATTGTTTTGCTCGGCCATTATTTTGAAAAGGGATTTCCCCCTTCAATGGAGAATCACTTCGGCCGGTGCTACCTGGATGACGACCGCCTCACAAAAGATGGGCTGACCCGGAAAATAAAGGCGTTCCGTTCTTTTTTACGGGATGGCGGCATACAGACCAAGATTCCATTCAACCTCCCCCACCGGGTCGCCGCCGCCCGTGCCGGCCTTGGGACTTTCGGGAAAAATTGCCTGTTTTATGCGGATCGGGCGGTTGCCGGGGGATCCTGGACGCTTCCCGTCGCCGTGGTTGTTGATGCGGCGTTTGAACCGGATCCTCCCACGGTGAGCGTCGGCTGTCCGGACTGGTGCAAAAATGCCTGCATCTCTGCATGCCCAACGGGCGCCCTGAAAGGGCCCCGGAAAATCGATCCGCGCCGGTGCATCTCCTATCTGACCTATTTCGGGGAGGGAATTACCCCCGTGGAACTCCGGGAGCCCATGGGCCTGTGGGTTTACGGATGCGATCACTGCCAGAACGTATGCCCCCGGAACCGCGCCTGGCTGGCCCGGTCGAAGTTTTTCCCGCCCAATGAAAAATCCCTTTCGATGGCCCCGCATTTTGAACTGCCCCGGCTTCTGCACATGGACGCGGCCTATTACGAAACCCATATCCAGCCGCACATGTTTTACATGCCCACTGCAGACATCTGGCGATGGCGGATGAACGCGGCCAGGGCCATGGGAAACACCCTGGATGACGCGTACATACCCGAGCTGGAAAAAGCGATGGACCGGGACGGCGATGAACGGGTACGGCAGATGTGCGCGTGGGCCCTTGGGCGGATCGGCGGGAAAGCGGCCGGAAGCGTGCTTGAAAAACACGCGAAGGGAAAAGGGGCCGCCGTGACGCAGGAGGTTCATAACGCCCTGGCGCGCCTCGGCTGATGATGGCAGGAATATGCCGGGTCCACCGTCTTAAAACCGGTTGAAAAAAGCCCCTGGTGTTTGTATATTTAGTATACCTGCCGGGGTGAAAACCGGGCTGCCGTACTATCATTGTTTCTTGTTTTATAAAACCGGGAAGAAGGAGGGCAGATGCCGATCATACTGCCGACAAAAGAGCAGCTGGACAACCTGCACACCATTTCCAACGAAGGCCCCCTGGTCATGGTCAACCTGCTTCGTTTCAAGCCCGAAGGGGGGGAAGCCCTGTATGAAAAATATTCGCAGCTGTTGATGCCGATCTTGAACAAGATCGATGCCCACGTGATCTATTACGGCTCAGATGCAAAGACTTTTATCGGAGATGATGCATGGGATGCCGTGCTGCTGGTGCAGTATCCGTCCCGCGCCACTTTTTTTGAAATGATATCGGACCAGGAATATATCGAGGCGAGCCAGTACCGGGAACAGGGGCTGGCGGATTCGCGCCTGTACATTACCCGGCCCCAGTACGTGGCATGGGACAACCCTTGAGACGCCTGAATTCCCGCAGGCCGGCTTACGTGAAGACCACTTTGCCGCAGGCATCGTCGCCGATGACCTCGCCGATCATCCGGGCGTCGACGCCCCGGTCCTGAAGCGCGGCCAGGCAGCCTGCGGCCTGGGAAGCGGGCAGGGCATAGACGAGCCCCCCCGATGTCTGGGGATCGAACATGATATCGGCGATGATGGCGTTTATTTCCGGATCCACGGCGACCTGCCCGCTGAAATGCTTTTTGTTGGCGTATGCGCCCGCCGGGAAAAGCCCCATTTCCCCGAATTCGACGGCGGATGCGATCACCGGGACCCTGCCTGTGTCGATATGAAATTCCTTCCCCCCCGCCCTGGCCATTTCAAGCAGATGGCCTGCCAGTCCGAACCCCGTGATGTCCGTGCACGCCGTCGGGGAAAATGCCGCCGCCGTTTCCGCGGCCACCCGGTTGAGCGTGGAGGTAATCCGGGTCAGCTCTTGGATAACGGCTGCATCCGCAATTTTCCCTTTTACGGCGGTGGCCAGGATGCCGGTGCCGATGGGCTTGGTCAGGATAAGCCGGTCGCCGGTGTGCGCCCCGGCGTTGGTCAGCAGGTTTTTCGGGTGGACGACGCCCGTGACGGAAAGGCCGTACTTGAATTCCGGGTCGTCCACGGAGTGCCCCCCGGCAAGCACGGCGCCGGATTCATGGATTTTTTCCAGCCCGCCTTCCAGCGTTTCCCGGAGCACCGATTCCGGCAGATCGCTGGCGGGAAAACAGACGATATTCATGGCCGTCAGGGGTTTGCCCCCCATGGCGTAGATATCGCTCAAGGCATTGGCCGCCGCGATCCGTCCGAAGTCATACGGATTGTCGACGATCGGCGTAAAAAAATCGAGCGTCTGGATCAGGGCGGTATCTTCGGTTAAAAGATATACCCCCGCATCATCGGAGCTTTCAAGGCCCACCAGAAGGCGCGGGTTTTTTGCAAGGGGCAGGTTTGCCACAACGCGGTCCAGGACCCCCGGACCCAGCTTGGCGGCTCAGCCGGATGCCTTGGTTTTCTGGGTGAGGCGGTATTCGTCGGACATGGGGACACCTTTGTTTTATGTGGTTAGAACATTACCATCGCCGCGTCAAACACCGGGCCGTCCTTGCAGACATGCCGGTACCCGTCGCCGCTGTTCCTGGTTTTTACCGCGCACCCCATGCATATGCCAAGGCCGCAGGCCATGACGGTTTCAATGGAAATCTCGCAGGGGATCCCGTGCTCCTGGGCAATGCCGGATACCGCCCGCAACAGGCCGTGGGGGCCGCAAGCATATATGATGTCAGGTTTATGGTTTTTCAGCCATCCTGTAACGGGTTCGGTAACAAGCCCTTTTTGCCCGTAGCTGCCGTCTTCCGTGGTAATATGGCAGTGCATACCGAGTTGGGCGAAATCGGTTTCGCACAAGATATCCGCCTTGGTTCGTCCCCCCAGAAATACGGGGGCGCCGGACAGGTCGACGCCGTTATCATCGAGGGATTCGGCAAGGCACACGATGGGCGCGACGCCAATGCCGCCGGCGATCAGTGCCGGTTTTTTACAATCGGGGGATATGGTGAAACCGCGTCCCAGGGGGCCCAGCAGGTCAATGGGTTCATTTTTGACCATTTCCGCCAGCTGTCCGGTAAATCCACCCACCACCCGGTAGAGGATTTCAAGCCCGACCACCTGGTTCCCCTCCTTGATACGCCGGTGGATGGAAAAAGGGCGGCGCAGCAGGGGGTCCATTCGCCCCCTGATTTTCAGCGTAACGAATTGACCGGCCGCAGCACTTGCGTACTGCGGGGCGCACGTGAGGCCGATTTTGCAATAGGTGCCTGAAATACGCGTGTTGTATAAAATGGTTGCTGTTTCCTGGGGCATTTGTCCGCTTCCTCATGTACGATTTTCCAAAACAGATACTTACCGCATTCCGATCACGGAAGCAAACCGGCCGGTGGTGTTTGCCTGCCGGTACGAATAAAACAGGTGCGTGTTGCACCGGGTACAGATGTTTGACCATTCGATATTCCCTGGAGCGACACCGCACGCTGCAAGCTGGTCATGGCTTGCCTGCCAGAAGTTGAAGCGGTTTTGCGCGTCCCTGTACTTCCAGAAACTTTCCGGGATTTCAGTTTTGTAATGGATGAATTCGGCGCAGCACGGCCCCAGGGAAGGCCCGATGCCGGCGACAATATCCGCCGGATCCGAACCGAAACGGCGCTTCATCGCCTCGATGCAATTGCCGATGATATTGCCGACGCTCCCCCGCCAGCCGGCATGAATATTGGCAACCGCTTTTTGGACGGGGTCATGGAGCATCACCGACTGGCAGTCCGCCACTTGCACGACAAGCATGATGCCGGGCCTGCTGCAGACCGCGCCGTCGGCCTCGGGAGGGGAAATGCGCTCGCCTTTCGCGGGGGGGCTGTCATCGCATGCCACGATACGGGTGCCATGCACCTGGGAAAGAAAAAACATTGCCCGGTTTTCGAGGCATCCGGCAATGGCCCGGCGGTTGTGCAGAACCGCTGAAGGGTCATCCCCGCAGTTTGCCCCGACGTTCAGGGAGGCAAAAGCGCCTGCGCTTTTGCCTCCCTGCCGGGTGAAAACGCCGTGGAGCACATCGGGATGCGCGTCCAGGATGTCGAAAGTCAGATACAGAAGCTTGTTTTTTTTTCGAAACTGCATCACATGGCCCTTGCAAGGGTCAAACAATGGACTTGCCGCGCGCCGGCGCGTTCAACGGCCAAAGCGCACTCTTCCAGAGTTGCCCCGGTGGTGTACACGTCGTCGATCAGCACGACGCTTTTGTTTTTCACCCTTTCGGAATCGGTTACGACGAATGCGTTTCTTACGTTGGCACTTCTTCGTTTCCTGTCCAGGCCTGTTTGCGTGTCTGTATTTTTCACGCGGTGCAGCAGTTTTTCAGACAGGGCTGAACCGTTTTCCAGCACCCTGCTCCCGTCGGCAACCGTCCATGGCCAATGGTACAGCATTCCCATCACCTGATCAAACCCCCTTTTCACGAGTTTTTCGCGGTGAAGCGGCACGGGGATGATACAATCGATTGAAGCGTCGGCGTAGTGCCTTGCAAAATGAATGTGCAAAAGCGCGCCAAGGGGGCGTCCAAGCCCGGTTTTGCCGTGGTATTTATACGCGTGAATCATATTTTTCAGCGTGCCGGTATACTGCCCGTATGCCCGGGCGGAAACAAACGGGATTCTTCGGGTCCGGCTCCCCGGCATATCTCTGGCGATGCACCGGCCGCAGAGGTGGTCGCTCCCTGCACGGCTTCTGAACTGTGCACCGCAGCGGGGACAGATGGGCGGACTCACCGGTACAAAATCGTCCATACAGAAACAACACAGATAACCGGCCATAACGGCTCTGAAAATTCTTTCGGACGTTTCAGGTGCCGGAATTTTCCCGTCAACAGGGGCCTTTCCGCTGTCTCCGGAGATGTCCTTTTCAATGAATCGATTACAGGAAAAGCATATGTCCGGGAAAAGCCCGCTTGCAATTCCCTGCTTTACCTGGTGAAAAACGGTTTTCCAGCCGGACACCGAAAAATTCCCCCGGGCGTTTCCAGATCATTTCATGTGATCGACAATGGCACGGCCGAACGCCGAGCACGTCACTTCCTTTGCCCCTTCGATCTGTCGGGCAAGGTCGTAGGTCACCTTTCCCGATTTTATGGCCATCTGCAGGCTGCTGCGAATAATGGCTGCAGCGACTTGCCATCCCATGTGGTCCAGCATCATGGCGCCGGAAAGGATCAGGGAGCTGGGATTCACCTTGTCCAGCCCGGCATATTTCGGCGCCGTGCCATGAGTTGCTTCAAAAACCGCGCACTCGTTGCTGATATTGGCCCCGGGCGCCATCCCAAGCCCGCCGACCTGGGCGGCCAGGGCGTCGGATATGTAGTCTCCGTTTAAATTGGGGCTGGCGATGACATGGAACTCATCGGGCCGGAGCAGCACCTGCTGAAAAAGCATATCGGCAATCCGGTCCTTGATCACGATTTTCCCTTCAGGGAGATTGCCCTCATAGGTGTCATAGAGTTCATCTTCGGTAATGACCCGGTCCCTGAACTGCTCGATTGCCACTTCATAGCCCCAGTTCCGAAAAGCGCCTTCCGTGAATTTCATGATGTTCCCCTTGTGCATCAGGGTCACGCTGGGACAATCGTTTTCAATGGCATATTCGATGGCCTTGGCCACAAGGCGTTTCGTGTTTTGGGGGCTGATGGGCTTGATCCCGATGCCGGCGTTGTCCGGCAGGTTTGCGCCCATTTGGTCTTTCAGAAAAGCGCTGACTCTTTTCGCTTCCTCGCTCCCCGACGCAAACTCGATCCCCGCATACACATCCTCGGTGTTTTCCCGGAATATCACCATGTTGATTTTTTGGGGATGCTTCATGGGGGAGGGGACCGGATCGATATACCGGACGGGGCGTATGCATGCGAAAAGGTCCAGCTTCTGGCGGATGGTAACGTTCAGGCTCCGGATGCCCTCTCCGACCGGCGTGGTAAGCGGCCCCTTGATGGCGACCATGTGCTCGCGGATTTCATTGAGGGCCTCTTCGGACAGCCATTGGCCGTTTTTTTTAAACCCTTTTTCCCCTACAAACAGTTCGTGCCAGAAAATTTTTCTCTCTTCATTGTATGCGGTTTTAACCGCGCCATCGATGACAATCTTCGTGGCACGCCATATATCCGGCCCGGTGCCGTCCCCCTCTATAAAGGGGATGATGACGTGATCCGGGACAATAAGCTCTCCATTGCTGTCTTGGGTAATTTTTCCAGGCTGATCCATCGGCGTTTCATTTTCCTTTCAACGGTTCATTGGTGGTTTTCTTCGCTCCGCTGGCGAATCGCTTCGTAGATGGCAATGGCGCCGGCAACCGAGGCATTCAGGGAGTTTACCGGACCATATTGCGGAATATGGCAGAGGCGGTCGCAATTTTGGGCGACAAGCCGGCGTATCCCCGTATGTTCACCGCCGACGACAATGGCGCATGCGCCGGTCATATCCGTATCGTATATCGATAAATGTCCCTTGCGGTCAAGGCCGGTGATCCATACGTTTTGTTTTTTCAATTCTTTTATCGCACCGGTGAGGTTGGTAACGCGGCACAGACGGCAATGCTCCATGGCGCCTGCCGAGGCCCGTGAAACCGCCGGCGTCAACGGGGCGCATCGGTCTTTGGGGACGATCACCCCGGAAACCCCGCCGCACACCGACGTGCGGATCAGGGCGCCCATATTGCGAGGGTCTTCCACGCTGTCAAGGAGGACGTATAAAGGCGATGTTTTACCAGCGATGTCGTGTTGGATCAAACGGGAAAGGCTTTCGGGCAAAAAGGGGGTCACTTTTGCCGCGACGTGCTGGTGCTGGTCGGTTCCGGCCAGTTTTCCCAGTTCCTCCCTGGATTTGCCGATGACCGGAACATTCCGTTTTCGTGCCCAACCGGCGATGGATTCGGGCAGCGGCCGGGAGAAATAGATCTCGAAGAATTCGCGGCGCCCCGCGCGCAGGGCTTCCGTTACCGAATGGATGCCGGATAGGATTTCAACCGATTTTTTGGGTTTTTTGGCCATATGGTTGTATGGGGCGGAACCGGTTACCCGTAAAATTTTTTCTTTGCCGTCTCAAAATCGACTGGCGCGTTCATCAATGTTGGTGCCATTTTTTGAGGTATCAGTGACGCTCCACGCTTCCTTTACCGTCGGTATATTTGCGGATGAGCCCGGACAGGGCCTCAATGGCCTCTTCGAGCCGGTCGTTGACGACCACATGGTCGTAAAAATCCTTGCCCGCGATTTCCTTGTGTGCGTGGGCGATTCGTTTTCGGATCTCCTCGTCACTGTCCGTCCCCCTGGACCGGAGCCGCCGCTCAAGGTCCTCTATGGAAGGGGGCATGATAAAGACGGCGATGCTTTGGGGGAAAAGGGCTTTTATCTGGGTCGCCCCGGCCACATCGATGTCAAGCAGGACATGCCGACCTGCCGCAAGCAGTTCATGCAGCTGTCCCGCGCAGGTGCCGTAATAGTTTCCGTGCACCTGTGCCCATTCCGCCCATTCCCCTTTTTTTATTTTTTCCTCGAAGCGTTCTTTGGATATAAAAAAATAGTCCTGACCGTCTGTTTCATTTTTTCTGGGAGCCCTTGTGGTATGGGATACAGAATAGGCCAGCGCGGGAAAGCGTTTTCTCAAGGCGTTGCACAGCGTTGTTTTGCCTGCACCGGAAGGTGCGGATACGATAAAAAGCTTTCCTTTCGGACGCGCATCGGGATGCGGCTCGGACATCGATCCTCCGAAATATTATTCTGGGTCCTTTGTTTTCGAGGCGTCCTTTTCCTTTAACATCATGAACCGCTGTGAAAGGGTTTCCGATTGTATGGAGGACAATATGATATGGTTGGTCTTGGTGATAATGATCGAGCGGGTGCGGCGGCCATGGGTGGCATCGATGAGTCGCTGTTCGTCTTTGGCTTCATCTTTGAGCCGTCTCATGGGGGCGGAGTTTGGCGCAAGAATGGCAATCACCTCTTCGGCGACAATGCTGCTTCCGAATCCGACATTGAGTAGGTTGTAGTTCATTTTCAACTCCTTTTTACAGGAACAGCCTGAATGTGATTAGAACCCATCTCAACATCCGGATTTCGGTTCAAGATCGCGGCGGCGTCTTGTTTCAAACCGCAGACAACCTCGCGTATTTCGAGGATTTGAAATAAGACGCCAACAAAGATATTGGGCCGAAAAACAATGTTGCGATAAGTTCTATTCTATGTTTTGAACCTGTTCCCTGATTTTTTCAAGCTCTGTTTTTGCCGATACAATGATATGGGCAATGTCGGCATTGCCGGCCTTGGCCCCCATGGTATTGAATTCCCGTGATAATTCCTGCAGAAGAAAGTTCAAGGGCTTGCCCGCCGGTTCTTCGCCGGTCATCAATTTCCGGAACTGGGCAAGATGGCTTTTGCTCCTTGTGATTTCTTCAGAAATATCGCTTTTGTCCGCTATAAAAGCGGCTTCCTGCGCGATCCGACCCGGATCGATCCCCACCATACCGCAGGTCAGCTCGTTGATCCGGTTCGTAAGCCTTTCGCTGTAGATTGCGAGCAAGCCGCGGGCCTGCTCTTCAATCTGCACGATGCATGTTTCGATGTGCTCGATCCGCTTAGAGATGTCCGCTGCGATGGCCTTTCCTTCCGCTTCCCGCATTTTTTCGACAGTGGCAAACGACAGGGCCAGGGTTTCTTCAAGGACCGGCCGGATTTCCGAAGTGTCGACCGCGATCTCTTCAGGCTCGATAATGCCGTTGATTTTGACCATGTGATCCAGCAGGACGGGATCCGCCAGGCCATAGCGGTCCCGGATTCGGTGTAGCGCGCTGTGGTAGGCGTCTGCAAGCGCTTCGTTGATGGTGAAGGAAACCGTATCGCGGTTTTCGTTTTTGATGTTGATTCGTATTTCCACACGCCCCCGCTGCATATAGCCCGATGCCGTCTGCCGGACGGCTTCCTCCATGCCGGCATGGGCGGCGGGCAGTCGGATCGCCATATCAAGATGCCGGCTGTTGTAGCATTTGATTTCAACCGATACGGTGATGCCGTCCCTGGTCTTCGATTCGTTCGCAAAAGCGGTCATGCTTTTGATCATCGGTCATGTGTCCTGATTTTTTTGATCGTAAATGTATTTTTTCCGGACCCGGTCGAGAAATGCAAGCATATCGGAACGGGTGTAATCCGGGTATGTCCACGGCAGCGGCCGGAAGGCATTGTCATGATAAACAAGCGTCAGGTCGGCATATATGTTTTTTCCGATATAAATCCGGTGGGCAAAGTTCTTGCCCGTTGCGAGCACAAAGCGTTCCAGCAGAAGATATCCCGGATCGATGTTGATCTGCCGGGACCCCTTTGTGCAATACTGCGCTTCCAGGTGGTTTGTTGCATGTTTGATATCCGCGAGCATGTCCTGGGGTACGAGGTTTTGAAACGACATCATCCGCCGGGAAAGGCCTGTGCCCATTTCCCGTTCATAGTAAGCAGTGAAGTCAAAGGAGAGCCAGTTGCTGACGATATCGATGGGGCCATATCGCTCTTCGAGCGCACCTGCGGCGGGTTCAAAAAGATCCCGGTTCTGCATGAACATCCCGATAACGAGCTTTGCGGGACGGGGCGGGCGGGGGTGGCTCATTGACTGTCACTTTTCCAATTATGACGGCTTCGTAAAAAGCCCAATATCTGCGTTGCGCACAATTTTTGAAGAATCTCACGTACGGCTAAGTACGATCAATTCTTCAAAAATTGCACGCGCCTTGATCTTGTCACGCCATGGCGTGATTCAAAGCCGTCTGATCGCGACTTTTTTCGACTTCATCAATTATCGGCTCTCTGACAATTTCTCCTCGCAATCAGGTGAATTAATCGGTAAAGGGCTTTGCCTCATCGATGAGCATCACAGGGATGTCATCGCGGATTTCAAAGATCAGTTTGCACGTGTCGCAGGCAAGGCCGTCTTTTGCCGGTGTCAGGTATATGGGGCCTTTGCATTTCGGACAGACCAGGATTTCAAGCAGTTCGTCATTTACGGCCATCGGTCAAAAACCTCCCGGATGTTATGTGCGTTGGTAAAATTCTTCTATAGCAAACTCTTCCGATCCATGTAAAATATTTTTCCTGCGGTACGGACCTGACGGGAAGGATGGACAAGGAGTAGGAGGTGGCGCGCCCGGCAGGATTCGAACCTGCGACTTTCAGCTCCGGAGGCTGACGCTCTATCCTCTGAGCTACGGGCGCGCACGTCTGTGAAAACTAAATGATCTGCGAGACGAAGTCAAGAAAGATAGTCCCGCAATACGAATATTTTTGTCGAAAAGGCGAAACCGTCTGCCTTTCGAACGTTGATGTCTCGTGGCCGGGGGTTTTTACCCGCCGGGAATCAGCCCCATGTCTGCAAGCGCATGCCTGGCTTCCCCGGCCACGTAAAGAGAGCCGGCGATGCAGACGATGTTTTCCGGCGGGGTCGTCTCGAGCGCTATGGCCACCGCGTCTTTTACATTGTCCACCATTTCGGCGGCAAATGGTTTTTCCGGGAAAATGGTTTGCGACAGCTCGAAAAGCGTTGCCGCCGGCAGACGCCGGTCGATTTCCGGCTGGGTAAATATAACCCGTTCGGCCTGCGGCAGAAGCGTGCGCAGCATGGCGCCGTATGGCTTGTCGTCGAGTATGCCGATAACCATGGTGATCGGTCGTGTTCCTGCGAAATCGGCCAGGAACACGGAGAGCCGTTTTGCCGCATCCAGGTTGTGGGCGCCGTCGATGACGACGGTCGGTGTTGTGGGCAGAATTTCAAGCCGCCCCGGCCATTTGACGTTTGCCAGTCCGGTTCGGACATTTTTTTCCGATATATCTGCCTTGTCCCCCATCAGGATTTCAGATGCGGCAATGACAAGTGCCGCATTGTCTGCCTGGTGAGCCCCTGCCAGGGCGGTTTGCAGATTTTTGTACTGGTGATCAATGCCGTAATAGGAAAATGTTTGCGAAAAGCGGTTTTTTTTGTTCCGGCGGATATGAAAATCTTCACCGAGCCGGTAAAAAGGCGCTTTTCGCTCCACGGCAATACGCCGCAACACATTAACGGCGGCTTTCTGGCGCGCGGCAGTGATTACCGGAACATTGTTTTTTATGATTCCCCCTTTTTCATATGCGATTTCCCCCAGGGTGTTTCCCAGGTACGCGCTGTGCTCTTTTGAAATATTGGAGATAATCGTAACTTCAGGAGATAGAATGTTGGTCGCATCCAGGCGGCCGCCCATACCGGTTTCAATGACGCCCCAGGCGGCCCCTGCTTTTGCAAAGGCATAAAGGGCCATTGCCGTTGTATATTCAAAAAAGGTGGGCTCCCGGTCGCCATGGTGGACCGATTTAACAGCATTGTAGGCATCTATTACCTCTTTATCGCTGATTTCACGGCCATTTATGCAGATGCGTTCATTGAAACGGACAAGGTGTGGCGATGTATACAACCCGGTTTTGTATCCGGCGTCTGTGAGTATGGCGGCCAGGGCGGAGGAGATGGACCCCTTGCCGTTGGTCCCGGCAACGTGTATGCAGGAAAACGTTTCCTGGGGATTGCCAAGCCCGTGTAACATGCTTTCAATGACGTCCAGGCCGAGCTTTATGCCGAACCGTCGGAGTCCGTACATCTCTTTCAAACATTGTTCGTATGTCATGATGCTTCTGTCCGTTTTTTGTTTGTTCGTGGCGTCTGGGAACGATTTTTTACGAGGCCATCAACGATTGCCATTCAAAAAAACAAAAAAACCGGCAGTACATGAGGACTGCCGGTGATTTTGTAATCAGTGGATTAATACAGGTTGCTGCTAAAATCTCTTGAAGCGGGAACGCTTCTTGGCTTCCGCGATGCGCGCGCGCCGCTGTGCTTCGCGTTTTTTGCGTCGCTTGTATTCGCTTGGCTTTTCATAGTTTTTCTTTAATCGCAGCCGTTTGAACAAGCCGTCGTTCTGAATCTTTTTTTTCAGAATGCGCATTGCTTTTTCAAGATCATTGTCATCGACCCTGACCGAAATTTCCTTCAAATAACTCGCCCCCTTTACACCTGGATTTGTTTCATAACTGTATTTTTTGGACGACCGCTGCGCCGCGCCTTGCATGCGGCGTTTTTTGCCCGTCCGGTTTTACGGTTTTCAAAATTATCGTATAGTAACTAGTAACAAATTCTGGCGAAATGTCAAGCGTTCGCCTTGTGATTCGCCCTGCTACATCGCAAGCTTGGATTTCAGCTCTTCCGCGACTTCGGGCACGCTTTTTTCACCGCTCAGGGTGATGTATTTCAGGGAATCGTCTTTTTCGGCCTTGTCCCGGAAGTAGTAGGCGGCCGCCAGGGTGCCGGTTTCCGTGTCGTAGTATATGTTGTGGCGCTTGTTGATGGCTTCTTCATCCTGATCGTCCGATCGGCTCGAAAGCTCCCCGCCGCAGACGCGGCATTTGTCGCCGTCCGGTTTGATGGCATCGATATAGATATTGTTGGGATGGTTGTTGTCATTGACGCAAAGACGGCGTCCCATAATCCGGTTTTTTGCAATTTCACGGTCCAGCTCGATTTCAACGACGATGTCGAGCTTGAGGCCGGCTTCCGCAAGAGCTTCGTCCAGCTTGATCGCCTGGTTCTTGTTGCGGGGAAACCCGTCCAGGAGCCAGCCGTTCTTGCAGTCATCCGCTTTCAGGCGGTCAAGAATCATGGGGATGGTAATGTCGTCGGGAACAAGCTCCCCTTTGTCGATATAGGTTTTTGCCTGTTTGCCGAGCTCGGTCCCCCCCTTGATGTTTTCCCGGAATATGGCGCCGGATTCAATGTGCGGCAGGTTGTATTTTTCCTTGACAATTGCCCCCTGCGTCCCCTTGCCGCTGCCGTTCGGTCCGAAAAACAGAATATTCATACCCTTCTCCTTCGTTTCGCTGCGATTGATGATATTTGCACCCATGACCGGATGTATTCCGCTTGTTTTTTAGAAAATTGTTTACTTATATAAATGACGGAAAAATGTCAAGAAGGGTTTTTCGTTTTCAGGTAGTTATCCGCGAACGTCAAGGCTTTTTCCCTGGTGGTGATGTTGCCGGAGAGCCGTTGCAATTCGATTTTGTCCAGTATTTCGGCGATAAGGGGAGAGGGGGGGAGGCCGAATCGGAAGATCAGATCATGGCCGGTAATCAACGGCGGATTTTGGGTTTCCGGATAAAACGAATCGAAGCAGGCCGAAATTGTTTCCCGCGCGAATGAAACGATTCCGGAGACGTCCAGCTTTGTGCCTTTTCCCATCATGTCTGCCGTAAAAAGGAGCAGCAGGTCTGGTGTAAAAGGGGCTGTCCGCATGAAAAAGCGGGCTTTGGCCAGGTTTTTGTTCCGCCCCGCAGACATCGCGGTAAACAAAAACATGGGGCGCAGGTGGTGCAGGATCAGGGATGACACATAATTTTTCTGCACGGTGGAAAAACAAAGCCGTTTGCTGATATCGCGCGATATGGCGGAGCCGGTTGTTTCATGACCGTAGAAGTGGGTTTTTCCGCTTTCATCGACGCTGTAAGTCCTTGGTTTTCCAATGTCGTGGACAAGCGCCGCGTGCTTGATGAGCCCGATGCCGGCCGCGGCATGGATCAGTTCCGTATTTCTACAGCGATCAGAGAGCCGCGGCGTATCCAGATCCAGCATGTTTTCCAGGTGGCGGTATACGGAAAGGGAGTGTTCAAACGCGTTAAACGCGTGATGCGCATTCCGGGGGCATTCTTTCAGGGGGGTCAATTCCGGGAGGATCGCTGCGAGAAGCCCCGTTTCTTCCATTTTCCGTATGTGTCCAAAACTGCCGGCTGCCCCCAGCAGCTTGATCCATTCCTCGCGGATGCGCTCCCCGGCCACCGTTTTAATGGCCGCCGCGTTGTTTTTGATTTCGTTCAGGGTGTCGGGTGATATATCAAAATCCAGCGCCGCGGCGATCCGAAAGGCCCTCAGCAGCCGTAAGGGGTCACTCCTAAATGCCGCCGGGCAAACCATGCGGACGATCCCCTTGTCGATGTCTGAAAGCCCTTTTACGGGATCGATGAGTTTTTTGTCGAACACGTCATAGGCGATGGCATTGATGGTAAAATCGCGCAGGGCGAGGTCTTCTGTCACTGTTGGGCCTTTTGCAGGGGATATGTCATAGGTGTCGGCGCCGGCGATCACCCTGTATATTCGTTTGCCCGGCTTACCGATTTCAATGACCCGGCTGCCGACCCTTCGCCCAATCGTTTCGGCGATTTCCCGGGCATTTTCCGTCACCGCGATATCGTAGTCTTTCGGCGGGTATCCCCGCAGCGCATCGCGTACGCTGCCGCCGACAATATAAACCCCTTTTCGCGGTGGAATAAAATTTAGGTTGAAATTATGCATTTTCTTAGATAAGGGTGTCTTTTTTATTTTAAACAGTTCTCCCTGTCCCCTGTTACGGTCATTGGTTATAAAGGCCCGATGCGTAAAAATACAAGTGAAAATGATAAAAGTAAAGGCGCAAGACCGGTCAGGATCGCCGTGACCGGCGGTATTGGATCGGGAAAGTCCCTGGTCTGCCGGCGCCTGGCGGAAAAAGGTCTTGTCGTGGTGAGCACGGACGAACTCTCACGCCTTGCCGTTTCTCCGGGAACCGAGGCGCACGCGAAAATCGCGGAACATTTTGGAAACCGGGTCCTGATGGAAGACCAAAGCGTTAATCGACCGGAGCTTCGCCGCATCATCAGCGCCGACCCGGAAGCGAAAAAAGCGCTTGAAGGTTTTGTCCATCCGGAGGTGCTCCGTCAGATGGTGGAAATCATCGAAGATGCATCGAAAAAAGGGGAGCCCCTGGTGGTCGTGGAGGTGCCGCTTCTGTTCGAATCCGGCTTTGACGCCTGGTTTGACCGTGTGATTCTGGTGAGCGTTTCGCTGGAGCGCCGCATTGCGCGGATCATGTCCCGTGACGGTGTCACCCGCGAGGAAGCGCTTGCCATGATGAAGATCCAGATGCCGGAACACGAAAAGCGTAAACGGGCCGATTTTGTCATCGACAACAACGGCCCTGAAACCGACACCCTGCTTTCGGTGGACCGGCTTTATGAACAATTGATCGCATGACTGCAAATATCAGGAAAAAAGACGAAAATGGTTGACATGCAGATTTTTGAGTAATATTATTATGAGGAAAACGTACCTGCCCCATAATGGTCTTGGTTGCGCTTGATTCCTACTTGCACATGCAAATATCATGTATACAGGCCTCATAACACCTTTATATAATTAAACGCCAATAGCATTTGCGTTATCCCTGATCCTGTCAAGGCATTCATCATACGTGACCTGTGAAAATAGGCACCGGTATATGTTGCGGCCGATTAGACAAATCATCAGGGGATATTGTCCGGAAGTTATTGTAAAAACCGTTGCGACAGCTGGAAATAGTCTGAATTGGAGAAGCTTTCATAAATGAATATCGATGACTTAAAGAACAAAAAAATCAGTGAATTGACCCGGATGGCGAAGAAGTTCAATATTGAAAACGTCGGCCGGATGCGTAAGCAGGAGTTAATATTTTCGCTTCTTCAGGCGCATATCGAAAAAAACGGATTGATTTACGGAGAGGGCACGCTGGAAATCCTCCCGGACGGATTCGGTTTTTTGCGCTCCCATGACTGCAATTACCTTCCCGGTCCGGATGACATCTACGTTTCGCCTTCCCAGATCCGGCGCTTCAACCTGAAAACAGGGGATACGGTCTCCGGGCAGATCCGTCAGCCGAAAGAGTCCGAGCGGTATTTCGCGCTTTTGAAGGTCGAAGCCATCAACTTCGAAGAGCCGGAGGTGGCCAGGGACAAGATTCTGTTCGACAACCTGACACCCCTGTTTCCGGAAAAGAAGATCAAGCTCGAACTCGACAAGAACGAGTTTTCGACCCGCATAATGGACATGATGACGCCCATCGGGTTCGGCCAGCGCGGCCTTATCGTTTCCCCGCCGCGCACCGGCAAGACCATACTTCTGAAAAACATCGCCAACAGCATGATCGGAAACCACAAGAACATTGTGCCGTTCGTGGTGTTGATTGACGAGCGCCCGGAAGAGGTAACGGATATGCAGCGCTCGGTCAATGCCGAAGTCGTCAGTTCCACGTTTGACGAACCCGCCGAACGGCACGTGCAGGTCGCTGAAATGGTCATTGAAAAAGCAAAGCGGCTCGTTGAACACAAAAAGCACGTGATCATACTTCTCGACAGTATCACGCGGCTGGCCCGGGCATATAATGCCACCATGCCGTCTTCCGGCAAGCTCCTGTCCGGCGGCGTGGATGCCAATGCGCTTCACCGGCCGAAGCGGTTTTTCGGTGCGGCAAGGAATATCGAGGAGGGGGGAAGCCTCACGATTATTGCAACGGCCCTGATTGACACGGGGAGCCGTATGGATGAGGTCATTTTCGAGGAGTTCAAGGGTACGGGCAACATGGAACTGCACCTCGACCGAAAACTCTCGGACCGCCGTATTTACCCCTCCATTGATATTAACCGCTCCGGTACCCGAAAAGAAGAGCTGCTCCTTGACAGCGAGACGATCAATCGGGTATGGATATTGCGAAAACTTCTGGCCCCCTTGAATCCTATTGACAGCATGGAATTTTTGCTGGATAAGATGAGGGGCACGAAAACCAACAAGGAGTTCATGGATTCGATGAATTCCTGACGGCTTGCAAGGTGCGGATTCGATATTATATTATACGTGAATGAATCGCAAAATAAGGAAGGTTTGATATGAAAAAAGATATCCATCCCAAGTATGCGGAAACCAAGGCACGGTGCGCATGCGGAAATGAAATTCTCGTCGGTTCGACAAAGGAAAATATCAGCGTTGAAATCTGCTCCAAATGCCACCCGTTCTATACGGGGAAGCAGAAGCTGGTCGACTCTGCCGGCCGTATTGAGCGTTTCCGCCGGAAATATGCGAAATTCCAGGATAAGTAAATATCCATAACGTCATGCAATGAAATCCGGCCGCCGCGGCATCGTGTCTCTGAATGCTGCGAGGCCGGACTTTTTTATTATTACTCTTTTTTTGCATCGACACGAAGTAGGGGCACCCCTTGCGGGTGCCCTGATTCAGGTCTCTCCTTGCTGCGGGTGCCCGGATTCCGGGCACCCGCAAGGGGTGCCCCTACAAGGTCTTCCGGATCATCATGTCGATTGATAACTGGAAAAAATTGTACCTCAACGGATCATAAAACCATGGCTTTTTTCGATCGGCTCATCGGTTTTGAACAAAGGTATATCGAGCTTGAACAGCTGCTCAGCGATCCTTCGGTTGTTTCCGATCGTGACCTGTTTACCCGATACGCGCGCGAACACGCCGAGTTGGGGAAGATTGTAACTGTATACCGGGAATACCGCCAGGTGCTCGGCGAACTCGAGGAAAGCCGGGAGCTGCTCAACGACGCCGACCATGAAATCAAGGAGCTGGCCCGGGGGGAAATTGAATCACTGAGCCTCCAGAAAGAAAATCTGGAAACCGAGCTGAAAAAGCTGCTGATTCCCAAAGACCCCAATGATGAAAAAAACGTCCTGCTGGAAATCCGTGCCGGCACCGGCGGGGAGGAAGCGGCCCTGTTTGCGGGGGACCTTTTCCGTATGTACAGCCGGTATGCCGAAAACCGGCGCTGGAAAATTGACATCATGTCCGCCAATTGGACCGATTCCGGCGGTTTCAAGGAAGTTATCGCGATGGTTACGGGCAACGGCGCCTACAGCCACCTGAAGTATGAAAGCGGCACCCACCGGGTGCAGCGTGTTCCGTCAACGGAAGCCCAAGGGCGCATTCATACGTCGGCTGTCACGGTTGCGGTGCTCCCCGAGGCCGAGGATGTCGAGGTCGAAGTCGACCCCAATGACCTCAAGGTCGATGTTTTCCGTTCGTCCGGTCCGGGGGGGCAATCCGTAAATACCACCGATTCAGCGGTCCGGCTCACCCATCTTCCCACCGGCCTGGTCGTGATCTGCCAGGATGAAAAGTCCCAGCACAAAAACAAGGCCAAGGCGTTAAAGGTCCTCCGCGCGCGGCTCTATGACATCCAGCTGCAGGAGCAAAACGACAAAATTTCCCTGGATCGGAAAACCCAGGTCGGCAGCGGGGACAGAAGCGAGAGAATCCGCACCTACAATTTCCCACAGGGAAGAGTGACGGATCACCGGATCGGGTTGACGCTCTACAAGCTCGACCAGATTCTGGCCGGTGATATCGATGAAATCATCAACGAGCTTGCCGCCTATTACCAGGCCCGGGCAATTGAACATGCAGAAGCAGATCTTGCAGAAAGCGCTTCAGTGGACCATTCTTGACGTTCTTCAGTGGACCGCCGATTATTTTTCCTCGCATCAGGTAGATAGCCCCCGGTTGACGGCGGAAATTCTTCTGGCCGAAACGCTTGGTATCGACAGGGTAGGGCTCTATGTCCGGTTTGACCAGCCGCTGACGGAAAATGAGCGGCACCGGTTCCGGGAGATGGTCAAACGGCGAATCCAGAGGGAGCCCGTGGCCTATATAACAGGCAGGAAGGACTTCTGGAAAATTAGCCTCGAGGTCACCCCCGATGTATTGATCCCCCGTCCTGAAACGGAAATTCTGGTGGAAACCGCCCTCGAAACAATGCCTGACGCACCGGAAAAGCCTTTGCGCATCCTTGACATGGGAACCGGTTCCGGCGCCATTGTCATAAGCCTTGCCCATTCTTTTCCCGGCCCCCGGTATTTCGCCTCGGATGTTTCCCGCTCCGCCTTAGGCGTCGCTTTCCGCAATGCCGCCTTGAACAGCGTGTCGGACCGGATCGCTTTTTTTGCCTCCAGGTGGTTTGACGCCGTTTCTCCGTCAATCGCGTTTGACAGAATCGTGTCCAATCCGCCCTACATACCGTCGGTCCAGATGCCCCATCTCCCTCCCGAGATTTCGCGTTACGAGCCGGCACAAGCCCTTGACGGCGATGTGGACGGCCTGCGCGATATTTCCATCCTTGTCTCCCGGGCGCCGGGTTTTCTGGCACCCGGCGGCCTGCTGCTGTTGGAGATCGGCCACGACCAGAAGCCGGCCGTCGAAGGGATGGTCCAGGATCATCCGGATTGGGTGGATTTGTCTTTCCGGCGCGATTACGCGGGGCATGATCGCGTGGCTGTCTTCACGCGGCGCACCGGCAATTGAAGCGCAACGCAGTAGATGGGACTTTTCCCGTAGCATCAAATTTGATGAGCTCGTAAAAGACGGTTTTGGACGGCAACGTAAAAAGTTCAAGATCAAGGCGCGGGCAATTTTTGAAGAATTGATCGTACTTCGCCGTACGTGAGATTCTTCAAAAATTGTGCGCAACGCAGATATTGGGCTTTTTACTTTGCCGTCCAAATTTGGATTGCCATAATGAATTTTGTCTGCTATTGTACCGTGATTTATTAATTTAACGCCACACGCTTTTTGACCGGGGGCTGGGTGCTTTTTACAAGGTGGGCCTTCCGGAATGACAAAAGCGGCGGTTTCAAACCCAACAAAGGAGTTGTAGAATGGCTTATGTAACAATGAAGGAAATGCTTGAAGCCGGTGTCCATTTCGGCCACCAGACGAGAAAGTGGAACCCGAAGATGAAAAAATACATCTTCGGGGCGAGAAACGGCATCTACATCATCGATTTGCAGCAGACGGTTCGGATGTTTCGGGATGCCCATGATTTTATCCTGAAAACCGTAGAAAGCGGTAAATCCGTGCTTTTCGTCGGCACCAAGAAGCAGGCCCGGGAATCGATATACGAAGAGGCCAACCGGTGCGAAATGTTCTACGTGCACAACCGGTGGGTCGGCGGCATGCTGACCAACTTCCAGACGATCCGCAAAAGCATCGAAAGACTCAATTACCTCAATGCCATCGAAAACGACGGCACCATCAACATGTATCCCAAAAAAGAGCGGATCGGCATGCTGAAGGAAAGGGAAAAGCTTGACAGCACCCTCGGGGGCATCCGCTCCATGAACGCGCTTCCCGGCGCGATATTTATTATCGATCCCAAGAAAGAAGCCATTGCGGTAAAGGAAGGGCGCAGACTGGGGATTCCGGTTGTTTCAGTAGTGGATACCAATTGCGACCCCGATATGATCGATTATATCATTCCCGGCAACGACGACGCCATTCGTTCCATCCGGCTGATGGTATCGAAAATGGCCGATGCCTGCATCGAAGGGGCCGAACGGCTCGCGGAGAAGCGGCAGGCCGAGGCGGACAAGGACGTCGAGGAAATGGCCGGCAAGACCGGCGGCGCCAAAAAAGAGCGCCATGTTGTGCAAGACGATGAAAAAGGGCCGGTTGTTGAAGTCATCCGCAAGGCGGTGGCCGGCGAACCGAAAGAGCAGGAAACTGTTGAACCCATCGAAGACGTTGTCAATACAAGCGAAGACGTTGTCAATACAGGAGAAGAAAATGGCTAGCAGCATAAGTGCAGAGATGGTAAAAAAACTCCGGGATCGTTCCGGTGCGGGTATTATGGATTGCAAGGAAGCGCTCACCGAATGCACCGGCGACCTTGAAAAAGCGGCCGATTATTTGCGGAAAAAAGGCCTTGCAACGGCCCGGAAAAGGGCCGGCAGGGTTGCAGGGGAAGGCGTTGTCCAATCCTATATTCATATGGGCGGCAAAATCGGGGTCCTCGTTGAAGTCAACTGCGAAACGGATTTTGTTGCCAAAACCGATGAATTCAGTGAGTTCGCACGGAATATCGCAATGCATATCGCCGCGTCAAACCCCCTTGGGGTGCTGCCGGAAGACATTCCCGAGGCGCTCATTGAAAGGGAGAAGCAGATTTACCGGGAACAGGCCCTTGAGGCCGGGAAACCGGAAAACATGGTCGACAAGATCGTTGAAGGCAAGATGAACAAGTTTTTCAAGGAATCCTGCCTCATGAACCAGCTGTATGTGCGGGATACCAACCTGACGATTTCAGACGTATTAAATGATATGATCGCAAAAACGGGGGAAAAGATAACCATCCACCGTTTCGCGAGGTTCCAGGTGGGCGAGGATTTATAAGGGCGCAACCCATAGCGAGCGAGGCGATCCATCGTGGAAGAGTCGAAATACAGCCGTGTGCTTTTAAAACTCAGCGGCGAAGCCCTGATGGGAGATTCCCAGTACGGCATCAACCCCGAAACCCTTTCGTATGTGGCCAACGAAGTAAAGGACGCCGTCGATCTGGGGGTGGAAACCGCCCTTGTGGTCGGCGGCGGTAACATTTTCCGGGGCATGGCCGCAAGCTCCAAAGGCATGGACAGGGCTTCTGCGGACTATATCGGCATGCTCGCCACTGTCATGAACAGCCTGGCCCTCCAGGGCGCCCTTGAAAAGCTGGGGATGCCCACGCGGGTGCTTTCGGCAATATCGATTCACCAGGTATCAGAGCCGTATATCCGCAGAAAGGCGATCCGCCATCTTGAAAAAGGGCGGGTCGTCATTTTTGCGGCCGGTACGGGAAATCCGTATTTTACCACCGATACGGCTGCAGTGCTACGGGCAGCGGAGATCCACGCGGATGTGCTTTTGAAAGCCACGAAGGTCGACGGGGTGTACGACATGGATCCGGTGGGAAACGCGCAGGCGAAGTTCATTCACTCCATCGATTACATGTCTGTGCTCGAAAGGCGGCTTCACGTCATGGATTCCACTGCCGTATCCCTTGCCATGGAAAACGGTCTCGAAATGATCGTGTTCAACCTGAAGGCGCCCGGCAATATCCGTAAAGTCATTTGCGGGGATGCAACCATCGGAACGCATATTTCCGATTCTTAAACCGGAAAAGCCCGTTGCAACGAAACTTTAAAAGAATGGTGAGCCGCTATGATTGATTCAATTTTCGATGAAGCCAGGGAAAAAATGGAAAAGTCGGTGAGCGCCCTGAAAAAGGAGCTCACGAGAATCAGGACGGGGCGCGCGTCGTTAAGCGTCTTCGATGGTGTTCGGGTGAACTATTACGGAACGCCGACGCCGTTGAACCAGATCGCCTCTCTTTCGGTTCCGGAAAGCCGCTTGATTACCATTCAGCCATGGGACGCCTCCGCGATCAAGGAGATCGAAAAGGCGATTTTGAAATCCAATCTCGGTCTGACGCCGTCCAGCGACGGCAAGATCATTCGCATATCCATTCCCCCCCTTACGGAGGACCGCCGAAAGGAAATCGTCAAGCAGGTCAACAAGATTTGCGAGGATTACCGCGTGGCCGTAAGAAATGTCCGCAGGGAAGCCAACGAGATGTTGAAAGCCCTCAAAAAAGAAGGGGATGCATCGGAGGACGAGGTCAAAAAATCGCTGGATGATATGCAGAAGCTGACGGATGAGCATATCAAGCAGATAGACGAGATTTACAAGGAAAAGGAAAAGGAGACCCTTGAAGTCTGAGGTTTCCGAAACGCCGAATGCGGGTGCGCACCTGCCGCTGCATGTGGCCGTTATCATGGATGGTAACGGCCGATGGGCCAAAAAACGGATGTTAAACCGGGTCAAGGGGCATGAAAAAGGGGCCGATGCCGTTCGGATGATGGTTCGCACGTGCCGGGAAATCGGTATCCGGTATCTGACCCTGTTTGCGTTTTCCACGGAAAACTGGCAGCGCCCGAAAACGGAAGTGAAAGCCCTCATGGAGCTGTTGAAGCGTTTCCTGGCATCGGAAAAGCAGGAGATGATTGACAACCATATCCGGATAAATGTCATCGGCCAACTGGACAGGCTGCCTGAAGATCTTGTCGTCAGCATAAAAAAAGCCATGGCGGAAACCGCAGGCAATGACGCCATGCAGCTGAACCTGGCCCTGAGTTACGGCGCCCGCTCTGAAATCGCCATGGCCTGTGCGGAAATCGCACAAAAGGTAAAAAACGGGGAGGCCGACATCCGGGCGATCACCCCCGAATATTTCGAAAAACACCTCTACACCGCAGATATCCCGGATCCGGACCTGCTGATCCGGACCGGCGGAGAATACCGCATCAGCAATTTTCTTCTGTGGCAAATCGCCTATTCGGAACTTTTTATCACCCCTACGCTGTGGCCGGATTTCAGCCGGGAAGAATTCATGGGGATTCTCTCCGACTACAACAACCGGGAGCGAAGGTACGGCCGGGTCGATGATTGAGAAGGACGGAAATTCATCATGCACTTGAAACGATGGTTGACGAGTATTGTTGCCGTTCCGGTGCTTTCCGCCCTGATCCTTTACGGTCCGATGGCGTCTTTTGTCGCCCTGATCGCCGTTGTCTGCGCCATTGCCGCGTATGAATATTTTTTTATCATATTTGCGGGGGATAAAAGTCGTATTTTTTCTCCCGTTCCCATCTGGTGCGCACTTTCCGGTCTTTTGATCCTTGTTGCAGCGGGATGGATGCGCGTTGATCTCCTGTTTTTGCTTGTCTGCGCCAGCTTCGCCGGTATGGCGGTGCTGTCCATGCACCGCTTTTCCGCGTCCCAGGGTCGTGAAATACTGGATCTCGTTGCCAAGGGCATCCAGTTTACCGTGTATATCCCGCTTCCCCTGGCAACCACTGTCCTGCTTCGGGGGGCGCCGGACGGGGTGGCTTGGATCTTTTTCCTGGTGTTTATTGTTTTTCTGGGCGATGTGGGGGCGTTTTACGCAGGCACGTACCTGGGGCGCCACAAACTCCACCCCGCCATCAGTCCGGGAAAAACCGTCGAGGGGGCCGTTGGGGGGCTGGCGGCAAACGTGGTGGTGGCCCTGGCATTCAAGGCGGTTTTCCTGCCGGATCTGCCGAACCTCCTTGTCCTGCTTTTCGCCCCCCTTGCCGGGGTTGTCGGCCAACTTGGCGACCTGTTTGAATCCGAACTGAAACGGACATCGCAAATCAAGGATTCAGGCAGCATCCTGCCGGGGCATGGCGGTATTCTGGACCGGATTGACGCCCTGATATTTGCCGCCCCGCTGGCGTATTTTTTCAGAATGTATATTTTTTAGGGAAACCATTCCGGCCTCCCTTTTCGGTATCGGTATCGGTATCAGTATCAGTATCGGGGTCGTTATCGGTATCGGGGTCGGTATCGGTATCGGGGTCGGTATCGGTATCGGTATCGGGGTCGAAGGTTTTATACAAATCCAAGTGCAATACAAGGTATAACCGAAGACAATAAAACGATTTATTCATTTTAATATAACCCATGAAGAAACTTTCCATACTCGGCGCCACCGGCTCCATCGGTCAAAACACGCTGGCCATTGTTGAAAAATTCCCGGACCGGTTTTCCGTGGCCGCCCTGACCGGAAAAACCAACCTGGAGCTGCTGGCGCGCCAGATCGACCGTTTTTCACCCGAGATCGCAGCGGTCTATGATGAAAACGGCGCCGCCGAACTGAAAACCCTTCTCCCCTCCGGGTGCCGCACCAACGTCATCCACGGAGAGGACGCCTATATCGCTGCGGCCACCCATCCGGCGGTCGACATGGTTGTATCGGCCATGGTGGGGGGTGCCGGGCTTTTGCCGACGGTTGCCGCGATTCATGCGAAAAAGGACATCGCCCTTGCAAACAAGGAAACCCTCGTCATGGCGGGGGATCTCGTCATGGAGAAGGCGCGGGAAAACAACGTCCGGATCTTGCCGGTCGACAGCGAGCACAGCGCTATTTTTCAATGCATTGCCGGCAACCGGCAAGCCGATCTGGAAAAAATATTTCTCACCGCATCCGGAGGGCCTTTTCTGGACCGCGGCAAGGCCGATTTTGCATCCATCACCGTGGAAGACGCCCTGGCGCACCCCACATGGCAGATGGGCAGCAAAATCACCATTGATTCGGCCAGCATGATGAACAAGGGGCTCGAGGTCATTGAAGCCAAGCACCTGTTCGGCGTGTCGCACGAGTCCATCGAAGTCCTTATCCACCCGCAGAGCATCATCCACTCCATGGTAGCCTTCCGGGACGGAACCGTTATCGCACAGATGGGGATTCCCGATATGAAAGGCGCGATTGCCCATGCCCTTGCCTATCCAGAGCGGCTCCCCATCGGCGTTCCCCTCCCCGACTTTCCCGCCATTGGAAACTTGAGTTTTCGGGCTCCGGATATGGCAAAATTTCAATGTCTTTCCCTTGCGTTCACCGCCTGCGGCACTGGCGGCACCCTGCCGGCGGTGTTGAACGCGGCCAACGAAATCGCGGTATCGGCCTTTCTGGACGGGCGTATCCGTTTCGACCAGATTCCGGGGGTGATCAAAGATACCATGGACTTGCATGAACCGGTGATGTCGCCCGCGTTGAGTGATATCCTCGCTGCGGACCGGTGGGCGCGCGACGCTACGCGAAATCGGATTTTCAAACCGGAAGGAAAAGCCACTGCATGAGTTCCGTTATTGGTCTTATCATCGTTTTGGGTGTACTGATTTTTTTCCATGAGCTGGGCCATTTCATCATGGCAAGGGCCTTCGGCGTCGGCGTGGAGAAGTTTTCCCTGGGCTTCGGCCCCGCTCTTGTCAAATGGAAAAAAGGGCGCACCGAATATTGCATTTCGGCTTTCCCCCTGGGCGGGTTCGTGAAAATGGTTGGCGAACAGCCGGATGCCGCACTGAGCGAAGAGGACCGGCCGTATTCCTTTACCCACAAACCGGTTTCCCGGCGAATGATTATCGTGGCCGCCGGGCCGGTCTTCAATTTTCTGCTTGCCATTATTATCTTTTTTGTTTTGTTCACCGCGGCCGGCCTGATGTTTCTCCAGCCGGAAATCGGGGAGGTCCGGCCCGATTCCCCCGCTGCCCGGGCGGGTCTCGAGGCAGGGGACCGGATCGTGTCGATCGGAGGGACGGCCATAGAAAGCTGGTCGGAAATGGCCGAAGCGGTTTCCAAAAGTGGCGGAAACCCGGTAGAGATGCAAATTGAGCGGGAGGGACGGGAAATTCAGGCAACCGTTAATCCCGTTGTGGAGCCCATGGAGAATATTTTCGGCGAAACGCACGATCGCTATATTATCGGCATTACCGCCTCGGGAAGTACGGGCGTTATTCGCCTGGGGCCGGTTGAAGCGGTAGGGGAAAGCCTGCGGCGCACCTACATGATTGTCGAGCTCACGGTGGTCAGCGTGGCCAAGATGGTCCGGGGGACCGTCTCCGTGGACAACCTGGGCGGTCCGATCATGATCGCACAGATGGCCGGGGAGCAGGTGGAGCACGGCCTGATCAACCTGCTGGGTTTTATCGCCCTTGTGAGCATCAACCTCGGCATCCTCAACCTTCTCCCCATCCCGGTCCTGGACGGCGGCCACCTGATGTTTTTCGGCATCGAGGCGGTCAAGGGGAGCCCCGTATCCCTGAGGACCCGGGAGGTAGCCCAGCAGGTGGGACTCTTCATCCTGCTGACGCTGATTGTTTTCGTTTTCTACAACGATATCATGCGCATCGTCACCGGCACAAGTTTTTAGACTGCCGAGTGCCGGCGGTCTAAAGAACGGGCGTAATGGGAAGGCCAGGCATGTTATGCACGGCCCGTAGCGGCTCGGCGCCGTTTTCTGTTTCCGCCCATACCTACAACCTACAACATACAACATACAACTTATGCCCCATCGACTCGAAATCGCGTTGAAACCGGATCTGCTGGATGCGGAAGGCCGACAGGTGCAGAAAAAAGCGGCCGCGTATTTCAACATGGACATCGCGTCCGTCCGCTGCGTGCATATCCTGACCATTGACAAGGACTTGACCGACTCCCAGCAGCGGGTCATCCGGGAGGACGTGTTTACCAACCCGGTCACCCAGGTCTCCGGCTACGCCCCCCTGGATATTGATTTTGACTGGTGTATCTGGGTGGGATATCGCCCCGGCGTAAAGGACAACCCCGGGGAGACGGCCGTGGAGGCGATCGAGGATGTCACCGGGGAGAGGTTTGCCCCGGGGGAAAGCGTCTATACCTCCCGGCGTTACTGCATTCTCTCCGATGCCATGGACATCGAAGATGCCCGCCTCATCGCGGACCAACTCCTTTCCAACGACATCATCCAGCAGGTTCGCGTGTTTTCCGCGGCCGAGTGGGACCGGCAGTCGGGAATCGGCATCATCATTCCCCGGGTGAAGCTGGACCACGTGCCCACGGTGACCACCATTCCCATCGGCGACGATGAAACGGTGCAAATAATAAGCGACGCCCGCAATCTCGCCTTAAATGAAAACGACATTCCTGTGATCCGTGCGTACTTCAACGACCCCGTTGTAATGGCGGAGCGCGCCAAGGCAGGGCTGTCCGATCCCACCGACGTCGAGATCGAGTACATCTCCCAGGCCCGGTCGGACCACTGCAACCACAACACCTTCCGGGGGCGCTTCCTTTATCGGGACCGGTCCACCGGAACGGTGGAAGAAATCGACAACCTCTTCAAAACCTTTATCGAGGCCCCGACACTGGCCCTGCAGCAAAAAAAGGACTGGGTGGTCTCGGTTCTGTGGGACAACGCCGGCGTGGGGCGCTTTGACGAGAACCACTACTACGTGATCACCGGAGAGACCCATAATTCGCCGTCCAACATGGAGGCCTACGGCGGGGCCATCACCGGCATTGTGGGCGTGTACCGCGATCCCCTGGGAACGGGAAAAGGCTCGAAACTGGTTATGGGGAGCTACGGGTACTGCGTGGGGGAAAGAAATTACGCCGGGGAACTCAAACCCCGTCTTCATCCCCGGCGGCTCCTGGACGGGGTGATCGAAGGGGTGCGTGACGGCGGCAACAAGAGCGGGATCCCGACGCCTTTCGGGCAGGTGATTTTTCATCCGGGCTACATGGGCAAGTGCCTCGTTTTCGTCACGGCCCTGGGGATCATGCCCTCCCTGGTAAGCGGGGAGCCGGCCGAACAGAAAACCACTTCCCCCGGCGATCTGATCATCATGTGCGGGGGGCGGGTCGGAAAGGACGGCATCCACGGGGTGACCGCTTCCTCCGAGAGCTTTTCCGAGCACACGCCTGCCGGGCACGTCCAGATCGGGGACCCCTACACCCAGAAAAAAATGCATGATTTTCTGCTCGAAGCCCGCGACGAGGGGCTGATTCAATACGTCACCGACAACGGCGGCGGGGGGCTCTCCTCTTCCGTTGGTGAAACCGCCCGATTTTCAGGCGGGTGCCGCGTGTACCTGGAAAAAGTGCCGCTCAAGTACGAGGGGCTTGACCAGTGGGAAATCTGGGTATCTGAATCACAGGAGCGGATGACCGTCGCGATCCACCCAGACAACGAACAGCGGTTCATGGCGCTCTCCAGAAAGCACGCGGTGGAAAGCACCGTCATCGGAACCTACACGGATTCCGGAAAACTGCATATCACCTATGAAGACAAGCCCTGCGCTTTTGTAAACATGGATTTTCTCACCCGGGGCTTTCCCCAGTGGGTGTTTGAAGCGGAGTGGACCGACCCGGACGACCGGGGGCTTTTTGAGCCGGTCCTGTCCGAGCCGTCTGATTACGGGGCGCTTCTATGCGACATGATGTCCCGGCCCAATATCTGCTCCCGGGAGTGGATCGCCAGGCAGTATGACCACGAGGTCCAGGGCGGGTCCGTCATCAAGCCGCTGGTGGGAAGAAACCGAGACGTGAACAGCGATGCATCGGTGATTCGCCCGGTGCTGACTTCCGAAAGCGGCCTTGCTTTCGCCCAGGCGGCCATTCCCTTTTATTCGGCCATCGATGCCTGGCACATGACCGCATGCACCATTGACGAGGCCGTTCGCCGTTTTTTGGCGGTGGGCGGCGACATCGACCATATCGGCGGGGTGGACAACTTCTGCTGGCCGAATATTCAGTACGACCCCGCAGGAAACCCGGATGGCAAATTCAAGGCCGCGCAGCTTGTCCGCTCCTGCCGTGCCATGGCGGAAGTCTGCACCCAATGGGAAATCCCGCTGCTTTCCGGCAAGGACTCCATGTACGTGGACGGCCATCTTCCGGGGCCGTACGGGGAGTACCGCAAGGTATCCGCCCTGGAGACCCTCCAGTTTTCCGTCACAGGCGTGGTCAAAGACATTAAAAAGTGCGTGACCATGGACGTGAAAGCGCCGGGAGACCTGGTTTATATCCTGGGGGAAACCAAAAACGAACTGGGTGCATCGGAATACTACGACCGGTTCGGCTATACCGGGCGAAACGTCCCCCAGGTCGACGCCCCGTCCTTTTTTACGTGTTATAAAGCCGTCACCCGCGTCGTAAAGGAGGCGCTTGCAGCATCCATTCACGGCATCTACCGCGGGGGCCTCGGGGTTCACCTGGCTCTTTGCGCCATGGGCGGGGATCTGGGTATTTCCCTGGATCTTTCCCAGGTGCCTGCAGCAGGAAAACCGTCAAACGATGCACTGTTTTTTTCCGAAAGCGCCGGCCGCTTCATCGTTACCGTCCGGCCCGAAAACAAGGATGCGTTTGAAGCGATTTTTTCCGGTCTCCCCTGCGCCTGCGCCGGCAGGGTAACGGAAGAAAAGATACTGGATATTTCCGGAGTCAACAGCGCGCCATTGTGCAGCGTCCGTGTAGATGACCTGAGATATGCATGGAAGAAACCTTTCGGGGACTTACTATAACGGGAGATGGAAATATGAAACAGCCGGTAAAGGTGCTGGTCCTGACCGGGTACGGGCTCAACTGCGACATTGAGACCGCTCACGCCTGCGAGCTGGCCGGCGCCCGGGCCGAAAGGGTCCATATCAATGACGTCATATCCGGCGCTGCGGATCTCTTTGATTATCAGATGCTGGTCTTTATCGGCGGGTTTTCCTGGGGGGACGACCACGGCGCAGGGGTGATCCAGGCCGTGCGCATGAAAAAGCATGCGGGGGAGCGCATCGCCAGGTTCGTGGAGAAAGGCAACCTGGTTTTAGGCATCTGCAACGGCTTCCAGACCATCGTGAACATGGGGCTTCTCCCGGGCTTTGACAACGACTACCAGACGCGCGCAGCCGCCCTCACGTACAACGACTGCGGCAATTTCCGGGATGACTGGGTGCATCTTGCCATTGATTCCGATTCCCCCTGCGTGTTCACCCGAGGGATGACCCGTGTGGAATTGCCCATACGGCATGGCGAAGGAAAACTGGTTGCGGCCGAAGAAACCCTTTCCCGGCTGCAGCGGGATGGCCAGGTTGTCTGCCGTTATGCCGCATCCGACGGTTCGGCGGCAAATGGCCGGTTTCCGGAAAACCCCAACGGGTCCATGGACGACATTGCCGGTATCTGCGACCCCACCGGCCGTATTTTCGGGCTCATGCCCCATCCGGAAGCCTTTACCCATCCTACCAACCACCCGGAATGGTCCAGAAGAAAAGAGGATCTTCCGCCGGCGGCGGGGCTTCAGATATTCAAAAACGCCGTGGCATATATGAGCCGCTGAACACGGTGTCTATTCCATTGCCTCGGCAATTTTGATGTCGCCTTTCAGAAGATCGTTGACCACGGACGAACGGTCAAGGCCTTTTTTCGCATTCTTGTATATCCACAGTAAATGGGCCCCTATGGGCACCCCTTGCGGGTGCCCTGATTTCGGGCACCCGCAAGGGGTGCCCCTACGGGGTTCTCCTGATCATCATGTCTATTGGTAAATGCAAAGCATTGTAATGGTCATATTAGGCTTTCTTGATGTGTTTTTGAAAATAGTTCTTGAACAATCAAAAAAATGTATAAAAATTATAATCGGAAACCATGTTATCGTAAAGGTGTACCCATACGATCCGTTCAAGTGAAATGTTTGAAAAATTACCTGACGGGAAACAGCGTGCGCAGCGCAAGGAAAGGATAACAGCATATGGATTTTCTGATTATCGGAGGTGATGCCGCCGGCATGAGTGCCGCAAGCCGGGCCAAAAGAAATCAGCCGGATCTGAACGTGACCGTTCTGGAAGAGACCGCGGACGTATCCTACAGCGCCTGCGGCATGCCGTATAATATTGAGGACCCCGCGCGCGATATCGATGATCTGGTGGTGCGCCGGGCCGAGGTGTTCCGGGAAAAACAGGGGATCAACCTGATCACGGGATGCCGGGCCGAAGCCATCGACCCGGAGGCAAAAACGGTAAAAGCCGTGGACCATTCCGGGAAAAACCGAGAATTTTCCTACGACCAGCTGCTCATCGCCACCGGCGCATCACCCATCATGCCGGATATCGAAGGCATTGGCATAGACGGCGTCCTCCCCCTCAAGCGCCTTTCCGACGGCAGGAAAATCAAGGATTACCTGGCGGCGCACCGCGTTCGCGAGGCCGTTTTCGTGGGGATGGGATACATCGGCCTGGAAATGTCCGAATCGTTTCGGGGAAGGGATATCAGCGTCACCGGTATCAGCCGGGGGTTCATGAGGGGCTATGATGAAGAGATCGTCGATGTGGTCCGGCAGACGCTCGGGGCGCACGGCGTTGTCTTCCATGAGAACCATGTGCTCGAAAAGATCGAAAAACGCGGCGAAAAACTGGCGGTCACGTGCAGCGGCCAGACCTGCGACGCGGACATGGTCCTGGTGGCCGTGGGTGTCCGCCCCAACAGCGAAATTGCAAAAAATGCCGGCATCGCCCTGGGACCCCAAAATGCCGTGGCGGTGGATTCGCGCATGGAGACATCGGTGCCGGGCATATTTTCCGCGGGAGACTGCGCGGACGCATACCATGTAGTCACCGGCGAAAAGGTCTGGATCCCCTTGGCCCTGCTGGCCAACCGGGCCGGGTGGGCCGTGGCGGACAATGTCACCGGAAAGGACGTTCGTCTCCAGGGGGTGGCCGGGTCGGCCGTTTTCAAGGTGTTCGACCTCGAGGTGGGCCGGACCGGATTGAGCGTGGAGGAGGCACGGAAAGCCGGTTTCGCGCCAGCCGCCGTTACCATCAAGGCACCCTCCCGGGCGCACGCCCATCCCGGTGCGACCCCCATATGGGTCCACATGGTGGCGGACACGAAATCCGGCCGGCTCCTGGGCGTCCAGATGGTGGGCAGGGAAGGGGTGGCCCACCGGATCAAGGCACCCGCGGTCGCGCTGCACGCCCGCATGACGATTTCGGATTTCGGCCAGACCGATCTTCCCTACGCTCCCCCCTTCAGCCCGGTCTGGGACCCCATGCTTACCGCGGCCAATCAATTGCAAAAGAAGCTTTGATGACGGGGCTGCGGAAATTTTTTTTTGAAAAATGGATTTTTGCCTTTATAGTAGTAGACAGTAGAAGATTTAATTTGCCATAAGGGGCGTATATCCATCATTCGTCCAATTTTCGTTTGCCTAACGCCGGTCTTTTTCTTCCGCATGGAGCAGATTTCCGGTCTTTTCGGGGTGACTTCCACCACGGCGGCCTCGCGTTTCGGCCAAACGGAAAATCTATGCGTCCAAAACGCCCCTGTTTATTCGCAATCCCAATCATGAGGCTTTTTGTATGAACAATACCCAGCTCGAACGGTCTGTTTCCCTCCTCGGCAAAAACACGGTGGACATGCTTTTGCAGGCGCACCAGGATGCCCTGTGGATGCTGGAAAATATCGGCGTGGCCTGCAGCCAGCCGGATATGGTCCGCGCCTTCCAGGAGTATGAGTCGCAGGGGCTTGCCTTTGTCTACGAAGGCAGGATCTATATTACGGCCGACCTGGTTACGCAATGCCTTGAAAAGGCTCCCGGCGTGGACGATTTTTTCGTCCCCCGGAACAGCTTTTTCATCGGCGGGACCGCGCCATATCTCTATGACGATGAAAAAAAGGCGGGCGGGCTTATGCCCACGGCCGATCACCTGGCGGAGATCGCACGCATCGCCGAGCAGAGCCCCCCTGTGAACGGCATGGGCCGGGGGATCAAGCTCAAGGATGAAATCGAGCAGCTGGAGATCATGCACCGGGAGTGCTCCAAGCCGATCTACCTGTCCATGCAGACGGAAAAGGGGATCGAAAGGGCCAAAGAGATCTTCGCCGCCCGGAAAAACCTTATGATCGTTTTCTGCCTGACCAAGCCCCCCATGGCCGTAAACGAGAATTTTTCCAGGGCTTTTGTACAGGTCGTCCAGGCCGGCCTTCCCGTGTTCATTTCGGCCATGCCCATGGCCGGCATCAGTGCGCCGTACTGCTACAACGGTGTGATATCCGTGACCCAGGCCGAGGCCCTGTTCGGCATTTGCGCGGCCCAGCTCCTCAATCCGGGTGCGGTCTGCATCAATGCCGGGTTTCCCACCATCGCCAATCCCATGAACGACTACAACCCCGACTACGGGTCTCTGAGCCACACCCTGCTCAATATTCTCCAGGCCCACTTGAACATGATCCTGGATATTCCGACCTGCCAGAGCGGCTGCACCACCAACGAGGAAAATCCCACGGAAAAGGCCTTCCAGGACGCCAAAAACGGCTACGGCCTGTGCAAAAAATACGAGATGCACATGATCCGACACGCCTTCGCCTTTTTGCTCCACCTGGTCGATTTTTCCATATACAAGCTTAAAAAGTGCATCGAGATTCTTCCGGAGACCACCGCGGACGATGCGCCGGAGATCGCCATGCCCGAATACGACGAGCGGGGGTTCAAGTCGATCCAGAACATGGGGCTTTCCATGTACCGGGACGATCCGTTGACCACGGCCAACCTGGGCAAGGTCTTTAACCAGTAACGAGGACTGCCGCCACATGTTCGGTGCAAAGCACATCCTTCCGAAAGGAAATCCGCCCCTGAAATCCGCATACGACGCTGTGCTCATCGGCGGCGGTCTGCACAACCTGGCCACCGCGTGGTTTCTGGCAAAAGAGCACAATATGAACCGGGTGGCCGTGCTGGAAAAAAATTATATCGGCTACGGCGGTGCCGGGCGCAACACCGCCATTGTGCGGGCCAACCAGCGCACCCAGGAGAACATCCCCCTCTACAAGGAAGCCCTGGACCTGTGGCCCGTGCTGACCCGCGAGTTGGATTTCAACCTTATGTTCTACAACTGCGGCAACCTGAACCTGCTCCACAGCGAGGCGGCCGTAAAGGCCGCGCGCACCAACATCGCCACCGCCAAATTCCTGGGCGTGGAAAGCCACCTCCTGGATGCGGCCGAGACGGCAAAGCGGGTGCCTGCATTAAATCTTTCCCAGGAGATCACCCATCCCATTCACGGGGCCATGTACCATCCCCCGGGGGGAATCGTGCGCCATGACGCCGTGGTTTGGGGGCTGGCCAAAGGGGCGGCGGAAAAGGGCGTCCATATCCACCAGCAGACCGAGGCCCTTGGCATTATCACGGAAAACGGGAGGGCCACCGGGGTAAAAACCCCTGCCGGCACGATCCATACCCCCCGCGTGCTGGTGTCGGCGGGCGGGTATACGGCGGGATTACTGTACCAGATGCTGAAAATCAAAATGCCGATCAGCGTCCTGACCATCCAGGCCATGGTAACCCAGCCGCTCAAGCCGCTTCTGGATCACGTGGTCTCTTCCGGCGCATACCACGTGTACGCCAACCAGACGCTCAAAGGGGAGATCGCCACCGGGGCCCACATGGACCCCTGGCCCAATTATACGACCCAGACCACGGCCGGGTATATCAAGCACCAGGCCGAGGCCCTGGTCGAGCTCATGCCGTGCCTCGCCGGGGTCAAGTTCATGCGTTCCTGGGCCGGGCTTGCAGACATGACGCCGGACATGGCGCCGATCATGGACGGCAACGATCCCGTGGAAGGGGTGTACATGAATTGCGGGTGGGGTTATTTCGGATTCAAGTCGTGCTCGGCCACCGGCCGGCACATGGCCCGGTTTTTGGCGACCGGAAAATGTCCGTACCGTCTGAAGCCCTTTTCTCTCGCCCGGTTCAAAAACCACCGGCTGATGGGAGAGACCGCAGCACTGGTGAATTATACGCCGGACAACTGATGGACTCGTAAAAGTCGGTTTTGGACGGCAAAGTAAAAAGTTCAAGATCAAGGCGTGTGCAATTTTTGAATAATTGAGTCACGCCTTTGGCGTGATGAGATTCTTCAAAGATTGTGCGCAACGCAGATATTGGGCTTTTTACGAAGCCGTCACAACTGAAACAAGACAGGATGGAAGGAAATGTCTCTTCTGATTCATTGCCCCATATGCGGCCGGCGAAACGGCTACGAGTTCCGCTACGGCGGTGAGGACAAGGGGGCGTACCCGACCGGCCGCCCGCTCACGCCAGAAGCGTGGTACGACCATGTGCATGCGAATACCTGCGCGGCCGGCGTAGTTGGGGAATGGTGGTGCCACCGGCAGGGGTGCGGGCTGTGGTTTACCATTTTCCGGGATACGCGCACAAACAGGCAGGTTGTAGAAGCCGGGAGGGGGGCATGAAACGGCTTACATCTTTGCCCACCCTTCGTGTCGATGTTGGGCGCCCTGTGCCGTTTGTCTATAAAAACCAGACCGGCCACGGCTTCAAAGGGGACACCATTGCCACGGCGCTTTATGCTGCCGGCGTCCGCATCTTCTCACGGAGCTTGAAATATCACCGCCCCCGCGGGCTCTTCAGCCTGGACGGGGAATCTTCCAACACCATGATGACGGTGAACGGCGTCCCCAACGTGCGCACGGAAACCACCCTGCTGGCTGAAGGCGCGGTGATCCGCGATCAGAATGCGATTTTTACGGCCAGAAACGACCTGCTCGGGTTCATGAACCGCCTGGACCGGTTCATGCCCGCCGGCTTCTACTACGAAACCATGCACAAGCCGGCCTCCCTGTGGCCGGTAGCGGCAAAAGTGGTGCGAAAGGCGGCGGGCCTGGGTCGCATTGACCCGGATTTTCGGTTTTCCGGGGTGTGCGACGAGATGTACCCGGCCGCCGATGTCTGCGTGATCGGGGGGGGACCGGCCGGCATGGAAGCGTCCCTGGCCGCCGCCGACCAGGGGCTGCGGGTAATCCTGCTGGAAGCCCGCCCCTGGCTGGGCGGATCCTTTGACTATCGGGAGCGCGGATCGGGTGAAGACGCCCCGCTGTACCGGCAGGCGGCGGATCTGGCATCGCAGGTGTCGACCCACGCCCTTATCCGGGTATTCACACGGACCGCCATGGTCGGCGGTTACAGCGACAACATGGTTACGGCCGTGACCGAAGGCGGGCCGGACGACCCGTTTGATTACCGGTACCTTGAAATGCGCCCCCGAAGTGTGGTGGTTGCCACGGGGAGCCGGGAGCGCCCCCTGATTTTTGAGAACAATGAGCGTCCCGGCGTAATGCTGCCGGAAGCCGCCCTTCGCCTGGCACGGACCTACGGCATCCTGGCTGGCAGCGAGGCGGTCTTTTCCGTGGGGCACGACCTCGGCCTGGAAGCGGCGCTGGACCTTTCCGAACTGGGCCTGCCCGTCCGGGCGGTGGCCGACGTCCGGACAAAGGGGCACGACCCCGCGCTGGTCCGCGGGCTTGCAGATCGGCAGATTCCCTTTTATCCCGGCTGGGCCGCCGCAGCGGTCGAAGGAAAAAAGGGGGTCAAAAGCGTGCGCCTTGCTTCCTGCGACGGCGGGCAATACCGGATTTTGACCTGCGACCTGCTGGCCGCGGCCGCCGGCCACACCCCGGCGGTCGAGCCTTTGTCGCTTTTTTGCGGGCGGCTTACATACGACGGTCAAACCGGATATTTTCTTCCCCGAACCTATCCGCCCGGGGTTTTTGCCGCAGGTCGTATCTATGGCCTGGAAGCACCGCGAAATATCCGCATTTCAGGAAAAGTCGCCGGGTTTGATGCAGCGGCGTTCTGCGGGGCGGACTGCCGGGGCATGGCCGATGCGGCCCGAAATGAACTGGCGGCGCTGCCAATGGGTGGTCCGGCTTCGAAATGGGTCGCCTTTCCTGGTCCATGGCGGAAACATTTTGTCGATTTTGACGAGGACGTGACGGGGAAGCATATCCGGCAGGCCGTGGGGCGCGGTTTTGGCGTCCCGGAGTTGATCAAGCGGTTTACTGCGGCCGGCACCGGCCCGGGGCAGGGGGGGATTTCCGGGCACAACCTGCCGCTGCTGGTC
>JAWOAV010000181.1:0-5360 GCA_046498365.1 Desulfosalsimonadaceae bacterium
GCTCCAGAAAGGCATTTGTCATTTCCGGCAGAAAATAGGCCGCTTCCCGGATAAAGGTTTCATCTTCCAGCAGTTTTTCAATTTCCCGATTTTTAGAAACATCTTCAGCGTGCCAAAGGCTTCTGGACACATGCCGCCCCGCCATACGGGCAAAAAACTTCCGGATACGGCTTTTTCCGGCATACACGTCCAACACCTCGGGCAGGATATTGCCCAGAAGCTGCCGGACTTCCCGGGTGTGGAGCAGTTTACGGACAACGGCCGCGCCGGGGTCATCCGCCATTGGCGCTTGTCTTTTTTGCATGAAAACGGTCCTTTCAGATTGCCCGATCAGGTTATCAGGCTAAAGTGCCCCTGCCGAAAGCTGCTGTGCTTTTTCCCTTTTCGGCGTTACCACCACCGGCTGGAAATCGGTTTTACCCGAGGCCTTGTCCGCGGCAGCAAGATGCGTGGCCAAGCGTCTGCCCAGCGCCAAAAGCGTCCAGGTCGGCGGCAGGCCCCACTCCTCGGGGATCACCGAGCAATCGCACACATAAAGATTGTCGAAAACAGTCTTGAGATCCGTATCCAGATGCTCGCCTATCTTCACCGTACCCCCCGGGTGGGCCCCAAACATCCATCCCCGGTATATATCCGTGGCGCCGGCGTTGGCGAGAATCCGGCGGGCATGATCCGCCCCCTTTTCCAGGCGCAGTTTGTCCTGGCGGCCAAGCGACTTTCGTACCCATCCCCGCTTGGTGATCTCCCCGCCCAGGTCGTCGCGGACCTTGATCATGATGGGCAGGACATCATGATACGCAAACGCCTGCCGGACTTTCAGCACTTCGAGATCAAAAAGGATCTTCATGAGATGGGGCATGTTGAAATCGGTCATGACGATACCATCATCAGGGAAATGAACCCCTGCGCTCATGGGCACGGCCCTGCCGCTGCCCAGCCCCTTGATCCGGCCGTACACATATACAAGGGGATCGAAAAAGAAATGATACCCCGTACCAGGAATGCCGCTTTGCCGCAGGATCAACGGGGAGCCGATCCCTCCGGCGGCAATGACGATTTTGGCGCCGTATGCCTGAAACGTTTCTCTTTCATGGCGGTATTCGACCCCGACGGCCGCCTGGTTTTCCACCAGAACCTTTTCCACTTTGGCGAAATTGATCATTTCCGCGCCGTTTTCCAGGGCCTCGTCCACAAAATTGCGGGCGCTCCACTTGGCGCCGTACGGGCAGCCATAGGAGCAAAGCTGACAATTGGCCCGGCACTTGTCCTGGAAAATGAACTTGTTCAACCGTTGCGCGTCATATCCAAGCGCCCGGGCGCTTTCCAGAAAACGACGCGGTCCGGCCGCCATCAGGGCATCGGAGAGCGCCCCAATGGGAACATCCTCCCTGACTTCGGCTGCTTCCGCTGAGATGTCCACACCGTATTTCTTCAGCATTTCCACCGGCGGGTCAAACGCCGTGGCGCAGTAGATGACCGAACTGCCGCCGGTGGTGATGGCGCGGACAACGCCCAGCATCTGCGGGGTAAAGGAGATGCTCTTCCCAGGGGTGAACGCCCGCGGGATAATCTGGGTAAGCGTTCCCTTCAGCGGGTCATTGTCCCCCCACTCCAGGATCAGCACTTTCTTTCCCTGGCGGGACAACTCCCGGGCGACACTCGCCCCTCCCGGACCACTGCCGACCACAATGACGTCATATTCGGCTTTCAGCGTTTTCACGACGACTTCCTCCTTTTTGCCACCCCTGGCGGGGGGATGATAAGGGATTGTTTTGCTGGAAATGGTTCCTATACCCCGGTGCAGCCTTTCGGCATGACGTTTACCCGTTGAAACGAATCGAGCGGCACAAAAAGAAAAACAGGAAAAAAGGGGGCTCGCTAAGTCGACCGTCGACCGTCGACCTATACTTTATTTTTTTTGGCTCCCGGATGTCAAGTACAAATCTCACCACCCCCGCTTTTTTGGCAAAGAATCCTAAATGCCCGGCTATTTCTGCAGGGTCGAACGTATAAAAACAAGGGGCCTTCCGGAAAAAGTCGTATTGAAAAATACCGCGAAGCGGAAAACCGCTTTTTTATAAAAACAATTGATTTTCAAAAAACAATGAGGCAAGAATACCGTAAAATCGTATCTTTGACATAAACACAGCACCCTTGGAGGATAAAATGACCGAAAACGTGGTGATCGCCCTTTCATGCGGCACAGACAACCCGAACCGGAGCACGCGGGCCCTTTTCATGGCCATGGTGGCGCACAAGGAAGGAAAAAATGCCACGGTGTTTCTCTTGGACGAGGCCGTGTATCTGGCAAAAGAAGGCCTGACCGCCAATATCAAAGCCGCCACAGGGGATTCGGCCGACGACCATATGACCTATCTTCAGGCCCATGGCATTCCCGTGCTGGTCTGCCGGCCGTGTGCGGATTCCAGGGGGATTTCAGAGGAAGATCTGATAGAGGGCTCTCGCATGGCTGCTGCCGCCGAACTGGTCCATCTGGCCTGCGACGCCGCCGTGATCAGCCTGTAAAACAGAAAAGCACATCCAACCAGCGGCCGGTTTAGCCGAGGATCTTTTCGATTTTGCGTTTCAGCTCGTCTTTCACGGGTGCGGCCTGTTCATAAATTTCCTTTGCCTTGTGAAAGTCAAGCACCCGTATGCCGGTTACCGGGGGTTGGAGAAAAATATCGGGCGCCTGCTTGTTTCGCATATGGCGGATGACGTTGGCCTGCATGATATCGAAGGTGTTGAAAATCAGGTCCAGGTAGCCGGGCTTGCCGTCTTCCGGCCGCTTCCGGGTTCCGGTAACGTCTACGGCAATGGTAATGTCAACCCGGTCTATGATCAGATCGTAGGGAACCGGGTTGACCATGCCGCCATCCACAAGAAGTCTGTCCTGGTATTCTACCGGCGGAAAAACGCCCGGCAATGCAGCGCTCGCCATGATGGGAGGAATCAGTGGGCCGCTGTCGAAAACCACCATTTCGCGCTTCCAGAAATCCGTCGCCGTAACCGACAGGGGAATATCAAGCTCCTCAAATGTCTCTTTTCCAAGTGTATCTTCCAGGAACAACCGGAAAGCTTCCGGATCCGCCAGGCCGCCGGCAGCGATATCCAGTTCGAACAAATCCAGTACATTGACCCGGTCCTTTTCAAATACGGCACCCAGCCAGTTTCCAAGCCCTTCCGGCACCATTTCCGCCACCAGGTCTTTCAGCCTCTTTGAATCATGACCCGCTGCCACCAATCCACCGATCAATGCGCCGATGCTGCTGCCGGAAATGCATTCCGGTTTAAGGCCAAGCTCTTCCAGGGCTTCGACGACCACAATATGCGCCAGACCCGACGCGCCGCCGGAACCAAGGGCAAGTCCGATACCGGAAGGTTTTTTCCCTTTTGCTTCAGCGTTTGCATTGTTCGCGGAAAGGGGCAGCATGCCGGCGATCAGTGCGGCCCGGCCCATCCGGATCAAAAAATCCCGGCGGGAAACATGCCCCCGGATACCATTGGATATATTCACGATAAAACGCCTTTTTCTTATATTATTGGATTTTACGCACCATTATATTAGAACCCATCTCAAAAAAATCTTTTTTTTGAGATGGGTTGTAGAAACGCATATTTTCATGGGCGTCCCCCTTTTTTTTCTACCCCACTTGATCTTTTTTTTGAGATGGGTTCTAAAACCATGAAGCCGAAAATGCTACAATATCAATTCCATTCGGATATGGTCCGGCACATGTACCGGATCGTCTTGAAACGGCCAGTTTTGCCGGGCAACCATACAAAAGCCCAGCCGTTCATAGAGTTTCCTTGCGCGCGTATTGTCGGCGGCGACATCCAGTATGCAGCGCCGGAGTTTTTGAGAGCGGGCCGCCCGTATCTGATCTTCAAGAAGTCTGCTCCCGATGCCCCGCCCCCGCATACCGGCGGCCACGCCAAGATTCTGAATAAACAGGGCGTCCCGGCCCGGCCGGGGCGTGATTGCTTCCAGGCGGGCGGCCCTTTTCAACACGCCCGGGCTTTTGAAAACCCCGTAAAACCGGATGATTTGCCACACCATCATGCGGCTCAGCCGCTCGAATTCATCTGCGCTGTAAAAGGCGCCGATCCCGGCAACGCGGCCGTCAACAATGGCGGCCCTGTGATTTCTGAACCCGATGACCCCGGAACCGTCCCGAAACGCCCAACGAATGAAATCGATTGCCCGATGTTTCCTCGTGGCAAAGGCATACTCGATTGCCGCCGGGCCTGCGCTGTAAATCAAATCAGCGGCCTGCAAATCATCTTCGGGCCGGGCCCTGCGAAATGTCATATTCATGGTGTATATCCTGATAAAACTGGTTTGTAGAACCCATCTCAACATTCGGATTTCGTTCCATCCGCTTGTTTGCATTTCGTTTTTTCGGGATCAAAATCGCTATCGAAATCGGTTTTTTCAAATCCATAGAACACGACATCTTCCTTTTGAAATACGGAAACCACCCAGCTTTTCGTACCCAAGTGACCGATTCTTTTCTTTCGATTGCGATACCCATAGCGATAGCGATTTCGAATATCCAACAAAAAGGGTAGGCCGAAAAATAATTTTGAGATCGGTTCTAATATGATACAGTGTCGGCGGGCCGTGTGGAAGCACGTTTTTGCATAAAATTCGCAAAACAAAAAGGATGTATTATGGCGAGCGTATTTAAAGGGTATACCGGAAAAATTCTCGACATCAATTTGACGGACGGTTCCATCGGAGAATATCCCCTTTCCGACACGGACCGGGAGCGATTTCTGGGCGGACGATTCATCAGCACGAAAATCCTGTGGGACCAGCTCAAACCCGGGATCGATCCCCTTGGCGAGGAAAACCTCCTCATCGCCATGACATCCCCGCTTACCGGTACCGGAGCCCCGTGTTCGAGCCGTTTTGACATCTCCGCCAAAAGCCCCTTGACCTTGGGCATCGGCCATTCCAACAGCGGCGGGCGTTTCGGCATTCATTTGAAGCGCGCTGGTTTCGACGGCGTCGTTGTCCGCGGGCGGGCAGAGACCCCCGTTTATATTGATATCAATGAAGAGGAAGCCAGAATCCTTCCGGCGGACGAGCTGTGGGGAAGTGATACCGAAAAAACGCAGCAGGCCCTCGGCAAAGGCGGAAAACTCGTCATTGGACCGGCCGGAGAAAACATGGTGAAATACGCCGTTATCGTATCCCACGAGCGCGTCCACGGCCGATGCGGCATGGGGGCGGTCATGGGCTCGAAAAACCTCAAGGCCATCGTGGCAAACGGAAAAAAGAAAATCGAACTCTTTGATACGCCCGGTTTTCGGAACGGGGTGAAAAAATGGGTCGATATGCTCAAAAAACACCC
>JAWOAV010000086.1:0-24507 GCA_046498365.1 Desulfosalsimonadaceae bacterium
AAGCCCAGCTTCTTACGGCCGCCTATACCTATGAACAGGCAGCGGGAATGCATCTGAGAAAGCCGGCAATCCATTGGAAGGGGTCGTGAGTACCTGAAAAAAACAAACGGAAGAGAAAACCATACAGATACGCAAGGAGAGCCTACATGTCGGTGCAACCCAAAAAGGAAGAGCTACGAAAAGCGGTAAAATGGATCGGGGAAACCAAAAAATATGAACCGGGAAAATCCAACCAGAAACTGGTGGAAGAAGCGGCCCTGAAGTTCAACCTGTCTCCCACTGACACGGAATTTCTCTACCGCTGTTTGCGGGGGGAAACCGATATCGAATAAACGGAGCGATACCGTGTCAAACGTCCGCATCCTTCCGGAAATCCTTTCCAATAAAATCGCCGCCGGTGAAGTGGTCGAGCGGCCGGCCGCCGTGGTGAAGGAGCTCGTGGAAAACGCCATTGACGCCGGAAGCGACCAGATTACCATCGATATCGAGCAGGGGGGCCGGTCCGTGATCCGCATCTCGGACAACGGGTACGGCATGGGGCATGACGACGCGCTTTTGGCCATCGAACGGTACGCCACCAGCAAGATCACCGTTGAAGACGATCTTTTCAACATTCAAAGCCTCGGGTTCAGGGGGGAGGCCTTGCCCAGCATTGCCGCAGTATCCCGTTTTACCATGGTCACCCGGGACGACAAATCAGACGCCGCAACCGAAATCCGCATCGAAGGCGGCAAGATCCGGTCGGTCAATCCCGTGGGCGCCCCCCGGGGAACCATGATAACCGTCCGGCAGCTGTTTTATAATACCCCGGCACGCCGCAAATTCATGAAGACGATTTCCACGGAATTCGGCCACATCGCCGATACCGTGGCATGTTTTGCCCTTTCCCGCCCGGAAATCCGCTTCTGCCTGACCCACAACGGGAAAACCGTCCGGCAGTGGCACGATGTCCGGGATCCCCGGGCCCGAGTCGAAGGCGTCCTGGGGGAAAATCTGGGCCGCCTGTTGTACCCCGTTTCGCGAAATACCCATGCGGCCTTGATTTCCGGATGGGCCTGCGACCCCTCTTTCACACGCGGGAGCGCCGGAAAAATCTATACCTTTGTCAACGGCCGGTTCATCCGGGACCGGGGGATACAGCATGCGGTTGTGGAAGGGTATCACGGCCGCCTCATGAAGGGGCGCTTCCCCCTTTGCGTGCTCTACTTGACCGTTCCGGCGGCCGAGGTGGACGTAAATGTCCATCCTGCCAAGGCGGAAGTACGGTTTTCACGGCAGCAGGACATTTACTCAGCCGTAAAAAACGGGGTTTCAGACGCACTGGGTGAAAAAAACCCTTTTGGCGAGGGACAATGGAAGCCGTCAGATCCAGTGCTTCACGTAAAAGAACCGCCGCGGGACTTTTCCAAAGCGCTTCCGCAGCCGGAAGAACAAAATCCCTTTCCCGGCCATGCGCCCGCACCAATCAAACCAAGGGAAGAAGAAAAAAACACGCTCAAGCATGCGCCTGTTGCCGACGAGACGGCAGCTCCCCGGCAGGCCGCGCTTTTCAGCCGTGAAAACCTCCGGCTGGCGTCGGTGATCGGGCAGTTTCACAACACGTACATCCTCTGTGAAAAAGAGGCGGAACTGCTTTTAATCGACCAGCACGCCGCGCATGAAAGAATCCTCTATGAGCAGATCCGCAACCGGATGGCGCCCGACACCCCGGTGCAGGTCCAGCAGCTTTTGGTTCCCGAAACGGTCGAACTGGGGTACAGGGAAAGCGCCGCGCTGGAACAGGTGATTCCGGAGTTGAACCAGACGGGTCTTGAAATAGAGACTTTTGGCCCAAATACGTTTGTCGTGAAAGCCGTCCCGGAGATCCTGGCGGAAACCCCCATACCCCCCCTGATCGTGGAAATCGCTGAAATCGCGGAAGCATCCGGATACCGGCAGGGGGTGGACAGGGCCATTGAGGCGTGCCTCATCCTTATGGCCTGCCACGGGGCCGTCCGGGCGAACCATCCATTGACCGGAAAACAGATGACCGCAATTCTTGAGCAGTTATACGCCTGCGAAAATCCCTACACCTGTCCCCACGGAAGGCCCACCATGATCACGTGGCATGCGTCCTTTCTCGAAAAACGCTTCAAGCGCACCGGGTAAATGAAGCCGGGAAGTCCCCGGAGAATCACCCCAACTTTTTCGACAGAAGCTCGTTGACCAGCCGGGGGTTGGCCTTCCCCCCAGTCTCCTTCATGACCTGCCCCACGAAAAAACCAAGGAGCTTGGTGTTCCCCCCCCTGTATTTTTCAACCTCGGCTGTATGGGCCGCAATGATCCGATCGATTATGGGCGCTACGGCGGAGGCGTCACTGACCTGCACCAGCCCTTTTTCCGCCACGATTTCATCCGGGGCTTTTCCCGTTTCCGCCATTTCCGAAAAAACGGCCTTGGCGATCTTCCCGCTGATCACGCCGTCTTCCATCAGGGCGATCAGTTTTGCCAGGCCTTCGGCCGATACCGGGGACGCCTCGATGGTTTTCCCGCAGGCGTTTAAAAGCGCCGTCAACTCGCCCATGATCCAGTTGCTGGCGGTCTTCGGGTTTTTCACCTGCCTCGCGCAGCACTCAAAATACTCGGCCAGTTCCCGCCCTGCGGTCAATATATCGGCATCGTATTCCGGCAGGCCGTACTGGGTCACAAAACGCGCCTTTTTCTGATCCGGCAACTCGGGCAGGCTTTCCCCGATCCTGGCCACCATGTCTTCCTCAATCACCAGGGGCAAAAGGTCCGGGTCGGGAAAATACCGGTAATCATGCGCTTCTTCCTTCCCGCGCATGGAAACGCTCCGGTTTTGATTCACATCCCACAGCAGGGTCTCCTGGACGACTTTTTCGCCGTCTTTTATCATTTCGATCTGCCTTCTGATTTCATAGGCCAGGGCTTTTTCCACGAATTTAAAGGAATTCAGGTTTTTGAGTTCCGTTCGTGTGCCCAGCACTGCCGCCCCCTTTTCCCGGATCGATATGTTCGCATCGCACCGGAAACTCCCCTCTTCCATATTGCCGTCGCTGATATCGAGATACCGGAGGAGGGACCGCAAACGGCGCAGGTACGCCCCCGCCTCCTCGGGGCTGTGCATCTCGGGCTCGCTCACAATTTCCAGCAGGGGGACCCCGGTCCGGTTGTAATCAACAAAACTGACGGCGCGGGACGGATCATGGCTCGACTTGCCCGCGTCTTCCTCCATATGGATGCGCGTGATACCGATTTTGCGAACCGCGCCGTCCGAAAGGGTGATATGAATATGGCCGTGCTCGGCGATGGGCAATTCGTACTGGGAGATCTGGTATCCCTTGGGCAGGTCGGGATAGAAGTAATTTTTCCGGGCAAACCGGCTTTCCCCGGCAATCCGGCAGTTCGTGGCCAGGGCCATCCGTATGGCGTATTCGACCACCTTCTGGTTCAAGACCGGCAGCACACCCGGCATTCCCAGGCAGACCGGGCATACATGGGTATTTGGCGGCGCCCCGAATTTGGTTGAACATCCGCAGAAAATCTTGGTCTTGGTTTTTAACTGGGCATGCACCTCAAGCCCGATGACCGGCTCGAACACCATGATTCAAATCCTTATGATAAACAACAGGTTAACGGTAAAAATTTCCGGCAGCACCGCAGTGCATGGAAAACCATACACGATGACGCCAGTTTGTTCAAGCCTTGGCTGCGTCTCCGGCATCGCCAATATTGACGGCTTCGTAAAAAGTCCAATATCTGCGTTGCGCACAATTTTTGAAGAATCTCACGTACGGCTAAGTACTATCAATTCTTTAAAAATTGCACGCGCCTTGATCTTGAACATTTTACAAAGCCGTCTGAAAACGACTTTTACGAGTTCATCAATATTCTTCTTTTTGAGGTGACCAAAACCAAACCGCTTTGCAAGATGTTTGACAAAACAAAGGGGAAACAGGTATGTTCAAGCGATTTGATTTTAACAGGAGGCTGAATACAATGGAATTTTTCCTGTGCGTCCTCGGGGTGGTCATGATTGTCGAGGGGCTTCCCTATTTCGCTTTCCCGGAGCGCATGAAAGAAGTGATGCGCGCGGTCATTGAAATGCCCGATGGCACATTGCGCATGATCGGCTTCGGGCTTATGGCGGCCGGCCTGGTGATTGCCTATATTGGCCGGCTGGGTTGAGAAACCTGAACAAAACAATTGACACGGAATATGTATCAACTTTCCGATTATGATTATCATCTGCCGGCGCACCTCATTGCCCAGCATCCGGTGGCAGACCGGAAAGGCTCGCGCCTCATGGCCCTGGATCGCCATACGGGCGGCGTGTCCCATCACCGGTTTTCCGACATCGTCGGGATGCTGTCCCCATCGGACATTCTGGTTGTCAATGACACGCGGGTTATTCCCGGACGCCTTCTGGGGCGAAAAGCAACAGGGGGCAAAACCGAGGTATTGCTTATCGATTATGCCGGCGGTAAGGGGAAAAAACAGGGGGACCGGTATACCTTCGAATGCGAATGCCTTGTTAAGGCTTCCAAACGACCCCGTGCCGGCACCGAGGTCCATTTTGCGCCCGGGCTTTCCGCTATCATCGCCAAGCACCATGGAGAAGGGGTTTTCACGGTGTTGTTTTCCAGCGGTGAACCCTTTGAAAAGGCGATTGAAAATCAGGGCAGGGTGCCGCTCCCCCCGTATATCGACCGAAGCAACGACAATGGAAACACCGCACCCGACACGGCCGCCTACCAGACCGTGTACGCCGCGGAAAACGGCGCCGTTGCCGCTCCCACGGCAGGACTTCATTTCACCGGAGACCTTCTGGAGGCCATCCGGGCAAAAGGCGTTGCCATTCATGCCCTGACGCTCCATGTGAGCTATGGAACGTTTATGCCAGTAAGGGAAGCCGACATCCGCAGGCACAAAATTCACACGGAACGCTACAGCGTGGACCCGAAAACCGCGGACGCAATCAACGCGGCAAAAAAAGCGGGTGGCCGGGTTGTGGCCGTGGGGACCACATCGGTGCGGACGCTGGAATACCTGGCGGATGAAAACGGCCGGATTTCGGCCGGATCCGGCTCATGCGACCTGTTCATATACCCGGGATACCGGTTTGCCATCGTGGATAAAATGATCACCAATTTTCATCTTCCCAAATCGACACTGCTGATGCTGGTTTCCGCATTTGCCGGAAAAGACGCGATTCTTGAAGCGTACCAGGCGGCCATCAACGAAAAATACAGGTTTTACAGCTATGGAGACGCCATGTTCATCGGGTAGTGCGGGGCCGGATCCGGCAGGCAACCCGAGAGGTCCAAATTGCTTGACTTTCCGCATTACCGCCGTATCAAGCGGATCAAAAGCGCGCGCAGGCATTCTGCGCACTGCTCACGGGGATATCCGTACCCCCGTTTTCATGCCGGTGGGAACCTTAGGCACCGTGAAGGGGATCACCCCCGAGGAACTCGAAAGCATGGGCGTACAGGTTATCCTGGGAAATACCTACCATCTTTACCTCCGCCCCGGCACCGATATCATCTCCCTTTTCGGGGGGCTGCACGGGTTTATGAACTGGAAATACCCGATCCTCACAGACTCCGGCGGGTTCCAGGTCTTTTCCCTGGCAAAAATGTCAAAGATCACGGACGAGGGGTACGCGTTCGCATCGCACATCGACGGGTCAAAACATCTTCTGACGCCCGAAAATACGGTGGATATCCAGACGTTCCTAAACGCGGATATCATGATGTGCCTGGACCAGTGCATCGCCTACCCGTCCGATCACGAAAGCGCCAAAAAGGCCTCAGATGTCACTACCCGCTGGGCGATACGCTGCCTCAAGCGAAAAAACGACTTGAATATAAAGAAAAATGCCCTGTTTGGCATCGTCCAGGGGGGGATGTATACCGATCTCCGGAAACGCTCGGCAGAGGAACTCGTCCCACTCGATTTTCCCGGCTACGCCGTTGGGGGACTGAGCGTGGGGGAGCCCAAAAACCTGATGTACGAAATCGGCGAATCCACCCTCACCCTGTTGCCCGGGGGCAAGCCCAGGTATGTCATGGGTGTGGGCACGCCGGCCGATATCGTGGAAATGGTCGGATTCGGGGCGGACATGTTCGACTGCGTGATGCCGACGCGCAATGCCAGAAACGGTCAACTCTTCGTAAATTCGGGAACGATCAACATCAGCAACGCCCGCTTCAGAACCGATACCCGCCCCGTGGACGAGGGCTGCACCTGCTATACCTGCCGCCATTACAGCCGGGCATACCTGCACCATCTCTACCGCAACCGTGAACTGCTCGCCTACAGGCTGAACACGCTCCACAATCTGGATTATTACACCCGCCTGATGAAACGCATACGCAACGCCATTGAAAAAGAGGATTTTCCAGCATTCAAAAGAGATTTTTACAGGAAACAGCAGACGCCGGGGGAAAACGGACTTGCAGCGCAATCAGAATAAACCGCATATCGATTTCCATTCCTATTCATTCCTAAGGTGGATTCATATCGCCGTTGGTTTTCCCCACTGGGAAGGTCAACATCCGACCCCGATACCGACGCCGATACCGAAACAACCCAAACCATTTGGCGCCGGCGTTGTTCAACGATGATGGCGTCGTAAAAAGTCGTTTTCAGACGGCTTTGGGCATGAAAAACCCCTCTACGGGACCATACCCCTCAAGGTAACCAGCGGATTTTCAATTTTAATATTTGCATATGGGCCATATTTGACTTATATTCAGGTGGCATTTTGTTGCGTAAAAATAGCTTTTTGCGTTTTTTGCCCCTGCAAGCGATATAAGTACGGGGTGATAAGCATGGCAAAAAGCGTTTTTTGAAAACGAACCAACAGTGGTTGACACATATAGACAAATATAAAAACCGGTTATAAAAAGGAGCCTCTCATGGAAAAAGAACAAGTGCAAAGCGTTATTGATAAAATCCGCCCGTCCCTGCAGGCCGACGGCGGGGATGTGGAGCTGGTCGAAATCGACGGCGGCGTCGTAAAAGTGCGTCTTCAGGGTGCATGCGCCGGCTGCCCCATGTCTCAGATGACCCTTAAAAACGGGATCGAGCGTATTTTAAAGCAGGAACTGCCGGATGTGACCTCCGTTGAGTCGGTGTAACGGCGGACGGAAAATCCGAAACACAGCACCCGAGACATGCCGGAGCCCATATGAGCATTGCAGCAAAAATGGCGGGGTTTATCGAGTCATCCTCATGGATACGCAAAATGTTCGAGGAAGGCGCCCGCCTGAAATCGATACACGGGAAGGATAACGTATACGATTTTTCACTGGGCAACCCCAGCCTTGATCCACCCGGGGAGTTCAAGCGGTACCTCAAATCGATCGTGGACAACGAGGCACCCGGTGTTCATGCCTACATGCCAAACACCGGGTTTGCCCATGTCCGCAAGGCCGTGGCGGAGTTTATCGCCCGGGAGCAGGGGGCCGATCTCGGTGAGGATGATGTCATTATGACCTGCGGCGCCGCAGGAGGGCTGAACATCATTTTAAAGGCGATCCTGGACCCGGAAGATGAAATCATCACACCGGCGCCCTATTTTGTGGAGTACAGTTTTTACGCAGACAACCATGGCGGACGGCTGGTCCCGGTAAAAACCAAAGATGATTTCAACCTGGATATCGGGGCGATCGAAGGGCATATCAACGCAAAGACAAAAGCCGTTCTGATCAATTCGCCCAACAACCCGACGGGACAGGTGTATCCGAAAGCCTCCCTGGAAAAGCTGGGGGATCTGCTGCGGAAGAAAAGCAAAAGTCTCGGCAGAACCATATACCTGATATCGGATGAGCCGTACCGGAAAATTGCATATGACGGCATTGACGTGCCGTCTGTCCTGACCTGCTACAACAACAGCTTTATCGCCACCTCCTACTCCAAGGATCTGTCGATTCCCGGCGAGAGAATCGGCTATGTGGCCGTTTGCCCGGAAGCGGATGAAAAGCCGATGCTCATCCAGGGACTGGCACTGGCCAACCGGATACTCGGGTTTGTCAATTCTCCTGCCCTGATGCAGCGTGTTATCGGCGGACTGCAGGGGGTACATGTGGACATTGCGGAATATGCCCGCAAAAGGGATCTGCTGTGCAATGGGCTTTCTGATTTCGGTTACCGCTTTGTGCGGCCTGCCGGGGCATTCTACCTTTTCCCGCAGTCGCCCGTTGCCGATGAAGTCGAGTTTGTCCGGGCGCTCCAGGAAGAACGGATCCTCGCCGTTCCAGGAAGCGGTTTCGGCGCACCCGGCTATTTCCGGCTCAGCTATTGCGTGGATGACCGGACGATTTCCGATGCCCTGCCGGGGTTTGAAAGAGTGTTCAAGCAGTTTGCATGAGTCCATGGTTGAAACAACCGAAAAACAGAACCCACCATCCGGAAAAAGGGGGTTGCCATGAATGTCCGTAAACCCGTTTTCGCCGGAAGCTGGTATCCGAACAATCCGGATGCCTGCAGAAAACAGATCGAAACCTTTGTCGCGCAAACACGTTTCAGGAGCCGATTGGAAGGGGAAAAAAAAGCAGGCATCGTTCCCCACGCAGGCTGGCCTTTTTCCGGCGAACTCGCCTGCAGCGTCTTTGATTTACTTTCAAAAAACGGCCACCCGGGAAAACCGGATGTCATCGTCATCTTTGGCATGCACATGCCCCCCGGCGTCCCGGCGGTAATCATGAAGGAAGGGGCCTGGGAAACGCCGCTGGGAACGGTTGCGGTCGCCGAACACCTGGGAGAAAAAACAGCCGCTGCGCATCACTTCCAGGTTGAAACGCCCGATTCGTTTGCCCCTGAAAACACCATTGAGCTGCAGATGCCTTTTGTTAAGTATTTTTTCGATGGGGCGCAAGTGCTCACCATCGGCCCCCCTGCCGGGAAGGCCGCGATGGAAATCGCTGAAACAGTGGTGCAAGAGGCCGATATGCTGGGCCTTGACATCAAAATCATCGGTTCCACGGACATGACGCATTACGGGGCCAATTTCGGATTCACCCCTGCGGGAAGCGGGCGCCGCGCGTATGAATGGGTCAGGGACGAAAATGACCGGCAGATGATCGAAAAAATGCTTGCCATGAATCCGGAAGGGGTCATCGAAGAGGCCCTTGCCAACCACAATGCATGCTGCCCGGGGGCCGCGGCGGCGGCCATTGCCGGGGCAAAGGCCCTTGGCGCAAACAATGCCGATCTTCTGGGATACAGTTCCAGTTATGAAAAAAATCCCGGGGAGACGTTCGTCGGTTATGCGGGAATCGTTTACGCGGCCTGATCCGTCAAAAAGCGCAAAAACGCAGGAAAAAAGCCGTCACGGAACCTGCCTGCCGCAGGCGAATGAACAAGCCTCATGACAATGAAAAATAGCGAAGACATGCAGAACTGGAAAAAGAAGATCGTTTCCCCGGAAGATGCCTTGAAAAAAATCGAACCGGGAATGCACATATTTCTGGGAACCGGGACAGCCGAACCACTGACCCTCGTCAAACACCTCATGGCATCGACCGCCGGCAACCTTCAGGACCTGGAGTTGTTTCAACTCATTTCCCTGGGGGAGGCCATCTCCCCCAAAACGCTCCAGCACCAGAAATTCAGGCTGAAAACCTTTTACTCCGGATGGGTGGCCAAGGACTCGATATCTGCCGGCCGCGTGGATTTCATTCCCAGCCGCTTCTCCAGGCTGACGCAGCTGATCGCTTCGGAGCGGATCCCCTTTGACGTGGCCTTCGTTCAGATAACGCCCCCCAATTCCGAGGGATATGCCAGCCTCGGGGTGGCCGTGGACGTGGCCCACCTCGCCATTGACCAGGCATCCCTTGTCATCGGCGAGGTCAACCCCGACATGCCGGTGACCAGCGGGAACACCTTTGTTCCGGTCGAATCATTCGATTTTCTGATACAGGCAAGAGAAAAACCGATCTGTTTCAGCCGCTGGCCCACAGACGACACCTTTGACGCCATCGCCAAAAACGTGGCCTCGGTGATTAATGACGGAAGCTGCATCGCTTTTTCCAACGACCCTTTGTTTGAAGCCCTGGGCAGGCACCTGCAGCAGAAAAAAAACCTGGGTATCCATACCCCGGTATTCACCGATGCCCTTATGGACCTGGTAAAAAGCGGCGCGGTGACCAACCGCTCCAAAGATCAGTTCCTCAACAAATCGCTGACATCCTATGCCGTGGGCACACCTCAGCTGCTGAAATGGCTGGACCGCAATCCCCTTGTGGAGTTTCAGGGGCTTGACAAAGTTTTCAACCCCATGCTCATCGGTCGGAATCCCGGGTTTGTTTTTATTCTGCCCTGCAGGAAAGTCGATCTGACCGGCAGGGTGGCCCTCCACACAAGCAAGGGAAACGTGACCACCGATCCGGCGATGGTCATCGATTTTTTTAACGGCTCGGAGATATCGGAAGGCGGCTATTCCATTCTGGCGCTCCCCAGCCGCAACCTCAAAGGCCAGCCCAACATACTGATCTCCATTGAAGGTTTTCCCAACCAGTTCAATGTCCGGGAATCCGTGGACCTGATGGTCACGGAATACGGCGTTGCCAACCTGAACGGTCGCACGATACGGGAAAGGGCCCAGGCCCTGATCGAAATTGCCCATCCGGACGACCGGGCCAAGCTGGTGGAAGAGGCCAAGGAAAAGAATATTCTTTACAAGGACCAGATATTTCTCGCAGAAAGCGCACATCTCTATCCGGCCAACGTTGAAACACGGCAGAAGATCAAGGACATCATCATCCGTTTCCGCCCCATCAAACCGTCGGACGAGGAGGAAATGCGGCGTCTTTTTTATCGTTTTTCAGACGAAGCCGTCTACTACCGGTACTTTACGCACAAAAAGGCCATGCCCCATGTCCGGATGCAGGAATATGTCAACATCGACTACCGGGACACCATGTCCATTGTGGCCGTGGTGGACGAGAACCGAAAGGGGCGGATTGTGGGGGAAGCCCGCTATGTCAAGTATTCGGACAAACCTTACGGCGACGTCGCGTTCATCGTAGATGAGCAGTACCAGGGCTATGGCATTGCCACCTATATGTACAAAATGCTCATGCGCCTGGCCAAAGAACGCGGTCTTCAGGGCTTTACCGCGGATGTACTGCCGGCCAACAAGTCAATGATGCGCGTCTTTGAAAAGGGGGACACCGAAGTGAAAGCGACCCTTGCCGAAGGGGTATATCACCTGATCATCCCCTTTAAGTAACGTATTCAACCAGAAATGAATCCGAATCCGCTCGTATCGGTCATCATTCCCACGTATAACCGTGCAGGAACCCTTCCGGCCGCGATCGACGCCGTGTTTGCACAGGATTATCCGCATTTCGAACTTATTGTCTCCGACGACGGCTCCACGGATGAAACCCCCCGGATACTGGCCCAATACCGAAAAGAGCTCACCGTCATCCGCCGGGAAAATGCCGGGGTCAGCCGGGCAAGAAACCGCGGCATCCAGGCGTCGAAGGGGGAGTTGGTCGCTTTTCTGGATTCCGACGACTACTGGCTCCCGGAAAAGCTCTCCGCACAAGTCGCCTGGTTTTCAGAACACCCGGCCGCCATGATATGCCAGACCGAGGAGACCTGGATACGAAACAACCGGCGGGTCAACCCGAAAACAAAGCATAAAAAACGCTCCGGCGACATTTTTATCCCGTCTCTTTCCCTCTGCCTGATAAGCCCTTCCGCCGTCATGATCCGGCGCCGCCTTTTTGACGAAACCGGCTTGTTCGATACCGATCTGCCCGCATGCGAAGACTATGACCTGTGGCTGCGGGTGACCTGCCGGCATCCCGTGGGGCTCATTGAAAAATCCCTTGCGGTCCGCCGCGGGGGGCATGCCGACCAGCTGTCCGCCCTGCCCGGCCTGGACAAATACCGCATCCACGCCATACAGAAAATCCTCAATACCGGCCGGCTGACGCCGGCGCAGCAAGATGCCGCAGCGAAAACGCTCAAAGAAAAATGCACGATCTATGCAGACGGATGTGAAAAGCGGGAACGGCACGAAGAAGCGGCGTATTACCGAGAAATGGTCGGCAAAGCATATCCATCGGCCAAGCATAACCATCGATAGGGGAAAACCATCGGATAAATGTCAAAAATCCGGCTATCGGCATTGCCCGGAGCAACTGTAAGGCCTTGGGACATCTCTATGGCTCGATAAGCCCTCCCAATGTTGCTCCGGGCAAAACCGCCGCCGTCTTTTTGACATTTTCTATTTTGATAACTGCACGATCAAGCCCGGTTCAACCAACGGTGCAGCGATATCCATTGCCAATGTTCTTTTTTCGAATCCAGGACGCAACCCAAAACACCCGCGAGGGATGTCACAAGGGCCCTCCTTACGGTATGCCGGATATAAAAATGGACAATTTCATTACAGGCGGGCGGCCGGGTATTGCCTGAAAGCAACATTGGGGGGGTTTGGCGATAGCTCTTGGCGAAGCGGCGCAAATCATCCTGCATTGGTTTTGATTGCAGGATGATGCGAAGCGAGCCATAGAGATATCCCAAACCCTCACAGTTGCTGAAGGCAATTCCCGGCCGCCCGCCTGTAATGAAATTGACCGTATACCGCCCCTGGCGGCGCTGCCGTCTACAACTGGTCTTCCCGTATTTCCGCATACCGCTCCTGCAGGCGCTTTTCGGAAACCCGCACGGCGGTTTTGAGCTCCTGGGCGAAAAGCTGAACCTTGTACTCCTCGATCATCCAGAAATAGTCCTCCACTGCCGCCCGCTTTTCCTCCGATTCCCACGCGTCGAGGCTTTTCACCAGCTCATCGAGCCGGTCGCGGTATTTCTGAATTTTTTCTTCCTTGGCGCTGTCTTTTTCCGGGTCGTTCACCCCCCTTTCCAGGCGCAGGGACAGGGCTTTCAGGTAGCGAGGCAGATGCCCGATCCGGTCCGCCGGATACAGGGTGATGAATTTGTCCGGCACCAGCCCGGCAAGGGATGCCTCGATGTGCTGCAGAAGCGCGGGGGGGGCCGTCGATGAAAGGCTGCCCAGGTGCTGTCGGATTTCCCGGTACTGCAAAAGTACCGGCCGGATTTTTTCCGCCAGTTTTCTTCCCTCCGGCAGGATGCGGTTAACCATATTTGCGGCATGTTCATAAAAATCCGCCTCCTTTCGAATGTCTATGGCAAAAAGGGTGCCCATGACATTTTCGACAATGGCCGATGCCACGGCCTCCCCGCCGCCCAAAACCATGGCGCAGGTTTTCATATCCCCGGAAAAAGAAAGATTTTTTTTCAAATGCTTGATTTCTTTTGAAAAATATATCGAAAAAAGACAGGCCACGCCTTTTTTATGGGTTGCAAGGGCCTTTGTCCGGTCCGTATAGAGCCGCAGGTTCACCTCCCGTCCGTCCGGTTCGAGCACCGGATAGGCCGGCAGCACCTGGCCGTTTTGACCATCGATGGATATCATTTCGGGAAGATCCCCCACGTCCCAGGTGACAATCCCGGTTTTTTCCCACCGCTTTTTTTCCACTGCCAGGTGATCGGCGCTGATCTCCTCCTGCGGCAGGCCGTTCAGAACGCTCCGGTCCCGCCCGCTGAACAAGACCTGCCCCCTGTTGTCGACCAGGGAAAAGCGAAGCTTCAGATGCGTCGGCAACCCCTCCTCGGACCACTTTGACACCGGGATATCCACGCCGAAATGGCTGCGTATGAATCGGCTGAGTGTTCCCGCCAGCGACCCTGTATACACGGGCATCTTTTCCATGATAACGGCGACCGTTTCGTTGACCGGCACGAGCTGCTTCCGGTACGCCTTGGGGAGGTTTTTTATCATGGCGGTGATCTTTTCCGCCAGCAGCCCCGGCACGACCCAGTCCGTTGCCTCCCTTGGCATGGTGCCTGCCGCCGATACCGGGAGGGTCAGGGTGACGCCGTCGTCGTTCTCCCCCGGATTGAAACGGTAAGAGAGCGAAAACCGCCCGTCGCCCAGGACCATGTGATCCGGAAACCGTGACATTTCCTCCTCATCCGGGAAGGCGTCCATGAGATCCGAAACCGACATTCTCAAGAATTCATCCGAACCTTTTTTGCGGATGAGCCGCCGCAGGGAGCGCATGTCATATATTCCGTCAATCCTTTTCTCGTAAAAGCGGACCATGTCGTCCTCGCTTGCCAGCAGGTCCCTTCTGCGGACACGGTTTTCCATGTCCCGTATCCCTTCGGCGATTGCCCGGTTGTGCTCCATGAAGGGCAACGGGTTTTTAACGTCCCCGCCGACCAAGGCATCCCGGATAAAAATGTTAGATGCGGTTTCCGGGTCTATTTTTCCGTAATGGACAGGCCGGCCGGAAACAATGATCAACCCGTACAGGCTGACCTGCTCGCGGGCGATCACCGACTCGCTCTTGCGCTGCCATACCGGGTTTGAATACGTGTAGCGGCAAAGAGATTTGCCCAGCGGCTCCAGCCATGCGCTGTCAATGTTGGCCACCGTGCGGGCGAACCGCCTGGTGGTTTCAACGACCTCAGCGGACACGATCCACTGTCCCCCCCGGTTGAATACCCCTGAACCCGGAAATATCATGACTTCTCGCTGCCGTGCCCCGCGATACAGGTTTTTATCCTTTTTTTCGGCGATATTAGCCAGAAAACCGCTCAATATCGACTTGTGAATGGCGGCATAAAGCGCGGAAAATCCGTTTTTCCCCGTTTCTTCCTCTCCCGCGCTCAGGGTTGCGGCAGAATCACCCCCCTCTTCCGTTAGCATCCCGGCGTCTGATATAATGGAGGTGACCTGGTCGTATACGTCGATCCATTCCCGCATCCTGCGAAAGGACAAAAAATGCTGCCCGGCATACTGCTTCAGGTCTTTTGCCCGTACCTGCGGCCTTTTTTTGCCGGCGTCGCCGGCCAGACCGCGCCACATGTTATAAAGCGTTATGAAATCCGAGGCAGGATCGACAAACCGGGCATGGGCCTGGTTCGCCTGGGATTCGTTTCCCTCCGGGCGCTGCCGGGGATCGGGAAGCGTAAGCGCCGAGGCAATGGCGCAGACCGGATACAGCACGCCGTTTTCCCGGGCCTCGATGAGCATCCTGGACAGCCGGGGGTCCAGGGGCATCTTCGCCATCATCCGCCCTTTCGGCGTAAGGCGGACATCCTTGCCGAACCCCTTTTTCCCCTTTCCCCCCGGCTTTTCTATGGCGTCCAGCTCGAAAAGAATCCCGAACCCGTCTCTTATCTGCTTGGCAGGGGGGGCGTCAACAAAGTCAAAGGAATCAATATCGCCCAGTCGCAGGGCGATCATCCGCAAAATGACCTCGGCCAGGTTGGCCCGCAAAATTTCAGGCGGGGTATACAGGGGGCGGGAAAGGTAATCCTCCTCGGAATACAGCCGGATGCATACGCCGTTCTGCACCCTGCCGCAGCGCCCCATCCGCTGGTCCGCGCTGCTTTTGGACACGGGGGATATGGGAAGGGCCGTCGTACGGGTCGCCGGAATATAATGGGATATACGGGCAAGCCCGGTATCGACCACGTATTTGATATTGGGTATGGTAATGGACGTTTCCGCGACATTTGTGGCCACGATGATTTTGCGGCCGGCAGCCGGCCTGAAAACCCTGGACTGATCGGGCGCAGCCAGCCTTGCATACAGCGGGAGCACCGTGGCGCCCTTGTACCGGTTCGCCTCCAGCATTTCGCAGGTCTCCCGGATATCCTGCTCGGTGGGCATAAACACGAGGATGTCGCCGAAAGGAGATCGTTTCATGATCCGGTCGACGGCATGCACCGCACCATCCACGTAAGAGGAATCATCGCTGTTTTCAAAGACGCTTTCGGGCGGCATGTACTCCACGTCAACGGGGTACATCCGCCCGGATACGTCCACAATGGGCGCGTCAAAAAAGGCCTTTGAAAATTTTTCCGTGTCAATGGTCGCAGACGTGATAATCAGCTTCAAATCCGGTCTTTTTTTAACAAGCCGCTTCAATATGCCCAATAGAAAATCAATGTTGAGGCTTCGCTCATGGGCCTCGTCCACGATGATGGTGTCGTATTCGTTCAAAAATGGGTCCGCCTGGGTTTCAGACAGCAGCATGCCGTCGGTCACCATCTTGATAACGGTCTGTTCACTGAGTTTGTCCGAGAACCGGATCTTGTAGCCTACGCTTGCGCCCGGCTGCTGCCCCAGTTCCTCGGCAATCCGCGCGGCCACAGTGATGGCGGCGATTCTTCGCGGCTGGGTACAGGCGATACGCCCCTCGATTCCGCGGCCCGCTTCCAGGCAGAATTTCGGCAGCTGCGTGGTTTTTCCGGAACCAGTTTCCCCGGAAACGATCACCACCGGGTGCTCGGAAACAAGGCGCACAATACGGCCCTTTTCGTATGATATGGGCAGATCCGGGATGGGCAATGCTTTTGGGAGGGCGCCGATGCGTTTTTCCTTTACACCGGCAGAACGTTCAAGCCTGCGCGCCACTGCCGACAGCCGCTTGCTGCCCTTCCCGTCGATTGTTCCTTCTTTGATTTTTTTTCCCAATCCGGCGTATTCGCGGGCAACGGCGCACCGGTCCCTGTGAAGCGCCCGGGGGAGAAGGACCTCAATCTTTTCGAGCAACCGGGAAAGATTTGCTTTCGGCGTCATAAAAATGCACGGAATATTATGATTTCGGAAAAAAATCGTTTTACAAGGGCAGATCAGACCATATAATATATCGCTTCAACCGGTCAAGGAAAGCATAACCGCAAACAAATTCTTTTCTTGTGCGCAAAATGCATGTACTGTATCCCTGTCCGGTTGGGAAGATGTGATTTCAAAGCCCCTGTCGAAGATTCACCGGATCCATCGACGGGTTACAGGCTTCTTTACGCATTCATGCGCAAACGTCGCTTGCATGAAGGTTTTTTATCGACCGGCACCTTGCGCCTCAACCCGTTCAGCTATCCGGGCGCGAAATCACTCTTTATGTATGATAAACTGAAAGCGCGCAACGTATTTGGTTCCCTATTGAAAACGCATCCCATACCATTGATTCGTCTGCTTGTGTTCACCGGCCTGTGCCTTACGGCACCGGGCGTCTCATCTGTCTGCATCTCAAGCGACGCATCTCCGCCGGCGACTGTCTTTCCTGAATTCATGTTGTGGACATGGTTCAGCGGCTTTGCCATCCTGTTTTTCTGCATGCTCATGGCGATCATTCTGCTGTGGGGGCGCCTGCGAAAAACATCAAGAGACCTGCGAGACGAAAAACAAAAACTTTTTATCGCTACTGAAAAAGCCGCCCGCAACGAGCGGTTGGTCAAGGAAATCTACGACAACACCAACGATGTTTTCTTCTTTCATGACCTCGACGGCAACATGAAAGAGGTAAACACTTCCGGGCTTCGCGAATCCTGCTATACGATCGAACAGTGGCAGCAGTATAATATAAGGGACCTGGTGCCGGACCGCATGAAACGCGAATGCGATCTTTACCTGGACAGGATCATGAAAAACGAAAAAGACCGTGGTTACATGATGATCCGCAACCAGGCTGGAGAGGAAATTCTCCTGGAATATAACAACAGCCTTGTCAAGGATGCATACGGCAGACCTACGGGAGTGCGGGGGATTGCGAGAAATATCACGGAGCAGCACAATGCCAGGAAGGCGCTGAAAAAAAGCGAAGAAAAATACCGCACCATACTCGACTCCATTGAAGACGCCTATTACGAGGTCGACCTCGTCGGCAGAATCACTTTTTTCAACAATGCCGCACTGCACATGCTCGGATATACGGCCGAAGAACTGGCAGAAAAAAACTACCGGGACCTGGTGCATGAAAAAGACAAAAAAACCATCTTCGATGCCTTTAATTACGTGTACCGCACCCGCAAGCCGGTAAAAGCCTTTGACTGGCGGCTCGTTAAAGCGGACAAGACGATCTGCCATGTGGAGACATCCATCGCCCCCAACCTTGACAAGAACAACATCCCTATCGGCTTCTTGGGCATTATACGGGATTTAACCGACCGGCTGGAAGGCGAAAAAAGAAGACGGGAGCTGGAATCGCAGCTGCACCAGTCTCAAAAGCTGGAGTCCATCGGTACTCTTGCGGGGGGAATTGCCCATGACTTTAACAATATATTATTCCCCATCATCGGGTACACGGAAATGGCCATGGAAGAGCTGCCTGCGGACAGTCCCCTGCGGGACAATCTCAAAAAGGTCATGAAATCGGCTGCCCGCGCCAAATCAATGATTCAGCAGATTCTTGCCTTCAGCCGCCAGAGATCGGACGAATCCGGCGAGGCCGTGCGAATCGAGCCTTTCATCAAGGAAACCGTCAAACTCCTCAGGAACACCTTTCCCAGCACGATCGAGATCCAGGATAGCATTTCCAAAGAAACGGGAATGGTGTCAATCAACCTGTCCAGCTTACGCCAGGTGATCATGAACCTGTGCACAAACGCCTTGCACGCCATGGAGGATCAATCCTCGGGCAAGCTGGATATCACCGTTGAACCGGTCCGCATAACAGAAACCGACACGGCAAACTACCAGAACCTGACAAGCGGGGAATATGTCGGCATCCGCATCGCCGATACCGGAGAGGGCATCCCCCTGGAAAACATGGGAAAAATATTCGAGCCCTATTTCACGACCAAGCCTCAGGACAAGGGAACGGGATTAGGGCTTTCCGTGAGCTACGGGATCATTAAAAATGCCGGCGGCATTATCACCGTGAACTCCACGGCCGGCATAGGCACGCAATTTGATATTTTGCTCCCCGTAGTGGACAGGGAGCAAGCCGTCTCCAATGACATCGGAGATGTTTTTGCGCCTCTGCCCACCGGCAAAGAGTATGTACTGCTTGTCGATGATGAGCACCGCATCGTGGAGCTTGAAAAGCAGATGATCGAAAGCCTCGGCTACAGGGTTTTTTCCAGAACGAGCAGCATCGAGGCGCTGGAAGCCTTCAAATATGACCCTCAAAAATTCGATATCGTCATCACCGACCAGACCATGCCCAACATGACCGGCAAGGAACTGGCAAAGGAACTGCTTGATATACGCCCGGATATACCGGTGATTATCTGCACAGGGTTTTCCGAAAAAGTGACAGTGGAAAAAATTAAAAACATCGGCATAAAAGCGGTGTTGACAAAACCCATACCCAAAGCCGATATGGCGGTTACCCTGCGACGGGTCCTTGATGAAAAAAACAATTAGAACCCATCTCAACATTCGGATTCCGGTTCAAGATCACGGCGGCGTCTTATTTCAAACCACAGACATACTCGCGTATTTCGAGGATTTGAAATAAGAAGCCAACAAAGATATTGGGCCGAAAGATACTTTTGAGATAGGTTCTAATAAAACAATGTTACATTACCCTTTACCTGAATCCCGGAAAGGATTTTCATGGACGACTCATCCATCAAAATTCCAGGCAACCCACCGATACTTGTCGTAGACGACGAACCAGACATTACCGAAATGATTTCCCTTGCACTCAACCGGCGGGGCTTTCCCTGCATGACGGCTGAAAACGCAAATGAAGCATTGAAATTGCTCACAAAAACCCCCTTTGACGTCGTTATCACGGATATCCGGATGCCAGGGCTGAGCGGGGTTGACCTCCTGAAAATCATCAAGGAGGAATATAACGCCGATGTGATGGTCATGACGGGCTTTACGGAGGAATACGATTACGAGTCGGTGATCATGGCCGGGGCCGCCGATTTCATTCAGAAGCCCATCAGTTTCCGGGAGCTGCTCATTCGGCTGCAACGGGTGCTGCGCCTGCGGTACCTGATGATCGAAAGGGACCAGATCAACCGGGAGCTTAAAAAAAATGTGGAGCAGCTTGTACAATACTCCTCGCAACTCAACACCGCCCACCAGGAGCTTCAGTATGCATACCTGGACACCATCAACCGACTGGTTGCGGCAACCGAATACAGGGATGAAGACACGGGCGAACATATTGTACGAATCAGCCGCTACTGTACACTTATGGCAGATAAACTGGGGTTGCCGCCTGAAATGGTCGAATTGATACAATATGCATCCCCCATGCACGATATCGGCAAGATCGGCATTCCCGACCACATCCTGCTGAAATCCGACCAACTCACCGCCGAAGAATTCGAGATCGTCAAAACCCATACCACGATCGGCGCATCCATTCTGGAAAATTCCAGGGCGGAGGTGCTGAAGCTCAGCCGCGAAATCGCCCTGACCCATCATGAAAAATTTAACGGCAAAGGATATCCGCAGGGGCTTTCCGGCAAAGACATCCCCGTTTCCGGCAGGATTCTTGCCATAGCGGATACATTTGACGCACTGACATCCAAACGGCCTTACAAAACCCCTTATCCGTTCCGGGTTGCCGTCGATATCATCAAGGCCAAGAAAGGAGGACACTTTGACCCGGAAATAGTCGACATATTTATCGGCAACATCGAAGAAATCCGTCGCATCAAGGAAGAAATCGACAGCAGTGAAGCCATTTCGCTTTCCGATTTCATATGGAGCAGACGGGACATTGCAACGGGGATGGACAAAAAGATCATGGCGCGCCTGTCCGGAGAAAGCCGCGCATAGGCCGTAAGAATAAATTATACATAACAGGCATTCCCGTTATTCGCCGATGATTTTCACCAGCACCCGTTTTTTCCGCCTCCCGTCGAATTCTCCATAAAAGATCCTTTCCCACGTGCCGAAATCAAGCCGTCCGTCCGTAACGGCAACTACCGCTTCCCGCCCCATCACCTGGCGCTTCATGTGGGCGTCTGCATTGTCCTCCCCCACGTTGTGACGGTATTGAGAAACCGGTTCATGGGGAGCAAGCCGTTCCAGCCACAATTCATAATCGTGGTGCAGGCCTGCCTCATCGTCGTTGATAAATACCGAAGCGGTAATGTGCATCGCGTTAATGAGCGCAAGGCCCTCTTTTATTCCGCTTTCGGCAAGGCACTGCTCGACCTGGGGTGTGATATTCACAAACGACCGGCGAGTGGGTATGCTAAAATAGAGTTCTTTCCGGTAGGATTTCATGGACGCCTCCTTTCCGCCTGTTCTCGTCTTAATATCTGTACGGGTATCTGCCCGGCAACATTTTTATATTTTCTCACGAAAACACGACTTTTAAAAGAATGAAATGCACTATCCAGCCCCCGATCCCTGTACGGACACGACGCGCCGTGTCCGTACAGGATGCTCCCGCCGGAACAGCATTGCGCACCCCCGCTTTTTGAAAAATTTCCTGATCGTGCGCTAAATATTTGAAAATCAGCATTATTGCGAATTTATTTCCTTGCTTTTCTCATAAAAAGGGTTATAGTAGGTGTAATCAGTAAAGACCCGGGCTTGATTCACGGGTCGGTTTCATTGAAGGAAGAATCCGTTTTTTGGAATGGTTGCCTCCAGTGTGAGACCTTGAGAAATTTAAGAAAGGAGGAACGGCACCATGAAAAACGGAACAGTAAAATGGTTTAACGACAGCAAGGGCTTTGGTTTTATTGAGCAGGAAGACGGCCCGGACGTATTTGTTCATTTTTCCGCAATCAATTCAAATGGTTTTAAATCATTGAGCGAAGGCGACAAAGTGAATTTTGAAGTCGAGCAGGGACAAAAAGGCCCCTCGGCAGTCAATGTAACAGTGGCATAACATCCGTAACCGGAAAACAAGAAGGGTGCTTTCCCCAAGGGGGAGGCACCCTTTTTTTTGTTGGAACCCATTACAAGCCATCTCAAAAAAAATCTTTTGGCCCAATATCTTCGTTGGCGGTGAAATTGAACCAAAATCTCTTTTTTGAGATGGCTTGTAGTAAAAGGTTCTGCGGCGATTTGCGGGCTACCTCCATAGCGGTCGCCGGCTTTCGCCGCCTTACTCCCGTGGCCATACGGACCATCCCGAAAACATGGGGAAGTAAAGCGCCCGAAGGACTTGCCGGCCGGGCTCTTTTTTTTCCATCAGGGCCGCATAACGCGCCGTTTGCTGGTCATAGCGCATCCGCTCTCGCGCCATGAATTCCTCAATTCCGCCCCCCCGGTGAATGCCGCTTTTGTAATCAACAATCCAGCGGGTTCCTTTCTCATCAATAAACGTCCGGTCGATTACCACGTACACCATCCTGCTGTCAATCAATCCGCAAAGCGGGTATTCGCATTTTCCGCCGCGGTGCGGGGAAAGAAGCCAGCGGCCGGTTTTATCGGCAAGGGTCGCCCGGAGGGCAGAAACCACCATGTCCGTTGCTTCGCTGCTTGCATCCCTCCCCATGCCCATTCCGGACAAATCCGCCCGGATTTGTCCGGAAACCGTCGACACGCGCTGTATATCCCATCTGTCTATCCCGGTTTCACATATGATGCGAAGCCACCGGTGGACAACCGTCCCGGTCATTCGCACGGTGATGCCGGCCCAGTCGAATTTCAAATCATCGGCATCGGCCGTTTCCATGGAAATCGCTGAATTTCCGTCCTCCCCGCCTATATCCCCGGGCGGAAGAGGCGCCTTCCACCGGGAAGAAAGCCTGCGGATATACGGAAAAGCGCCCGTGGCGTCCTTTCCCGGCAAACCTCCGGAACTGACCCCGACGCCGGCGCCCTCCCCTGCGACAGCGTCCCCTTTTTCGCCGCAGGTGGAAAGAAAAATTTCTTCCACCGCGGGCCAGAGGCTATGCAGCAGGGACCGGCTGTCCGGAAGCGCCGCTTCGCCGGTATTCATACGATTGACGCATCCGACCATCATGAGCCGCTTCCGCGCGCGGGTAGCGGCGACATAGAGCAGCCGCCTGGTTTCATGGGCATTTTTTTCCATGTGCAGGGTTTTTATGTAACGGTAGGTGGGATCTTTGCCGGTGCCGGTTTCAGCAATGGGTGCCAGGAGAAGGCCTGCCCGGGACAACTCGTCATCCGGTATTTCCTGCCACAGCAGTAGTCTGTCCGTATCACCACGCGGCGCTTTTTCAAGTCCCGGGAGGATCACCGTTTCAAATTCCAGCCCCTTGGCCTTGTGGATGGTCATGACCTGGAGAAGATCCCCGGCTTCCGGATCAGGGCGGGAAAACAAGCCCCTTATCTCCTCTTCAAAGGACTGGTAATCGGTCATGACAGCGCCATTGATTCTGCTTTCCAGCAAATCGAAATACACCGATGCGTCGCAGATATCAGCCTCGGTTACACAGGCGGGTCCGCCGAGCGCTGTCCAGGTTTTTTCCACCAGCCACCGGAGCGGTTGTCGTCCACGCTTCTCCATCGCTCCGGTCAGCACCGGACGAATCCGTTCCAGGCGCATCCTGCCGTCTTCGGAAAGCCGGGACAAGCGGTCCAGATCCCCGGTGAGATCATATATCGTATTTTCATGGTCTTTTCCCGCGAGTGCGAACAGGTCGTCAAGGCTGAGGCCGCACCAGGGCGCGCGCAGAAGGCCAAGCCACGCCACCCGGTCGGCCGGATGAGACAGGGCGCGGGAAATGGCCGTCAAATCAGAAATCACCGGTCTTTGTCCCAGGGATTCGATTTCGACCGCCCGGTACCGGATTTTTGCCCGCCGGAGCCCGGGCAGAATTTTTTTCAAGTGAGAACGGCTGCGGACGAGAATTGCAATGGTTCCCTGCGGATCGTTCCGACGCGCCGCCAGGATGCAGTCGACCACGGTTTCTGCGGCACGGTCCTCCCCCCCCTCAATAACGGGATAAACCCCTATGGCAGGCGAATCCCCTTCGGGGTGGACCGCCTCGGAAGGCGAATAGGCAACCGCACCGGTAAAGAGATCGTTTTTTTCCGGAAATACGGCAGCAAACGTCCGGTTTACCCAGTCCACGATCCCCTTGCCGGATCTGAAATTCGCGCAAAGCGTCAACCGTTCGAGGGGCAGATGCGGCCCCAGGCCCGACTCCCATGCCTTTAGAAACAGCCCCACCTCGGCCTCCCGGAAGGAGTAGATGGACTGCATGGGATCCCCCACGGCAAAAAAGGTTTTACCATCGCCGGGCGTCCACCCGGCCGTCAGCTTCAAAAAGAGTTCAAACTGGCTGATACTGGTATCCTGGAATTCATCGACCAGAATATGGTGGATGCCGTAGTCCAGCAGAAGGGCCAGGTCCGTAGGGGCTTCCGTATCGCCTAATGCGGAGGACGCCCGGAGGGCTACTTCCGTAAAATCGACGCCGCCGTATTTTTCAAAAACCAGGTGCAAATGCGCCACGGAAAGCTTCAGGATCCCGAACAGCGCTTCCACCAGGCGCCACTGCTCGTCGGTATAATACGGTTCAGGCAGCAGTCGAACCGCATGAAGGGCTTCGGCAAATTCCCGGCTGCCGGCAATTTCGGAAAGAAGCGCCTTGAATTCGGCTTTTTGCCGGGCAAAACAGGCTTTGTCCTGATTTTCCGGATTGGAAGGATCCGGCCCCGTGGGAAATCCGATGCGTTTATCCGCGGTTTTCCGGAAACCGCCGGTTTTGGTCAACAGCAGCTCGGCAATGCCCTGCCATGTTCCCAATTCATCCGGGATGCATTCGGGG
>JAWOAV010000102.1:0-17714 GCA_046498365.1 Desulfosalsimonadaceae bacterium
GCAGGAATCGCTCTAATACCAAAAATTTTACTGCAAACAGAGAAACCGTAGAGATACGCTGCCGTCCGCTTATGGACGTTTTGCAGGAACTTTCCATAGACACAATCGATGCGTTAAAAATCGACATTGAGGGGGCCGAAGACATCGCGCTTATGCCCTTTTTTGAGCAAGCCCCGGACAGCCTGCTCCCGGGAATGCTTTTTGTAGAGAATTCGGCGCATCTCTGGCGCCAGGATTTGTTCGGATTAATAGAAAAGCGGGGGTACAATCATCTTTTTCAAAATCGCGAGAATACCGTATTTTCATTGCGATGAATTGTCAATCACCTGCTCTCGGCTCGAAAACCAGACAAAAAGCAACGGCAACCAACCAAAAAGCCAGATGGCCTTGGCGGACGAGATAAGGGTATGTTCTCCGGTCAGGGTCAACAAAAATACAAGCAGCAGGAGCATCATCCGTCCCGCTTTCTCCCGGCGGGTTCCGGGTCCTGTAAAGGCGCTTTTCAAGAGCAATACCGCAATGGCAAAAAGGAGCCCAAGACCGATAATACCGTTTTCAACCAGGGTGCCGAGCCAGATATTGTGGGCATGGGTAACGGGCATTTGCGACGGCATCCAGAACTCCTTTGCCGCCTCCAGTTGGGCCGGGTCGGTGCCGGCGCCGAAACCGAAGATCCAGGAGTCGGGCGGGTACATGAGGTAGCCCTGCCATATGGCAAACCGGTAAGAACTTCCCCGCATGAGCAGCAGTTCATGATACTGATCAAGGCCGTACACCGCCCCCAGCACCCCGACAACAAGTCCCGCCGCACCCAGCATCACCAGCCCGGTTTTGAGCAGGCTGTTGCGCAGAAGCGACCATCCGCCAAGATAAACGAGAAATACCCCCATTGTGATAATCGGGCCGCGGCTCTGGCTCATAAGCACAAAAATCGTAACCGCTACACCGGACAATATCAACAGCCGGATTGCTGTTTTGTCTGCGGGCGCATCCGGCGAGGGGTGACGAATAAAAACGAGAAAATGGCCGATTGCCAGGTAGATGAGCAGAATCGAGGAAGCCTGTATGGGGTTGTGGAGCGCCCCCAGACCGGTGAGACGCTCTTCCGGGTTCAGGCCGGTTGCAAAAAGCAGGAACCCGCCGACGGCGCCAAGCAGGGCGAGAAGAATAAAGTTGCGTCCCCACCAGGACGGCCTGGCCAGAACCGCGGGAAGCCAGAGATAATAGGCAAGCAGGCAGAAAAACGTTTCAACGCCCCAGCGAAAGGCGCGGATATGATCCGGCAAGGGGCCCTGCCCCACGATAAAGGTGGTAATGGATGAATACGCAGCCAGTATGAGGGCTGTCAGCAGGAGCGGATCCCGCCAGTTTATGCGCGCCCGGCCGGAGAACAGCAGAATCAGGCTCGCCGGAATGACGATGCCGTGGAAGAAGATTTTGTACAGATCCTGATGGGGGCCCAGCACGCTGATCAGGAGCCATATCAGGAAAAGGGCGGGCATTCGTTTTTCTACTTTCTCGGCAAAGCCCGGCCGGTCTGTTTTCCCTGTCATTTTTGTTTCCTTTTACAATCCATATCCAGCTTCATGGCAGGCAACCCGTCCGATCATCTTCGCGATATACAGGCCCCGCAATATTGTCGACAAGCTCCTAATAACCGCGAAGTTTCGACTGAATTCTGCGCAGGATGATTCGCAGCCGGGTATGAACAGCAGCGCCGGTATATCTCCCCTTTGACATATGCCGGACCCGGTAAACGCCGGGAACCGGCAGAGGCTTGCCATGGGTCCTGAGCAGCCATCGAAAGGCCGTGTCTTCGTGCGCCTTGCACCAGGTTTTCGAAGGTGTCTGGTATAGTTTTATGGACCGGCAATACCCTACGGCGCGGCATACGTCGCCATGGGCAATCTGCAACGGACCGGTAGCCTTTGCCGGAAAATGGCTGGTGAATATCCGGGTATCGATATCCAGCACCCGGGGTTCGTCTGCACCCGCCTGCAGGATCGGATTGTTCTCGGCAAGAAGCTGAGTGCAGCGTTCTTCTTCCGGGAACAAAAGGGCATCCCGGCGACCCTGCAAAAGCGTTGCCAGCGTGTCCAGGCAACTTTCCCGGAACATCAGGTCGCAATCGGTGAACCAGACCCAGTCGGCCGTTGTTTCCAGGGCGGCCAGGTTTCGCCCGATTCCCCTGCGGAAAAGCTGCTGCCGGGCCAGGGGGCGCCAGTACCAGGTTACGCCCGGTACATCCTGCCGGGAGAAAAAGTCCAGAAGCTGAGCGGTTTTCCTGTCTTCGGGACAATAAAAAACCGTCACGGTGACGTCCATGTCTTCGGGGGGGAACAGGACCAGCGAGCTTAACTGATACACCAGGAAGTGCGAATAGTTCCAGCAGTGGCTGACAATCTCCAGATGAAGGCGGCCGGTTTTTGCTGCACGCGTTTTTTCCGGCGGCAGATCCGGCTCAAACCAGCGTGCGGGCAGCCACCCTTTGGCTGCAAAGCGAAAAAAAAACAATAGCAACAGGTTTTTCATGAATATCCATTTAGGGATGCAATTGCGTTGCATTGATCAAAATACGCGCTGCGGGCCTGCCCCCGGCGATGATTTGCCGGCTTTTGTTCCACTGGATGCGCCGGAGCCGGGGCAGTAACGTGAAAAACAGATCGCCGGCAGCGGATTCGGACAATTTGATTTACTAAAGTTTGCCTGACAAGTAAAATGAATTTTTTTTCGCAGGGCGGTGATTCAGCAGAAAACAGGACGGATTCGGCAAAAAAACCACAACTTTCTTGACATTTATCGATGTTGCCATATAGAAAAACACTGCGATGAAAAATGGTTCGGTAAAAAGGCGCGTCATTTGATGCAGTTCTGCCCTTTGGTAACCCACATTTTGGAGGATTTTGCAAAATGAACCCGCTGGCTTCCCAGTTGAATGAAATTATTGAAAATGCGAACCCCCATATTCTGGAAATGCTGTCGGATGTCGGGAAAAACCTGTTTTTCCCGAAGGGGATTCTCTCCCAGAGCGCAGAGGCAAAGGAAAAGGCCCACCGGCTGAACGCCACCATCGGCATTGCAAAAGAAGCGGGCAGGCCCATGGTGCTGCAGTCGGTAATGGATTCCATTTCCGGGATGGAGCCGGAAGAATCGCTTACTTATGCGCCGTCCTATGGCCTGCCGGAGCTGCGCGCAAAATGGCGCGACGCCATGTACGGGAAAAATCCATCCCTGGACGGAAAGACCATCTCCCTGCCGGTTGCCGCCAACGGCATTACCCATGCCATCAGCCTTGTAGGGGATATATGGGTCGATCCGGAGGACGTGATCCTTTTGCCCGACATGATGTGGGGAAACTATAATATGATCCTTAGCGTTCGGAGAAAGGCGGTAATCCGCCAATACCGGTTGTTCACGGAAGACGGGGGGTATGATGTGGACGCCCTTGCCGAAAGCCTGAAGCGTGAAGCCCAAAACCGTGACAAGATCATCGTTTTGCTGAATTTTCCCCACAACCCGACCGGCTATACCGTCACCGAAGAGGAAGCCGATCGGATTGCGGGAGTTTTGACATCGGTTGCCGAAAACGGGACCAATGTCATCGTGGTGTGCGATGACGCTTATTTTGGCCTTGTTTACGACGACGGCATTTTAAAAGAGTCGATTTTTTCACGGCTTACAGACAGACATGAGCGGCTTCTGGCGATAAAACTGGATGGCGCCACCAAGGAGAATTACGTGTGGGGCCTGCGCGTCGGATTTATTACCTACGGGTGCCCGGCGGGCAAAGACCCCGCGCTTTTCTACGACGCCCTGGAACGGAAAACCGCCGGGTGCGTGCGGGGCAATATTTCCAACTGCAGCCACCTCAGTCAGACCATTGTGCTTCGTTCCCTGCTTGATCCGGACTATCAGGCCCAGAAGCAGGAAAAACACATGCTTATGAGCCGCCGGGCCAAAGAGGTAAAAGACGTTCTGGCGGATCCAAAATACGCCGCGGCATGGGACGTGTATCCGTTTAATTCCGGATATTTCATGTGCATCCGTCTCAAGACCCTAAACGCGGAAAAGGTGCGGGTCCACCTGCTCGACAAGTACGGCGTCGGGCTTATCGCTCTTGGCGATACGGACTTGCGCGTGGCCTTTTCCTGCCTGGAGGAAAGCGATATCCGGGAGTTGTTTGATACCGTCCTGGCGGCGGTACAGGACCTGGAAAAGGGGTTCTAAAACCGGTAGTGGACCCTTTGGAGAAACAACCCCTGGGGGGGAGCGGTGGCGGATGCACGGCTGCGGTCTTTGTTTTCTTTTATGGCGGCAAATTCTTCCGGCGTGATTTTTGAGCGTCCCACGTCGACCAGGGTTCCCACGATATTCCGAACCATGTAGCGCAGAAAACCGTCTGCGGTGATGCGAATGGCGATCATGCTTTCGTCGTCGGGGAGAACCCTGCTGCGGCTCTTCAAATCGGATGCGTCTGCAGTGATTGACGCGTCATAAATGGTTCTTACGGTATGGGAACGGGGACTTCCCGTGTTTTCAAATGCCTTGAAGTCGTGGGTGCCGATGATATGCTGCATTGCCGCATCCATGGCGCCGATATCGAGCGGTTTTTTGATATGCCAGAAATGGTTGCGCCCGACGGCGGCAGGCACGGCACAGTTTCGTATCCTGTAGATGTAGGTTTTTCCGGTGGCGTCGAATCGGGGGTGGAAATGGTCGTCGACCTGCTCGCATGAAAGGATGGCGATATCATCGGGGAGCAGGCTGTTCAATCCGGAAAAAAATGCGCCGGGGCCGAGTCGCGTTTCGCACTGAAACGCGGCCACCTGCGCCAGGGCGTGAACCCCGGCATCGGTGCGCCCCGAACCGGCGATGCGCACGGCTTTCCGGGTCATCTGAAAAAGTGCCTTTTCGATTTCCCCCTGCACGGTGCGGCCTGCCGCCTGGATCTGCCACCCGTTGAAATCCGTGCCGTCGTACTCTATAATGATTTTGAAGTTTTTCATGCATTCGGTTTCTTCCATCCTGCTATCATATCCGCTGCACAGGCTTGATTGCAACGGTTTATTTTTATGGGAAAAGGGGCGCGGTGGGGGGAAAAAGGCAATGTTTTTTGTCGGTTTTCACTGGAAAGGGGTAGCGTGTGGAGACGCCAAAGGGATTTCGCGCGGCCGGGATTGCATCCGGCATTAAAAAGAACGGGAAAATGGATCTTGGCCTGGTGATTTGCGACAAACCGGCCACCGCCGCCGGGGTGTTTACAAAAAACCGGGTAAAGGCCGCCTGCGTCCTTCTTGACCAGAAGCGGCTTGCCGCATCCGGCACTTGCCAGGCGATCATCGTCAACTCCGGCAACGCCAACTGCTGCACGGGCGAATCAGGCATGGCAGACGCCGTGGAAATGGGAAAGGCGGTTTCCGCTGCCCTCGGAATCGATGAAGGACAGGTGCTGGTGGCCTCCACCGGGGTGATCGGCCAGCGAATGCCGATTGCAAAAGTACGCAAAGCCGTGCCTGGATTGGTGGAGAAACGCGCCGAAAACGGATTTTCTGACTTTGCCGAATCCATCATGACCACGGACACGATGCCGAAAATCGTAACACGCAAGGGGGATATCGACGGCGTGGCGTATACCGTAACCGGCATCGCCAAGGGGGCGGGCATGATCCGGCCCGACATGGCGACCATGCTGTGCTTCGTGTGCACGGATATCGGCATGGGCCCGGAAGACCTGCAGGCTGTCGTGGCCGATGCCAACGAGAAGTCCTTCAACCGGATCACCATTGACGGGGATACCAGCACCAACGACACCCTTTTGGTGCTGGCCAGCGGCATGTCCGGCGCCCATTTGACAACAGCCGCCCACAGGGAGGCGTTCGGAAAAGTCATGGAGGAGGTCCTTGTCACCCTTGCGAAAAGGATCGTAAAGGACGGGGAAGGGGCGACCAAGCTGGTGGAGATATCGGTGGTCAATGCGCCGTCTGATGGCGATGCAAAAAGGATCGCGGATACGGTAGCCAACTCAAACCTGGTGAAAACCGCGTTTTTCGGCGAGGACGCCAACTGGGGCCGGATCGTGGCGGCCATGGGGCGTGCCGGTGTCGATTTTGCCTATGACCAGGTGGATATTTTTTTCAACGAGGTCCGGCTGGTGGAAAATGGATTGTATGCGGGTCCGGATGCGGAAAAAGCGGCAAGCGAGGTGTTGAAGCTGCCGGAATTTACGGTCGCTTTGGACATGAAAGCCGGGCCGGGCCGGGCTGTTGCCTGGACCTGCGATTTTTCCATTGATTATATCCGAATAAACGCGGACTACCGTTCATAGAGGGCGGCCATGTCCGAAAAAACCATCCGTTTGCAGAAGTTTCTGGCAAAAGCCGGCATATGTTCCCGGCGGGAAGGGGAGAACTATATCGCGGCCGGGCGCGTCCAGGTAAATGGCGAGACCGTCACCATGCCGGGGACCAAGGTGGACCCGGAAAACGACCGGGTCATGGTAGACGGCAGGCCCGTTGCATTGGAAGAAAAGCCGGTTTACATCCTGCTGAACAAGCCGAAGGGGTACATCAGCAGCTGCCGGCAGAAAGGGGCGGCGATTGTCCTTGACCTGGTGGATGTGGAAGAGCGTGTGTTCCCGGTGGGACGGCTGGACAAGGATTCCACCGGGCTTTTGCTCTTGACCAATGACGGACGGATTCACCACCGGCTGGCCCACCCCTCTTTTGACCATGAAAAGGAATACCTGGTCGAGGTCAAACAAGACATTTCAGATGACGCACTGACCCGGATGGCAAAAGGAATTGCGGTGGACGGAAAGATGACCCGGCCGGCCATCGTGAGGCGCAAATCGGGGAAAAGTTTTGGCATTATCCTTTACGAAGGGAAAAAGCGGCAGATCCGGCGGATGGTGGAAGCAGTGGAAAACGAAGTGAAAACCCTGCACCGGGTGCGCATGGCCGGATTGACGCTCGGGGACCTGCCCGAGGGAAAGTGGCGGTATCTCGGGAAAAATGAAATTAACGCGTTGATGGCGCTGATAAGGGAATAGAAACCGGCCTTTTCGTGGAAAAAGGCCGGTTTTTTTTTACCCTTTTTGCTGATGCTTCAAATTGATCCCTTCCGCGATGAACACCACGTGCTCGGCGATGTTGGTGGACATGTCCGCGATGCGCTCCAGGCACCGGGAGATGATGATGGTCTGAATGGAGCGGCGCATTTTCAGCACCCGTTTTTCAAATCCGGGGGAACTTGCGGCCATTACTTCGATAAGCCCCTTGAGCACCTGCATGGTGTATTCATCGGCCTGGTCGTCCATGGCCGGTATCTGTTTCGCCGCCACGGCGTCCAGGTCGCGAAAGGACGTCACGGCCATGGCGAGCATTTTTTTGGTGGTGTCGATCAGCGCCTCCATGGCCGGGACATTTTCCAGGGGGGGGTGCTGGCAGAGGTAAACGGTCCGCTCGGCGATGTTGACGCTTTGATCGGCGATTCTTTCAAGATCGTTGCTGATCCGCATGATGCCCACGATCATGCGCAAATCGCGCGCCATGGGCTGTTCCAGGGCCAGAAGCCGAAGCGACTGCCGGTCGATTTCCAGTTCAATCCGGTTGATCTCCCGATCGCCGTCGATGATCGCCTGGGCGATGTCGTCATCGCGATGCAGATAGGCCTTGCAGGCATTGTCAAATGATTGCCGGGCCAAAGCGGCCATTTTGTATATCGTGAGCTTCAACTGCTCGAGTTCCCTGTGAAAATTATGGCGTTCCATATCGTTTCGGCCTCCTTTAACCGAATCTTCCGGTAATGTAGTCTTCCGTCTGCTTGAGCTTCGGACGGGTGAAAAGGGTTTCCGTATCCCCGGTTTCAATGAGCCGGCCCATGTAGAAAAATGCGGTGACATCGGACACCCGTGCCGCCTGCTGCATGTTGTGGGTAACGATAATTATCGTGTAATACGTTTTGAGCTGGTGAATCAAATCCTCTATTTTCTGCGTGGCAATGGGATCCAATGCGGATGCCGGTTCGTCCATGAGCAGCACATCGGGTTTCACCGCCAGGGCCCTTGCAATGCACAGCCGCTGCTGCTGACCGCCAGAAAGGCCCAGCGCCGATTGGTGCAGCCGGTCCTTGACCTCATCGAAAAGGGCTGCGTCCATCAGGCTCTTCTCCACGCTTTGGCGCAGCGTTGCCTTGTTTCTCACGCCGTTCACCCGAAGCCCGTATGCCACGTTTTCAAAGATGGTCTTGGGAAACGGGTTGGGCTTCTGAAAAACCATCCCCACTTTCCGCCGCAGGTGGACGACATCGACGCCGGGGTCATGGATATTCCCCCCGTCCAGGAGGATCTTTCCGTCTACCCGGGTACCGGGTATCAAATCGTTCATCCGGTTGAGGCATCGCAAAAAGGTGCTTTTCCCGCAGCCGGACGGCCCGATAAGGGCGGTGGCCTGCTTTTCGGAGATCTCAATGCCGATCCGGTCAAGCGCTTTAAAATCGCCGTAATAAAAATCGAGATCCGTGACGGCGAATTTTATGGTATCCGTCATGCCGTAAATATCCTTTTCATTGCGTTTTTGTTTGTGGACTGCCTGCATATGGACAGAGCCGCCTTATTTTTCTTGTTCCGGGTTATCCGGTTGCAGCAGGGAAAAGAAAAATATGCTGCCGTGGGTTTTTCCCTCGGGCGGGCTTTGCATCCATATGTCTCCGCCCATGCCGGCAAGTGCATTTTTGCAAATGGCCAGACCCAGGCCGGTTCCCCCGGTAAAACGGCTTCGCTCTTTTTCCACCCGGTAGAAGCGCTCAAAGATCCTTGACTGGTGCTGCCGCGCAATTCCGGGACCCTCGTCTTCGACGGCAAAGACGATTTTGTTTCCGGCCTCCAGGGCGCGTATGGTAATGGCCCCGCCGTGGGGGGAATATCGGATCGCGTTGTCCAGCAGGTTGCCGAAGATGCGGATCAGGGCGGATTCGTCCGCTTTTACCGCTATGGGCTCTTTCAGCTCATTGTGTATCGCGATATTTTTTTCACGGGCCATGGGCAGGATGGTTTCCGATGCGGCAGTAAAGCAGGCGGCGGCCTCCACCGTGTCCATCTGTTTTGCAAAGGCTTTGTCCTGGAGCCTTGTGAGCTGCAGCAGGTCATCCACGATCGCGCTCATGTGGTTGGCGTTTTTATGGATGGTCTGTAAAAAGGATTTCGCGTCGTCGGTAAAAGAAAAGGGACCGGACAACAGCGTTTCCACGTATCCTTTGATGGACGTCAGCGGGGTTTTGAGCTCGTGGGACACATTGGCCACGAAATCCCGGCGGATTTTTTCGAGTCGTTTTTGTTCGCTGACATTGTAAAATACCACGAGCGCTCCCCCCTCGGGTATGGCTGTCAGGTACACTTCGTAGTAAAGGTCTTCCTCCAGTTCGAGCGTCAGGCTGTACTCCGGCATGCCGGCGACAACGGCGTCGCAGGCCGCCTGGATTTCGTTGTTTAGAAAAATCTCCATGGGTGTTTTGCCCACGCACGAGCCCCGGCATCCGGCGAGCGCCTCTACGGCATGATTGACCGCCTTGATGCGGCCGTTTTTGTCCAGAAGAAGGATTCCTTCGCGCATGTTTTCGATGATGACCGCGAGTTCGTATTTCTGCCGGGTGATGGTTTCCACCTGGAGGGATATGCGATCGGCCATCTCGTTAATGTTTCCGGAGAGCTGGTGAAACTCCCGGCCGTCATCGGCAATGTAGCCATGTGTATAGTCCCCCGTGCCGATTTTCCGGATGCGTTCGATGATCTGGTAAACGGGGGATTCAAACCGCCGGGTAAAGTAGATGCTCAAACCCAGCGCCAGCGCGAAAATGAATGCGTTGATCAGCCAGAATTGTCTTGCATACTCGTTCAGGCGGGTTTCCACCTCGGAAAAAGGCATGGCAATTCGCAGGATCATGGGCGACGGGTAATTCTCAAGCGTGAATTGGCGTGCGGCATAAATCAGGTGGCGGTGCAGCGTGTCGGAATAGCGTATGGAAGACCCCGTCCCGGTCCGGAGCGCCGCTTTGACCTCCTCCCGGTATGCATGGTTTTCCATGCCGGCAACATCCTTCCAGGCCACGTCGGAATCGGCGGCGACCCGACCGCCGGGTTCGATCACGGTGATCCGGAAGCCGAGTTGCCGGGCAAACCGGGTGCACCACGCATCGATATCCTTATCCGATGCAAAGGGCTGATTCCGTGCTGCGAGCCATTCAACAAATCCGAGATTCTCAAATGCCGCCGTTCGGGAGGTTTCGATAAAGTCGTTTTTCAGGGAATAGTAGATATAGACACCGGGGATGCCTATTGCAACGAGCAGTACAACCCAGAAAGCCGCCAGAATCCGGCTGCCGAAGCGCATGGATTTTATTCCGGTCATTTTTTCACTCCCTGAAACGGTAACCGATTCCCCGCACCGTTTCGATCTCTTCGGCAAGCGGGCCCATTTTCTGGCGAAGCCTCCGGATATGGGTGTCCACGGTGCGATGGTATCCTTCAAACTGGTAGCCCCACACACGGTCGAGCAGCTGGTCCCTTGTCCGTACCTTCCCCTTGTTCCGGAGAAGGTCGAAAAGCAGATTGAATTCCGTTACGGTCAGTTCTATGGGGGCACTTCCGATGGTCACCGCGTGTTTTTCCGGGTCGACAACCAGTTCGCCGTGCCGGATGACGGGGGATTTTTCGGTCTTGCCATCTGCCCGGCGCATGATGGCCCGGATCCGCAGCAGCAGTTCCCGGGGGGAAAAGGGCTTGACCATGTAATCGTCTGCCCCCAGCTCGAAGCCGACGATGCGGTCTACCTCTTCTCCCCTCGCTGTCAGCATGATAACGGGGATGTGCTCGGTCGCCTCCTTTTTTTTGAGGCGCTTGCATATCTCCAGGCCGTCCATGGAAGGGAGCATGAGATCAAGGAGAAGGAGATCGGGCGTTTCCCGCTTGGCCAGCTCGAAGCCTTTTGCCCCGTCTCTGGCGGTCATCACCCGGTAGCCCTCGGCCTTGAGGTGCCACTCGATCAGCCCCAGGATGTCGGCGTCATCTTCTACAACGAGGATTGTTTTGACCATATTGTGTTCCTTGTCCGCCATGCACGAAATTGGCGATCTTGTATCGTTTGTTTCGCAAGGGGTTTGGCGTCGCTATCAGCGACTGAATCTCTCCTTTGAAATTGCCATGGGTGCCTGTTCTGCGCCCCTGCATAACCGTCTGCATTTCTCCCATATCAATAAGCCCCGAATGTTACAATTTTGTGTACTTCCCTTGTTATTCGAGTGACAAGCGGTTTTTACAATTCTTCATTTGTTCGTCACACAATCGTCAAATTGGGTCGTTAGTTTGGGTTCACCTTGTGAGATGAGCCAGTAAAAAGTCGATGTTGGATGGCAAAGGTAAAAGTTCAAGATCAAGGCGCGTGCAAGTTTTGAAGAATTGAGTCACGCCTTTGGCGTGATGAGATTCTTCAAAAATTGTGCGCAACGCAGATATTGGGCTTTTTACGAAGCCGTCACCTTTGAATGAGAAATTTTTCCACAAGGGCATACTTACCTTTAATAACAGAATAATGGAGGCTTTCAAACATGAAGAAGATGAAATCAACAATTTTCAAGATGATTAGCGTGGCGGCCGTGCTGTTCTTGTCGGCCGGAACAGCGGCAATAGCCGCAGAGCAGTTGACAATCAAGGGCTCGACGACCGTTTTGCCGGTTACTCAGAAGGCGGCCGAGGCATTTATGGAAGAATATCCACATATCAATGTTTCCATTTCCGGCGGCGGCTCCGGCAACGGGATCAAGGCCATCGTTGACGGAACCACGGATATTGCCCAGTCTTCCCGCTGGATCAAACAGCAGGAGGTCGAGCTTGCCGTGGATAACGGTTTCTATCCGGTTCCTTTCGGCGTCGCCCTTGACGCGATCATCCCGGTGGTCCACAAGGATAATCCGGTCAACGACTTGAGTCTGGATCAGCTCAAGGCCATTTACGAAGGGAAAGTTCGCAACTGGAAGGAAGTGGGCGGCGAAGACCTTCCGATCACGGTGATCTCCAGGGATTCTTCGTCGGGCACATTTGTGGTCTGGAACGATGTGGTCCTGCGGGGCGGCCGTGTGTCCCCCAGGTCGCAGCTTCTGCCTTCCAACGGCGCCATCACCCAGGCGGTTGTCGGCAACCGGAATGCCATCGGCTATATCGGCATTGGCTACTTGGATGACAGCCTCAAAAGCATCCGTGTTGACGGCGTCCAGCCGACCCATGAGAATGCGGCTTCCGGTGAATATCCCGTCTCCCGCACGCTCTATTACTTCACCGACGGTTGGCCGGAAGGAAAACAGCTTCTCTTTATCAATTACATGCTGCACCCGGAAAAAGGGCAGAAACTTGTGAAGGAAGTCGGATATATCCCGTTGTATTAGAAACTGTCCCATCATCCGGGTATTTTTAAAAAATGCAGGGAAGGGGGGCCGGGCTAAACCTGGCCCCCCCCTTCCCATAACGCTATAAACGAAAAAAAGACGGTGTGATTCATATGGGTACACGACGCGGAGCAAGGGAGCTGCTGATCCATATATTTTTTCTCGTTGTGGGGGCGAGCGGCATTATTATCCTGACATTGATCCTGCTGTTTCTGATCATGGAGGGTATCCCCATATTCGAGGTGGTTTCCGTAAAGGATTTCATCCTGGGCACTATGTGGTACCCGACCTATGACCCGCCCGATTTCGGCATTCTGCCATTGATCGCGGGTTCTGCAAGCGTGGTGGTCTTGTCCTCGCTGATCGCCATCCCCCTTGGAATCGGGTCTGCCGTATATCTTGCTGAAATCGCCCATCCCCGGGTCCGGGCGGTGGTCAAACCAGCCATCGAACTGATTGAAGGGCTGCCCACCGTCGTTATCGGTTTCTTTGGAATGGTCGTGGTGGCCCCGTACCTGCAGAAGATGTTCGGATTGGAAACGGGTTTGAATCTGTTTAATGCCTCCGTCATGCTGGCTTTCATGGCGGTCCCGACAATTGCAAGCATTTCCGAAGACGCGATTTACAGTGTTCCCGTGCACATGAAAGAGGGATCCATGGCGCTGGGGGCAACGCACTGGGAAACCATTGCCCGGGTGATTCTGCCGGCCTCGCTCACGGGAATATCCACGGCGGTGATCCTGGGTATTGCAAGGGCCATCGGGGAAACCATGGTAGTGCTCATGGTGGCCGGCGGGGCGGCCATGATCCCCGAGTCCATTTTTGACCCGGTCCGCCCGATGCCGGCCAATATCGCTGCCGAAATGGGGCATACGCCTTTCCGCAGCGATCATTACCACGCCCTGTTCGCTATCGGCCTGGTTCTTTTCGTGTTTACGTTCCTGTTTAACATGATCGCCGCCTACCTGGCGCAGAAGCACAAACAGGTTGGCGCGGCGTCTTTATAAGGCGAAAGGGGGAGTGGGAAATGCGTATCAACACGACAAGAAAACGGAAAATTATCCAGCAGGTCGCCTTTACGGCGGTCCGGGCAGCCGTCTATATCAATGTGGGCGCATTGTTCGTTTTTCTGACCTTTATTGCGGTGCAGGGGATATCGGCCATCACCTGGACGTTTTTGACGGAAGCGCCGCAAGCATCCATGACGGAAGGGGGCATATGGCCCTGCATCGTGGGTACGGTCTACCTTTCTTTGGGGTCCATTGCCGTGGCATTCCCCCTGGGTGTGGGCACGGCGATATATCTCAACGAATATGCCGGCAGCGGGCGATGGGTGAGTATCGTTCGCATGGGCATTGTCAATCTTGCGGGTGTTCCGTCCGTGGTGTACGGTCTTTTCGGGCTGGCATTCTTTGTTATCTGGCTGAAAATGGGCGTGAGTATTCTTGCCGGCTCGCTCACATTAGGCGCGTTTATCCTGCCGCTGGTCATCGGGTCTTCTGAAGAGGCGCTTCGTGCCGTACCCCAGGCCAACCGGGAGGCATCCCTTGCACTGGGCGCCACCCGCTGGCAGACGATCTACCGGGTCGTGCTCCCGGAGGCGCTTCCCGGCATGATTACCGGCCTTATCCTGGGCATGAGCCGGGCGGCCGGGGAGACGGCCCCCATCATGTTTACCGCGGCGGTGTTTTTTTCCCGGGAGATGCCGAAATCTATTTTTGATGAGGTTATGGCCATGCCGTACCATATTTACGTGCTGGCTACTGCCGGCACGGAAATTGCCAAAACAAGGCCGCTGCAGTATGGTACCGCATTGGTGCTCATGGCCCTTGTGCTGGGCATGAACCTGCTGGCGATTATTATTCGAAGCCGACTCCAGAAGAAGCGGTTGTAGGAAAGGGAGCTGTTTATGGACAAAGCAAAAGTGCTTTTTTTATGCACCGGGAATTCTGCCCGCAGCCAGATGGCCGAGGCCTTCCTGAGAAAGTACGGCGGGGACAGGTACGAGGCGCTGAGCGCCGGTCTCGAGCCTAAGGGGATTCATCCGTTAACTGTGAAAGCAATGGCGGAAATCGGAATACGCCTGGACAATCAAAAGTCAAAAAGCCTGAAACAGTATCTGGGGAAGGAAAATATCGCGCATTTGATCACCGTGTGCGGCCACGCGGAAGAAAACTGCCCCTACGCATTTTTGAGAACTGCCGGCGAGCATATTCATTGGCATTTCGAAGATCCCGCCGCCGCAGGAGGGACCGAGGCGCAGCAGCTGGAAAAATTCAGGGAGGTCCGGGACCAGATAAAAAAACATGTCAAAAACTGGCTGGCCTCGTAGCATCAGTGGAACAATCCCTGCCCTTGCGTATTCTGCATATATACAAGCTATTTCAAAAAAATCTTTTGCCCCAATATCTTCGTTGGCGTTGAAATTGAAATCCTCGGAATACTGCAGTATGCCTCCGGTTTCAATTTCACCACCGCCTTGATCTTGAACCAAAATCTTTTTTTTTGAGATGGCTTGTAGTCTTTTCCCCCGCGAGGCCCCTGGTAATTTGACCGCTTAGCGCAAAGCGCTTTTCCCATGATTTCTCATGGAACCTGCCACATTCAAATCATTCCGTTTTCACCACATTATCACGATCTCGTCACCCCGTCGTCATGACCGGAATCTATATACAGGTATCTCATATTCATAAACGAAAATGAATATCAAGGAGGATACCGATATGGATAACGGACTGAAAGCGGATTTGCATGTTCACTCAAAAATGTCGACCCGGCCTTCCCAGTGGATACTTCAGAAACTCGATTGCCCGGAAAGTTTCACCTCGCCATTGCGTCTTTATGAAATCGCAAAATCCCGTGGCATGGACCTTGTCACCATAACGGATCACAATACCATCGACGGCGCCCTTGAAATCGCTCACCTGGAAGACACGTTCATCAGTGAGGAAGTTACGGCCTATTTTCCGGAAAACCAGTGCAAGCTCCACGTTCTCGCGCTGGATATCAATGAGTCCCAGCATGATGAAATCAGTTATCTGCGGACCAACATCTATGATCTCGTCACATTTCTTGCCAAAGAGAAAATATGTCACGCGGTCGCCCATCCCATGTTTGACCTGAACCACAAGCTCACCGTCGCACATTTTGAAAAAATGCTGCTGCTGTTTAAAAATTTCGAATTGAACGGCTCACGGGACGACTACCAGAACCGGACGCTTGAAATGATCCTCTCCAATATTACAGAGGCGGACATCGAGCGTTTGAGCGAAAAACACGGCATTGCACCCATGGGCCTACAATTCTGGGAAAAAAATCTTATCGGCGGTTCTGACGACCATTCATCGTTAAACATTGCCAGGATGCACACTTTCGTGCCCGGTGCCTCAGAGCGCGAAGGGTTTTTCAAGGGACTGGCAGAGGGCCGGGCCGTTGTCAGGGGGACAGCGGCAACACCGAAAACCATGGCCCACAATCTCTATGGCATCGCCTACCAGTATTATTCCTCGAAATACAATCTTGCCCGGTATGCCGGAAAAAGTATGCTTTTCAGATTCGTCCATGCGGCGTTGACCGTTGATGACGACGTTGAAAAAGGTATTTTTGCCAGGCTCCAGGATTTCATTGCCGCCAGGAAGCCTTCATTTTTCCCTTTTTTTCATGTGTTTTCGGACGGGGCGCCCCATGTCATTGTGCAAAAAGCGGAAAAGATCATATCGGAAAACAGGCGATTCAGGCGGTTGGTGGAAGCAGATACGGTTGATCACTGGGAAACAGAGGCGGACTGGTTTGAATTCGTCAATGAAGTTTCCGAAGCCGTGATGAAAAATTTTGCCGATACAATTCTCAGCAGCCTTTCCAAGGCCAAGCTCTTCAATATTTTTGAGGCGGCAGGGTCGGCCGGATCCGTCTATACCCTTCTGGCACCGTACTTCATGTCTTTCAATCTTTATATTAAGGATCGCGGATTTACCGATACATGCCGGGCGGTATGCCGGAAAAGCACCGCCGGTCCGGATGGGGAGGAAACGAGGATAGCCTTCTTTACCGATACGTATTATGAAACCAACGGCGTCGCCCTGACCCTCCGGGAGCAGGTGAAAATGGCTCGGAAATATAGTAAGAAACTCTTCGTTTTAACCTGCAGCCCGGATAAAACAAATGACACTGTCGTCAATTTTGAACCCGCAAGTACATATACCCCGTCGGAATACCCGGAACTTTCGCTGCATTGCCCCCCGTTGTTGAAAATGCTCAACTATTGTTATGAGAACAAGATTACCTTGATTCATGCGTCCACGCCTGGTCCGGTAGGGCTTTGCGGCCTGGCCATCTCAAAAATACTCGATATTCCGATCCATGCAACCTATCACACGGCAATTCCCCAATATGCGGCCGAATTGACCGGTGATGATGCCATGGAAGAGATCCTGTGGAAAGCCATGGTCTGGTTCTACAACCAGGTGGATTCGGTATACGTGCCATCCGCCGCAACGGGGGCTGAACTGGAAAAAAAAGGCATCGCCAAACCAAAATTATGCCTTTATCCGCGGGGAATCGATATCAATCGTTTCCATCCGTCAATGGGAAACGGGTTCTGGGCGTCTCGCTGGTCGATTGCAGCCGATACATTCAAGCTGTTGTATGTTGGCCGCATATCAAAGGAAAAAAATCTCGATGTTCTTGCCGGTGCCTTCCACCTGCTTCGCCGGATAACCGACAGGGTGCAGCTCATCCTCGTTGGCGACGGTCCCTACCGCAAGCAGATGGAAAAACGGTTGGGGAAAGCGCAGGTGCTGTTTACCGGTTATCTCGACGGGGAAACGCTTGCCCGGGCATATGCGTCAAGCGATTTGTTTGTTTTTCCGTCCGCAACGGACACCTTCGGCAACGTGGTCCTTGAAGCGCAGGCCTCGGGTTTGCCCGTCATCGTCACCGACCAGGGGGGGCCGAAGGAAAATGTTATTGCCGGGAAAACCGGAATGGTCGTGCCTGCAGGGGATGAAGAAACCCTCGCCAAAACGGTACTGGCCTTGATGCGGGATAAGACCCGCCTGGAAAGCATGAAAATGAATGCAAGAAAATATATTGAATCCAGATCCTTTGAAGCAGCCTTTCTGGACACCTGGGAGTTGTACCGTCATGCCCCGGAAAAGGGGTATGGAAAATCCCGGGCGGCATGATCAGGGCTTTACCCGTTTCCCGGATGAGAATTATCCGTGTCAATAGACTGCTTCCCAAATAAGACAAGACTGTAATCTGAATATTTGTTTTTAACGACC
>JAWOAV010000107.1:0-21771 GCA_046498365.1 Desulfosalsimonadaceae bacterium
GATGAGTTTGCATTACGGTTTTTCGGTGGCGATGGCAAAGGGGAGACACCCGTTACCATCCCGAACACGGCAGTTAAGCCCTTTAGCGCCGATGGTACTGCCGGGGCGACCCGGTGGGAGAGTAGGTCGCCGCCGAAATTAATTTGCAAAAGCCCCGGCCTCTTTTTATGACGCCGGGGCTTTTTTTGTTGATAACCCGGGTATTACCATTTAATAATGGATGCATATGGTACCGTGTGATTCCCCTTAATCCCGAAATCTTTTTACGGCGGTTCCAGTGCGTTTAAAAAGCCTCAGAGTAAAAATCGCCATTCATCTCGCCATCCTTTTACTGGTCGCCATCGGCCTGACCAATTTTGTTCTGCTTCGCATTATTGAAAAAAATATCGTGGAAAAGCATATTGCATCCGGTGAAAACTGGATTGCTTCCATGCACCAGATGCGCGCTTCCGGAGCAGACCCGCTGTCTGTATTGTCCGGTTACGGAAACCATTTTTATCCCGGCATCGTATATGCCATGTATGCGGGTGAAGGGGAGCATTCCGAATTTTCCCGCGATGAAGCGGGCGCAGTTGATCACCACGCCAGACGCTTGATCGAACATGCCAAAAGCACAAAAGAGTCCGCATATCTTTTCGTCGGCCGGGAGTGGGGGGTCTTCTGGAAAAGAAGCAAATACCTGATCGTCGCCGTTCCCGTATCCGGGGGTGGCGATGCCGGCGCCGCCGCCATTGAACTCGGCCCGGACTATGAAATGCTGCGCAATTCCCAGCAGGTTGCCATCGGGTACATGTTTTTAAATTTTCTGGTCCTGTTTGCCTTTGGCATGTATCGCTTCTCCAGCCTTGTACTACGGCCGATCCAGCGTTTTATACGTTTGACGGATAATTACCGGTATTCGGAACCCTTTGATTTTTTCCCCGAAAAACAGCACGATGAGTTCAGCCGTCTTTCGTCTTCCTTAAATCGCATGGTGCACCGGATCGATGATGACAGGCAGGAGCTCGAGCAGTCCCTTGAAAAAATTGAAACCGCCAATCGTGATTTAAAAAAAGCCCAGCAGGAAATTATCCGCGCTGAAAAATTGGCATCCATCGGCAGGCTCTCGGCGGGCATTGCCCATGAAATCGGCAACCCGATCAGCATTGTGCTTGGATATCTCGGCTTGCTCAAAACCCGTTCCATATCCCCTGAAGATGCAAATGGCATGGACTGCATCGCGCGGGCCGAGGTCGAAATTCATCGCATCAATGATATCATTCGACAGCTCCTTGACTTTTCACGCTCGACTCCGACGGGCTTCATTGATTTTTCGGTCCATGATGTTCTCCATGACACCGGCCGTATGCTTTCACAGCAGCCGCTGATGGAGAACATCCGCTTGTTTTATGATTTTTCAGCATCCAATGATATCGTCCACGCAGATCGCAGTCAGTTGCACCAGGTCATTGTTAACCTGTTTATCAACGCGGCGGATTCCATATCCGCCGCTGCAGACAATCCGGAGCAGGGAGAAATTCGGATTTCTACCGATGTTTCTGAAGACGGTCGGTGGCTCTGTGTGTCGGTTCAGGATAACGGCTGCGGTATTGCTTCTGAAAACAGGGACAAAATTTTCGATCCGTTTTTTACAACCAAGGAAACGGGCAAAGGCACCGGGCTGGGCCTTTATGTCAGCTACATGATTATCGAGCGCTTTGGCGGTGCCATCGCCATTTTCGACAATGAAGAACGGGGAACAAGGATCGTCATCGAGCTGCCGTTGGCCGGCAGAAAAGAAACAAATCAACAAGGCGCCGCGTAACCGGCCGTCCCTCAAAACGATGAAAAACCTTTTTTAATCGGTAAAAGAAATGCAGGCCATGAATCAACACAGGATCCTGATCGTCGATGATCAGACCAATATGCGCCACATGATGTCGGTATTGCTGACGGATGCCGGATATGACGTAGACGAGGCCCCCGACGGGGAGGAAGCCCTGCGCAAGGTAAGGGAGGTTTCGTACAAGTATATTTTTTGCGATATAAAAATGCCGAAAATGGACGGTATGACGTTCATGAAATCCGCTGGTGCGGCGTTGGATCAGACCAGCGTCATTATGATGTCCGCATACGGGAGCATCGATATTGCAATCGAAGCCATGAAGCTTGGTGCCTATGATTATATTTCCAAGCCGTTCAAGCCGGATGAAATCCTGCTTACGCTGAAGAAGGCTTATGAGCGGGAGGTGTTAAAAGAAGAAAACACCGTATTGCGCCAACGCATCGAGGAGATCGAGGGCTCCCACAGTTTTGGTGACATGGTGGCAAAAAGCAAATCCATGCAGGATGTGTTCAAATTGTCCGCTAAGGTGGCGCAATATGACACCACGGTTCTGGTGACCGGACAGAGCGGAACCGGTAAGGAGCTGATTGCCAAGGCGATCCATTACAGTAGCAAGCGGAATAAAAAGCAAATAGTTCCGGTCAATTGTGCAGGAATCCCTCATAATTTACTTGAAAGCGAGCTGTTCGGGTATAAAAAAGGGGCATTTACCGGCGCGGATCGTGATTACGGTGGATTGTTCGAGGCAGCGGAAGGCGGAACGCTTTTTCTGGACGAAATTGGGGATCTCCCATCGTCTTTGCAGGTGAAGCTTTTGCGGGTGCTCCAGGAAGGTGAAATCCGGCCCCTGGGCGCATCCGAATCCAGGGTCGTGGATGCCCGGATTGTTGCCGCAACGTCCAAAACCCTGGAAGAGGAAATGAAAAATGGAAATTTCCGGGAAGACTTGTATTATCGGTTGAACGTCATGTCGATTCACCTTCCTCCGCTGGCGGAACACAGTGAAGACATCCCCTTGCTCTGTCAGTTTTTCATGGATCGCTATAACCGCAAATTCGGCAAGGCCGTCCAAACCATTTCACCTGTCGCAATGTCCATGCTCCTTGAACACTCATGGCCCGGCAATGTACGGGAGCTGGAAAACATGATTGAACGTGCCGTGGTTCTCGCAGAAGAGCAGGAGTTGGGACCGGAAAATTTTCCGGTTCATTTACAGGGCGTCAAAATCAATCGCGGAGAAGGAATCGAAAATTTTTTTCAAGGTTTTTCCCTGAAATCGGGAAAGGTGCGACTGGAGGAGGCCATGATCCGGAAGGCGCTTGCAAAAACCAGAGGTAACAGAACGCAGGCGGCAAGGCTGCTTGAAATAAGCCATCCTTCCCTGTTGAGCAAGATAAAACGCTACGGGATTGACGGATAACCGGAAACAGGAATAAAAAAGGGACATGATGTGCCTGACCTGTCATGCCCCTTTTTCTCGAATCCTTTTATATCCAATGGCCACGCGAGAAAGATGCAGTTAGTCCTTCCTGCTGTTGATGCGATCCCGTAATTTGCCCGAACATTTAAAAGTTACGACCCGCCTGGCTTCGAGAAGCAGGTCATCGCCTGTAGCCGGATTTCGCCCTCTTCTGGTTGACTTGTCCTTTATGCAAAATTTTCCGAAACCGGAAACGAGAACATCTTCCCCTTCTTCGAGGCTTCTTTTAATGATTTCAAGGAGGGACTCAACGATTTCAACGGATTTTTTTTTGGTAAAACCAAGGTCGTTCACCTGTTCCACGATTTTATTTTTTGTCAATGCCATCAATGCCTCCTGCTCGGGCGGTTAATTGTAAATCTTGATTTGAACCGGTTCAGCGTTCATCCTGACGCTCCGCATTGCCGTCCGTCTCGCTATCATCAGTCTGTTCAGTGTTTCCTGGGAAATGCTCCCTCACTGTTTCGATAATACGGTCAATCCGGCTGGAAATTTCATCGATTTCTGCTTTCAGCTGGATCTCATCCGGATAATTCGCGTTATCCAATATATCTCGTGTCATGTTTCCGCGTCTTGCCCATGCAACGATAACAATACCGTTCTACGGGGATCTGCTTCCCCGAATGGGTATGGATACGTCATTTATCCCAAAAGGCTTCCCCTAAAAATGCTTAATATTTTTCATAAATAAACAGAAAGGAATAAAATGTCAAGGTGTTATAATGTTTTTTAATTTTTATAAAAAGCGTATCTTTTTTTGAACAAATTTGTTCATACAACAAGATTGATTTTTACACTGAAACACATATATTGTTACAACTTGTTTTCAAGGGATACCCGGTATGGAAAATCCGGCGAAAAGAGGAAACGCCGTTGCCCCGGAAAGCCGTATCGAAAAACCTGTGAAAAGACAATGCCGGGCGCAAAGTGAAAAAGGTTTCAGGGTGAATTGCCTGAAACCTCTGGCTTCATTTTATGGAGCCGACGAGCGGATTTGAACCGCTGGCCTGCTGATTACGAATCAGCTGCTCTACCAACTGAGCTACGTCGGCTGAAAATGTGTCATTTCTGATAGCATGGGCACGGTTTACCGTCAAGCGGTTTTTGCCCGGATCATTCATTCCGGCCGGCAGATGGTTCCGGTTCATCCGAACGGCCGTTTTTGTCCTTTATGAGAAGTAGTGGATGATATAAAGCAAAGGAATTATGAAACGTCTTTCTGAAAAAACATACCTCCGTAACAGAGAAAGTGCAATCGACCAAATAATTGATTCCATGCAGGTGCGGTCCAAACGGAATATGGATATCGAAGGGACCGGCGGAGCGGAACGATCCTATATCATTTCCCGCCTGGCGGAAAAAAGCAAACGGATCGTATTTGTGGTCGTTCCGTCAAAACAGGTCGCTGAAACCGTAGTGCAGGACCTTGCTTTTTTTTCGGGCCCGTCCACGCCCCCCGCATTTCTTTTCCCGCCGTACAATATCCTGCCCTTCAAGCGGGTTGCCTACCATAATGAAACAGCGGCGCGCCGGATCCGTATTCTATATGAACTGGCCATTGGCGGCAATGCCCCCGCCATAGGGGTTGTTCCCGTGGAAACGCTGCTTCAGCGGGTCATTCCCAGGGAAGTGCTGTGCGGGTATGCGGAGCTCGTTATGGTCAATGAAGACATGGACCGTGACCGGCTGGTCGGCAAGCTTCAAACCGGCGGCTACGTCCATGCGGCGATTGTAGAGGAGCCCGGAGAATACAGCATTCGCGGGGGTATCATCGACATTTTTTCGCCCATGTATGATGATCCGCTTCGTATCGAATTGTTCGGGGATACGGTCGATTCCATTCGCCGTTTTTCCGTTGCCAGCCAGAGGAAGGTCGACCACCTGGAAGAGGCGGTTATCCTGCCTGCAAGGGAGGCCGTTTTTGAAACTCATCGCATAAACGATATCATCGAGCGGGCCCGCGCGCAGAAAAGCGCCGCCGGGATCACGGAAGCGGCGGTCACGGAATTTGTGGAGCGGCTTCAAAGCGAAGGGGTTTTTCCTGGAATTGAAGGGCTCCTCCCCCTGATGTATGACCGGACGGATACGGTATTGGATTATATGCATCCAAATGCCGTCATTGTCGAATACGACCCGGCCGCAAACGAGACCGAAGCGGAAAAAAAGGAAGCCCGGGCAACCAGGAACTATCTTTCGGCCTGCGATGACAACCGGATGTGCGTTGCACCTGAATCCATTTACCAACCGTGGCCCCAGGTACAGTCAGCCCTTGCTGAAAAACAGACCCTTTCCTTCCGCATGCTCACGCTGCACTCTACCGATGATGAGGCCGGTGCTGGCGGGAAAGATGCTCCTGTTGCACTTTCCGTTGAGGACAACTCGGGTATTGCATCACAGATAACGGGCTCCGGCAAAGGGGAGCAGTTGCTCAAGCCTCTCATGGAATGGATCGAGAGTTATGAAACCATGGGGTACCATGTGGCGATTGTCTGCCAGACGCGCTTTCAGGCGGATCGGGTTAAGGGGCTGCTGGAGTCTTACGGGAAAAACATATCCATTTTACCATCATTTATGGATATTGCGGGCAGATCTCCAAAATCCGCCATTATTACCGGGCAGTTAAGCGAAGGCTTTGTCTTCCATAACGAGCGCCTTGCCATCATCACGGAAAAGGATATTTTCGGCAAAAAGGCAATCCGCCGAAGCCGCAGCGAAAAACGCCGTGCCGTTCAGACCACATTTCTCGATTTCTCCGATATCAACGCAGATGATCTCATTGTTCATGTGGCGCACGGGATCGGACGGTACAAGGGCCTTGAAAAGCTGACCATCGACAATATCACCAACGATTTCATGGTACTTGAATACCGCGACCAGGACAAATTATACCTGCCGGTCGATCGGATGGACATGGTCCAGAAGTATATGGGGGTCGATGATGTCATTCCGGTCATTGACAAGCTCGGCGGTACATCATGGGCGAAAGTAAAAGCCAAGGCGAAGAAAAGCGTTGAAAAGATTGCCGGTGAACTGCTCCAGCTCTATGCCCGGAGAAAAGTGGAAAAGGGGCATGCCTTTGGCGGAGACGACAGCGATTACAGGGATTTTGAAGCGGGATTCGCCTATGATGAAACCGAAGACCAGATCAAGGCCATTGAAGATGTTTTGGCGGACATGGAATCGCCGGTTCCTATGGATCGCCTGATCTGCGGCGACGTCGGATACGGAAAAACCGAGGTTGCGCTTCGTGCCGCTTTTAAATCGGTCAACGACGGAAAGCAGGTAATCGTGATGGTGCCGACTACCCTGCTGGCAGAGCAGCACTATCATACCTTTTCGCAGCGGTTTGAAAAATATCCTGTAATCATTGACTGCATCAGCCGGTTTCGTACCAAAAAGGAACAAAAACAGATTGTTGACCGTATGAAAAAAGGCACGGCCGACATTGTTATCGGCACCCATCGCCTCCTCCAGAAAGATATCGGGTGCAAGGACCTGGGCCTGGTCATCATTGACGAGGAGCAGCGCTTCGGGGTCAAGCACAAGGAAAAACTGAAAAAGATGAGAAGCACGGTGGACGTCCTGTCTATGACGGCAACGCCCATCCCGAGGACCCTTCATATGTCGATGCTGGGCGTACGGGATATCAGCATTATTTCCACGCCGCCGGAACTGCGCCAGCCGATTATATCCTATATCAGCGAACTGGACCCGGCTGTTATCACGGAAGCTGTCCTGCGGGAGACGGATCGTGGCGGACAGATCTTTTTTGTTCATAACAACATCAACACCATCTGGAACATGGCGAAGTTTTTGAAGGAAATGGTGCCGGGCATTCGCCTTGGCGTCGCGCATGGGCGGTTAGGCGAGGCGGAACTGGAAGATGTGATGAACAAGTTCATTAACCGGGAAATCGACATGCTTGTGACGACCACTATCGTGGAATCGGGCCTTGACATTCCCAACGCAAACACTATTATCGTTAACCGTGCAGACCGGTTCGGGTTGGCACAGATTTACCAGCTTCGCGGCCGTGTAGGCAGGGCCGGGGAGCAGGCCTACGCCTATCTGATTGTTCCGGGGGAGGCCGCCCTCAGCCGCGATGCGCAAAAGCGGCTCAAGGTGCTCATGGCGCACAGCGATCTCGGTGCAGGCTTCCAGATCGCCCTTCATGACCTTAAAATCAGGGGCGGCGGCGCCGCATTGGGCATCCATCAGTCCGGCCATGTATCGGCAGTCGGGTATGACATGTTTCTGCAGCTCATGGAGGAATCTGTAGCAAAGCTTAAAGGGGAGGTCGTCACGGAGCCCCTTGAGCCTGAAATCAATATTCCGGTTTCCGTCTACATTCCGGAAAGCTACATACCGGACCGGGATGGCAGGCTTTCGGCATACCGGAGGCTTGCCCGCATGCAGGAACTGAAGGAAGTGGCGGATTTCAGAGAGGAACTCATCGATCGGTTCGGACAGCCGCCGGCGGAAGTGATTCATCTCCTGCTGAAGATCATGCTGAAGATACTGGCGAAAAAGGCGGGTGTAAAACGGCTTGATTTGACGATGGATAGCCTTTCAATGGCTTTTTCGGAAATACACCAGAAAAATCCGCAGGCGCTCGCGGACCTGGCCTTCTCCGCACCGAACCGCTTTCGCATCACACCGTCCCAAACCATGATTGCGCCCCTCAATAAATCGGGCATCAACAGCCTGATGAACCAAAGCAAAAAAATATTGATGGAAATCGCAACATATGTTAATAATTAGAAATTTTTATTGAAAAGGTGGATCGGGGATTCAATGAAAGACCATATGCGTTCGTTCGATATTTGTAGGAAGGGTATCGTTTTGGCCGTTCTGGCAGTGTGGATGTGCCTTTCCGGGCCGGGTGTGCACCGGGTTCAGTCTGCGGAAGTGGTCGACCGGATCGTGGCCGTCGTCAACGAGGATATTATCCGCCTGTCGGATCTGAACCGTCACCTCGACCCCATAAAAGAGCAGATCCGTTCCCGAAGGCTTTCTTCGGCGGAAGAAGCCGAAATGATCTTTGACGCCCGGGAGCAGCTGATCGAGGATTTGATTGATGAAACCCTGGTCGACCAGGTAATACAGGAAGCCGGTATCCGCGTAACCCCGGGGGAAATCGATGCGACCATTGAGCAGATCAAATCGGCCAATCAATTGACCCAGGAAGACCTCCGCCGGGCGCTTCAGGCGCGCGGCATCCGCATGGAAACGTATCGGGAAGATATCCGGCAGCAAATTCTGCGGAGCAAAGTCATCGATCAGAAGGTGAAATCAAAAATCGTTGTCACGGAGGAGGATATCCGGGAAACGTACGGGTCGGAACCGGAAAAATACGGCATTACCGAAAAATACCGGCTGAGAAATATCTTCATGCTATATGGGGAAGACAGGGACCAGGTGCGCCGGGAAATGGAAACGGTTCTGGAAGAACTCGAAGCAGGCGCATCCTTCGACGAAATGGCCCGTAAACATTCCATGGCACCCAATGCGGAAGAGGGGGGAGAACTCGGCGCATTTGTCCTGGGTGACCTTTCCGAGCACCTGCAGCCGGTCATTGCTGCACTCGAACCCGGCCGGTTTACCGATATTGTTGAAACGGAAATGGGCTTTCAGATATTTTTTCTCGAAGATATTGAAGAACCGGAACAGCGGGAACTGGAAGATGTCGAGAAGCGTATCGAGCAAACCTTGTATGAACAAAAAGTGGAAGAAAAGTTTGATAATTGGCTTAAATCATTAAGAGAATCCGCTCATATTCGTGTAATTTTGTGATACGCGGCGCATTTTTGCCGGGGGTTGTACCCAAAAAAAGATTTCAAAGGTCGGCCCCGTTACCGGTTCGTTCAATTCCCTTTACCCCGGATACCGACCCGGAGATAACTTTCGGATAGAACTATACCATGCAGACATCGTATATCCTGTCATTCGGCCGCTATCTCAAGGCCATCCGGGAAAGCAGGAATATGGCATTAAGTACCGTTGCCGACCAGCTTCGTGTCAGCATTTGGCACCTGATGCTCATTGAGGCCGAAGACCACGAAAAGCTTCCGGATGAGGTATACGTCAAGGGAACGCTAAAAGCATATGCGGAAACCGTCGGGGTTGATCCGGCAGACATTATCGAGCGATATGAAATCAACCGCCAGGCATGGCGTCGTTCGGTAAAATCCGAGCAGGATCTTCTGAAGTCCGGAAAGCAGTCCGTTTTCCGCATGATGGTCGCCCTTGGGGCCTTGGCGTCAGTGGTCGTTATATCCATCGTTTTGTTTGACCGCTTTCATCCCCTGGGCGGGAGCGATCCGAAACAAGCCGTTGTCGCGGACAGGGAAGCGCCCCTTGAATTTGTTTTATTCGAACAGGAGATCCGGCATAATGATGGAAAGGAACATACGGCATATACGTTGAATGACCGGCTGCACCTGAAACTTGTCGCGGTTTCGGAAACCCAAATCCGCCTTCGCATCGATGACGGCAAACAAGAAAAATTGATATTAAACCCGAGAGATGAAATGCAGGTGGAAGCCTCGGAACGTTTCATCTTGGTGGTAAACAACCCACAAGGGGTCAATGTTTATTTCAACGGCAAGCCGGTCGATCTCCATGGCAATCCGGGAGAACCCGTCAGCGTTTTATTCCGGAGGAAAATAACGGAAGCACCATGATCTGTTTTTCTTCACCTGCGATACTGCTTAAACGGACCGATTTCGGAGACTATGACCTGATCATATCCTTTTTTTCTTTAGACCGGGGAAGAATTTCCGTCATTGCCAAGAACGCCAAAAAGAGCCGGAAGCGTTTTTCCGGATTATTGGAACCGTTCACCAAACTTGACATCGTATGCCGCAAAAGCCGGAGCAACGGGCTGCCGGTTCTTCAGGAAGCGTCGATGAATACCTCTTTTGCAGGTATCCGCGGGGCGCTTATCGAAACAGCGTATGCGAGTTACTGGACGGAATTGATCCACGGCTGGCTCGAGGAGTTCAAGCCCCAGCCGGAAATCTACGCGCTGCTCGATTACAGCTTGGGAGCGCTGGATAAAGGGGTCTGCCCCCACGTCATGAGTATCATTTTCCAGATGCGGTTTCTGGGCCTGGCCGGATTTTCACCACACCTGTCATCCTGTATCGCCTGCGCGCTTCCCATTGATGATATCCGCGCCAATACGGTCGTTTTTGATCTTGCAAAGGGGGGCATTGTATGCAATGGATGTAGCGCTGGCGAAAGCCGGTTTCAAAAGCCCATTACAAAGGGAACCGCCAAGTTTCTTTCCTGGATCCAGGAATACGATACGGACGCGGCGAGGCGGCTTCGATTCAGCGGACAATCGCAAGCGGAAGCGCAGGATATTCTTGAAGCGTTTGTCCCGTACCACCTGGGCCGGGTGCCCAAAAGCCTGGCGTTTCTGAAAAATCTGAGGTGACATGAACAATCCGATCCGCGATATTTTAGAGCAGCACGCGGTTAAAGTCTCGGCGCCATGCCGGATCGATCTTGGCGGCACCGTTGATATATCCGTTTTTTTTTATCCCCTTTACCATCTCGGGCCATCCACATTCAATATTGCGCTGGACATGCGAACATCGGTCCGGCTCTCTTTGCATGCCCCTGGTCTTGTAAAAGTTTCCTCAGCGGGATTTACGTCCGTGGAGCATCCTGTTGATCAAATGCCCTTTGACCATCCATTGGGTCTTATTTTCGCCATTGCGGCGTATTTCAATATCGACGGTATTCATATTGAAATTGATTCTTCGTCGCCTCCGAAAAGCGCTCTTGGCGGTTCCTCGGTCGCAGCAGTCGCCGTGATTGCGGCATTCAGCCGTTTGCTTGTGCTGGCGGGAAAAACCGGCGTCGAATTCGACCGTATTCCCCTGCTGGCCCATGCCGTTGAAGAAAGCCTTGCAGGGGTGCCATGCGGATGCCAGGACCAGTTGGCGGCCGCTTACGGGGGGGTGAACGCTTTCTTCTGGAAAGGGGCGGGTAGCGATAAATGGTTTGAGAGAAAATCCCTGCTTTCGGCGGAAGACGCCGGCTGGCTGAACGAGCGGATGCTCGTATCCTATTGCGGCGTACAGCACGATTCCAGGGATATAAACAGCAGATGGATTGCCGGTTTTATCGATGGCACATGCCGCAGTCAATGGGTGGATATTGTCGAATGCACCAGAGGCTTCATTAATGCATTCGAGGCTAAAGACGTGGCATCCGCTGTCCGATGGATGAATCGTGAAACCGTCATCCGAATGGACATGACCCCGGATGTCGTGGATGGCATTGGCGAAAAACTGGTTTTGGCCGCGCAAAAAATCGGCTGCGGAGCGCGCTTTACCGGGGCAGGGGGCGGCGGTTGTGTCTGGGCGCTTGGTGAGCCCGGTGCCATTTCAACCCTAAAACCCGAATGGAACGCCATTTTGAATGTCCGAAAAGACGCTCGACTCCTCGATACTGCCGTGGATATGGCAGGTGTTGCAGATCATCGGGAAGTTTGATGGACTCGTTAAAAGTCGATTTTCAGATGGCTCCGTAAAAAGTTCAAGATCAAGGCTTGCGTGATTTCGAAGAATGCAGCGTACTTATCCGTACGTGTATGTGTACAAGGCGTAAGCCGCAAATTCTGAGAAATCACGCGTAACGCAGATATTGGACTTTTTACGGTGCCATCAAGTTTCATAACAGCAAGGACAAGGAAAGATTTCAATGTATTTCCAGGATGTAATTCTTCATTTGCAGCGGTTCTGGTCCCGGAAGGGATGCGTGCTTGTGCAGCCCTATGACATCGAGGTGGGGGCCGGCACCTTTCATCCAGCCACCCTGCTGCGGGCGCTCGGCCCCGAACCCTGGCATGTCGCATATGTCCAGCCGTCACGACGTCCCACCGACGGCCGTTACGGGGACAATCCATACCGTTTGCAGCATTACTATCAGTTTCAGGTCATACTCAAGCCTTCACCATCCGATGCCCAGGACCTGTTTCTCAAAAGTCTCAAGGCGTTGGGCGTTGATCCGATGGACCATGATATCCGTTTCGTGGAAGACGACTGGGAATCGCCAACACTGGGCGCCTCGGGTCTTGGATGGGAAGTGTGGCTGGACGGCATGGAAATCAGTCAGTTTACGTATTTTCAGATGGCCGGGTCCATCGAGGTCGATCCCGTGCCCCTTGAATTGACCTATGGCCTTGAACGGATATGCATGTATCTGCAGAATGTGGACAATGTTTTCGATATACGGTGGAACAAGCACCTTACCTACGGCGACGTCCATCACCGGCAGGAAGTGGAGCAGTCCACGTACAACTTTGAAACGGCCGACGTGGAGATGCTGCTGGACAGTTTTAACAAGCTTGAAGCCGAATCCAGGAAAAATGCCGCCGCCGCCCTGGTGATGCCGGCCTATGAGTGCTGCCTGAAATGCTCCCACCTGTTCAATATGCTCGATGCGCGCGGCGCCATCAGCGTTACCCAGAGAACGGGATATATCGCAAGGATACGGGATCTGGCCCGCCTTTGCGCCCAGCGGTATATAGCGCAGCGTCAAGCCATGGGGCACCCGATGCTGAACAACGTTTGAATTTCGAAAACCAGCGATTGATATGAAGGAAACCGACCAAAGATGGAACAACTGTTGATTGAGATTGGCACCGAGGAAATTCCCTCCGGATATATTGAGCCGGCGCTGCACGCTTTCCGATCCATGCTCACGCAACGGCTTCAAAAAGAGCGGATCGAATGCGGCGAAGCATTCATATACGGTACCCCGCGCAGGCTTGCTGTTGTTGTCGACGATGTAGCGCCTCGCCAGGTTCCTGTGGATACAGAGATCATCGGCCCCCCGGAGCGTGTGGCCTATGACGAGGCCGGGCGGCTGACCGTTGCTGCAAAAAAATTCGCCGAAAAAGCCGGGGTCGGCGTCAGCCGGCTGGAAATAAAGGAAACCGCAAAAGGTCGATACCTCTGCATCCATAGGACGGAAAAAGGGCAAAACACACCGCAAATCTTACGTCGGGTATTGCCGGAATTGATCGTGTCCATTCCGTTCCCCAAGACCATGCGATGGAAAGACCTCCGAATCGCGTTTGCGCGCCCGATCCATTCCATCGCGGCCCTTTACGGCGACCGTGTCGTATCCTTTACGGTCGGCGACGTGAAAAGCAGCCGCAACACCTTCGGGCACCGTTTTCTCTCGCCCGGAAAGATCCGGCTGGCGCATCCGGCCGAATACCTTGAAAAGCTTCAATCCGCCTTTGTGATTGCCGATGTGGCAAAGCGAAAAGCGCGCATGGAAAACAGTATTCATAAAGCAGTGGCCGGAACCGGGGGAATTCTCCTGAACGACGAGGCCCTGTTGGAGATGGTCTGCAATCTTGTTGAATACCCGGAAGTTGTGCTTGGCTCCTTTGACAGGAAATTTCTCGCACTCCCCCCTGAAATTCTCGTAACGGCCATGCGGTCGCACCAGCGGTATTTTGCCGTTATGGACAATGATGAGACCATGATGCCGCATTTTGTCGCGGTCAGCAATAACCGGGCGAGAAACATGGGGGTGGTGGTTTCCGGCTATGAGCGAGTGCTTGATGCCCGCCTGGAAGATGCTCGGTTTTTTTACAATGCCGACCTTGCGATCTCCCTTGAAGACATGGTCGAAAAATTGAAAAGTGTTGTTTTCCAGGCGCAGCTTGGCTCCGTTAACGACAAAACGCAGCGCGTACGGAAGCTCTGCGGTTTTATCGCCGACAACCTAAACTTCAAAAATGCGGAAAAAGAAAACCTGGATCTTGCCGCCCTCTACTGCAAAGCCGATCTTGTGAGTCATGTGGTTATTGAATTTCCGAACCTTCAGGGGATAATAGGGCGCGTTTATGCAAAAAAAGCAGGGCATTCCGACAGGGTAGCCGCAGCCATCGAAGAACACTACCGGCCGACATCTTCCGGGGGAAAACTGCCTGAAACCAAAGAGGGAGCGGCGCTCGGGATCGCTGACAAGATGGACACCCTCTGCGGATGTTTTCTCGTGGGGCTTGTTCCCACGGGTGCTTCGGACCCATACGCCCTTCGCCGCCAGGCCATCGGGCTGATCGCAACAGTCAGGGAGAACGGTTTTGACATTTCATTGTCAGAGGTGATCCGCTATGGCATGCACCTGTTTGATGGCTATGACGAAGAGGCCATGAAAGATGCCGCGGACAATCTTTATGATTTTCTTAAAAACCGTATGGCGCACATGCTGGAAGAAGAATCGATCCCAAAGGATATGGCGGCGGCCATCCTGGCAGTCTCTTCGGACAATATCCCGGACGTGTGGAGCCGTGCCCGCGCTTTTTTCAAAATGAAATCCCAGCCGGGCTTCCTCTCTCTGGCCATTGCCTTCAAACGCGTTGTCAATATTATCCGCAAAGCCGACCCGACTGAAGTCGGCTCCGGTGAGGTTCGCGAGGCACTATTTGAAAATGAGGCCGAAGCGTCCCTTTTCAAGGTGTTTGGCCAAACGGAAGCGAATGTTGCGGATTGCCTGAAAAATCAGGATGCAGAAGCGGCCTTTCGCGCCATTGCCGGCATAAAGGATCCGGTGGACCGGTTTTTTGACGACGTCATGGTTATGACGGACAATGAAAAACTGCGCCGAAACCGGCTTGCGCTCTTAAAGCGCATATCCGACCTGTTCGCAAGGCTTGCGGATTTTTCGCGCATTTCAACCTAAGGTTGTCTATGTTTCCATTCGGTCCCGCTGCCGATTCCGGCAACCTGAGAATGTGTTACGATGAAAACCTATGTTTTTAAGGGAGCTGCAACGTTCATTTTTCAAACGAAACCTACGGAGGAATACATGGCCGGATATGACCCGGAAAAAGATAAGGTGATCAAGAAATGGCACTGTGAAGAAACGGGCCTACTGGTTTCCATAAACCAGTATGGAGAAGGAGAGCCCAAGCTGCAGATCGGTCCCCGAATCCTCAAGAAAAAAGACGGCACGGATCGGGCGCCGGTTAAAGCGGGCCGACTGAGCATAGAGGACGTGCTATGGCTTTACGACAATATTGACGAGATCAAAGACGAGCTTCAGGATCTGGCCGCTCCGATGGAATAAAAACAATGCAAAAGGACAGCGCCGTAATAAAGCCGTTGAATCCAAAAAACTGGCCGTCGTGCGTCAACCGGACGGCCGTGATGGTCAGTTCGCCTGCGGATCTGAAGGATATTGTCAAGCGTGCCGGTTTGTCGAATACAACCCCCCACGCTTTTATGAACAGCCGATTGTACTGTAATCCCCATTCACCGGCCCACGTATGCATAGCCGGTCCCTTCATCGGTGCGCCCTATGCGGTCATGCTGCTTGAAACCCTTGTAGCATGGGGGATTGAAAGGCTTATCGTCTTTGGGTGGTGCGGTTCCCTTTGTGAAGATGTCGGCGTTGGCGACGTGATTATCCCCTTATCGGCCTTTCCGGGGGACGGCACCTCCCCTCATTATTGCATCAACATGGATAAGGAGCACAATACAGTTCCTTCCGGTGAACTTACGTCAATGATTCTTTCCGCCTGTCGCAAAATGAAGCTCTCATGCCACCAAGGCCCAATATGGACGATGGACGCGGTATTCAGAGAAACGCCGGAAATGATCGGCCATTACCGGGAACAGGGGGCGCTGGCCGTGGAAATGGAAACGGCGGCGCTTTTTGCGGCAGGTGCCTATCGATGTATCGAGGTCGCCGCGATTCTTGCGGTTTCCGATGAAGTGCATTCCTTTTCGTGGAAGACCGGTTTTGGCAGCAACCTGTTTAAACAGGCGCGAAAGAAAGCCATTGAGTTGATTCTGGCCGTAACCGGGCAGTTGGACAGTCAGTGTGCCGGCAGCAAGACCGGCAAAACCTGAAATCAGCACGGCGTCGGGATACTTTTTTGTCTTTTACCATGGGCTGTTTCATGTTTTTATAACCGTTTATGCCAAGGCGCAACATGAATTTGTTCGAAAACAAAGAGCAGGCAGCATCCAGGGCGGAAGCGCTCAGAAAGATTTTGCATCATCATAACTACCGGTATTTTGTCCTGGATGATCCGGAGATTTCCGATGCCGAATATGATCGCCTGATGCAGGATCTGATTGAAATCGAAGCCGGATTTCCGGAGCTCGCCACCCCGGATTCGCCCACCCGCCGCGTCGGATCCCCTCCGCTGGACAAGTTTGAAACCATTACCCACCATGTCCCCATGCGCAGCCTGGACAAGGGGTTTGATGAATCAGATATCCTCGCTTTTGACCAGCGCGTGACCCGCAGCCTGAATACAAGCGAAAAAATACGGTATACGGTGGAACCGAAGGTGGACGGTGTTGCCGTGGCGCTGGCATACCAGAACGGGGTGCTCGTATCCGGCGCTACGCGGGGGGATGGGTATGCCGGGGAGCTGATTACCCGAAATGTGAAAACCATCGGCAGCATCCCCCTTGTGCTTCAAAAGCGTGAAGGAATCGATATCCCCGAATTTATCGATGTTCGCGGGGAAATCTACATGAATATATCTGATTTCAAGAATTTGAACCAAATGCGTATGGAGCAGGGGCACCCGTTGTTTGCCAACCCGCGAAACGCATCGGCCGGATCCCTGCGGCAGTTGGATTCTACGATAACGGCGCAACGACCGCTGAAAATGTTCGTCTACGGCGTGGGTCGCACGGACCTGCTGGGTACAGGCAGCCACGCCCGCACCATTCGTACTTTAGAAGCGCTCGGGTTTCCCGTCAATCCTCATGTGGCTGCTGAAATCACGGTGGATGAGGTCATCGAATTTTTCCGGCAGATGGATGAAATTCGCAAGACCCTTGACTATGAAATTGATGGGATCGTCGTGAAAGTGGACCGGTATGCGTATCAGGAACAGCTTGGAAACACGTCGCGGAGCCCCCGATGGGCCCTCGCGGTAAAGTTCAAGGCAATGCAGGAACAGACCCGGGTGAACGATATTATTGTCCAGGTCGGTCGGACCGGTGCCGTCACGCCGGTAGCCGTTCTTGAACCGGTCCGTATCGGCGGCGTCACGGTCTCCCGGGCGAGCCTGCACAATGAAGACGAAGTCCGAAAAAAGGATGTCCGTTCAGGCGACACGGTTCTTGTGCAGCGTGCCGGAGATGTTATACCGGAGGTGGTCAAGGTGCTCCCCTCATACCGGGATGGATCGCAGCAGCCATTCGAGATGCCGTCGCATTGCCCTGTATGCGGCCGTCGTCTGGTCCGCTTTCAGGATGAAGCCGCCACCCGCTGCATCAATAACGGGTGCCCGGCGCAGTTAAAGGGGAATATCTTGCATTTTGCATCCAAGGGTGCCCTTGACATCGACGGACTTGGCAAGAAGCTTGTGGATCAGCTCGTTGAAACCAAACAGGTCCGCTCCATAGCGGATATATTCCGGCTCGATGTGGAAACCCTTGAAAAATTGGATCGAATGGGCAGAAAATCGGCAGAAAATCTCGTTGCCGCTATTGATAGCAGTAAAAACGTGCCGTTATCAAAGTTCCTTTACGGACTGGGCATCCGTCATGTAGGGAGCCATGCGGCAAAGCTGCTGGCCGGACATTTTCAAACCATTGATTCGCTTTTGACGGCCAAAAAAGAAGATGTCGAAATCATCGACCAGGTCGGCCCGGTTATGGCCGAAGCGGTCACGGCGTATTTTGCCATGCCTGAAAACCGCAAAACCATCGATGACATGCAAGCGCTGGGTGTGGATATTCTTCCTGAAAATACGGGAGGGAAAACAGCCGGTGCGTTGGAAGGCTTGTCTTTCGTGCTCACGGGAACGCTTTCTTCCATGACACGGAAAGAGGCGGCGGAAAGAATCGAAGCCGCCGGCGGGAAAGTGACGGGATCGGTTTCCGGACAGACCGGTTACTTGGTTGCCGGAGAGTCCCCGGGAAGCAAGATTGAACAGGCCAGGGAAAAGGGGGTTGCCGTTATCGATGAAGGCCGGTTTATCCAGCTCCTGAACGAAGCGGGGTCATGAAACGCTGCGAGCGGTTTGCCTTGACGCTGCGGGGGTGCCGGATTATCTTCTAAGAAAAAATCGGTAAACCGTTTTACTCGGAACCAACGTTTTATCAAAGGAAGGTGATGCGAAATGGCGGAGAAGAAGGCGCTGCGGGTGAACATTGAAGGTCGTGTGCAGGGGGTCAATTTCCGGATGGCCACGTTTCACCAAGCCGAAAAGCTGGGTGTTCACGGTTGGGTCATGAACAAGCCCGACGGTTCGGTGGCGGCCTGTTTTGAAGGGGATGCGGACAAGGTCGACGAGATGGTTAAATGGTGCTGGAAGGGTCCGCCCGCTGCATCGGTGACCAATGTCACGGTCTCTGAAGAAGCCGCCGCCGGACGGTACTCCGATTTTACGGTCCGGTATACATGACGCGGGGCATGTGATGTGCGCAACGGAGCAAGATGCACCCCGCCGGCTTTGCATTTGCCCATAGTTGATTGTCCCCATCCCCGGCGATTCTTTGCCGGACCCGATAAAAAAAGGGGACTGGAATAACATAGTCCCCTTTTTTTGCAGTGAAACCCAAAAAAAACAATCAGATGGATTCGCGTAACTGTTTGCCCGGTTTGAATTTTACGACATTGCGTGCCTTGATCTTGATCGGGGCGCCTGTCTGCGGATTCCGGCCGGTCCGGGCTTTGCGTTTTACTTTCTGGAAGGTGCCAAAGCCGACCAACGTTACTTTGCCGTCTTTCTTTTTCAAAGATTTTACCACGCCATCAATGTAGGAGTTGAGTGCGGCTGTTGCGGCAACCTTTGAAATTCCTGCGTCTTTCGCCATTTTTTCTACGAGTTCAGCTTTTGTCATGACTTTTCCCTCCCCTTTTTTTAGGTTTATTCAAAAGGCTTGAATTTCTAATAATTTAAATAAGGTTTTAGTTCTTGTCAATACATAAAACAGCACGAACTCATTTTTTTTTTATTTACGGGTAAAACTAAGCCAAGTCTGAAGGGAGTTTCCGGGTAGGTATCCGCAGAAGAACAGGCCCGTAGCAGGCATGATCTGTCCGAATGACCGGTTTTTCATAACAAGCGGCGGTCAGGTAACGAACCGTTGTTTGCCACCTTTCCCTGGATGCACGCGATCGGCATGGTTAAAAAATAGCATCAATAAATTTTTCCGGGTCGAATGGTTGCAGGTCGTCTATCGCTTCGCCTACGCCGATGTACTGGAGCGGGAGTTTCATGGTGTTGCAGATACTGATGACGATGCCCCCTTTGGCGGTACCGTCCAGTTTCGTGAGGGCAAGGCTGGTCACGCCGATCCCTTCGTGAAAAATTTTGGCCTGGGAAATTGCGTTTTGACCGGTTGTAGCATCAAGAACGAGCAACACCTCATGGGGTGCACCGTCCATTTTTTTGCCGATGCTGCGCTTGATTTTTTTCAGCTGCTCCATCAGGTTGACCTTTGTTTGCAGCCTCCCCGCAGTATCGATGATAACAATATCGCTCCCCCGTGACGATCCCGCCTCAACCGCATCAAAGGCAACTGCTGCCGGATCGGCGTTGTCACGGTGTCTGACGATATCCGCCCCCGAGCGTTGGGCCCATATTTCCAGCTGCTCGACGGCGGCCACCCGAAACGTGTCAGCAGCGCCGATCAGCACCTTTTTCCCTTCAGACTGGTACCGGTAGGCGAGCTTTCCAATAGTGGTGGTCTTCCCAACCCCGTTTACGCCGACGACCATGATTACGTAAGGCTTTACGGATGTATCGATTTGCCGGGGCCGGGTCAGCAGGTTGCGCATTTCGGATTTCAGAAACTCCTTTAAGTCCTCCGGGCTCGCCAAGCCCGCCGCATGCCCTTCTATTTTTGACATCAACACCATGGTGGTGTTCACCCCCACGTCGGACGTGATCAGGGCTTCCTCGATTTCTTCGAGGGTTTCGCGGTCCGCGATGCTGCGTTCAGAAAGAATGTTTTCGATTCGGCCGGCAAGCGATCGCCGGGTTTTCTGCAGGCCGCCTTTTAAACGTTCCATGACCCCCATGGGGGGCATCGCGTGGTCTTCATCCATGAATGGGGGTGCTTGTCGGGCCGCGATCTTCTCTTCCTCGACAGAAGCGATTTCCTGTGGCGGCGTATCATATATGTTTCCCGATGCCCGATGGACCTCTTTTTCTTCATGCCGCCCGTGGCGGGATTTCCGCCTTTTGCGAATTCGCAAAAACAGGAGCGTCAGGAGCATCAAGAGTATCAAAAAAAGAAGCCCCCTCGATGCAATGGGGTATTCCGAAATCAAGCCGTTTACGGTTTTGATAATATCGTCGAACCTTACGGCATTTCGCATATCTGTAAAAAAGTCCGTCATTGGATCTCCCTTGCGGTCGTTTTCAGCTCGTTCTCTGTTTCAGGGGCTGACTGCTGCTCATTGATTTCCAGGGCTTGTTCGATATTCACGGAAATCATCCGGGAACCGCCGCTTTTGGCCATGGTGATCCCGAAAAGCATATCCGAAAACGCCATGGTCTGTTTCTTGTGGGATATCATAATGATCTGCGTTTGTTCCCCGATGATCCGGAGAAGTTCATTGAATCGATGCACATTGACGTCATCCAGGGGCGCGTCGATTTCATCGAGAAGGCAGAAGGAAGCCGGGTTCAGCATAAAAATCGAGAAAATAAACGCAATGGCGGAAAGGGCCTTTTCTCCTCCGGAAAGCAGGCTCAGGCGGCTGAGTTTTTTGCCTGGCGGCTGGATCATGAGTTCCACGCCGGTTTCAAGCGGCAGGTCCGGGCGCGTCAATTCGAGCCATGCGGCACCGCCATTGAACAGTCTCGGGAAAAGGGCCATGAATTGTTCGTTAACGGCCTCAAAGGTCCGGATAAAGAGCCTTCGGGTGATGCGGTTGATTTTTTTGATTACCCTTTCCAGATCGCTCAGCGCATCCTCCAGATCCTTTCGCTGTTCGACCAGAAAGTCGTGTCTGGATTTCTGTTTATCGTAGGCCTCGATGGCGCCGAGATTGACATCACCGATGGCCTCCATATCCGTTCGGATTTCAACCCTGTTTTTTTCGGTTTTTTCAATGGAAAAGTCCGTAGCGGCCACCATTTCCCGGTATTGCGGCAAAATCGTCGAAAAAGGCTCCGGGTAGCGCTCCAGGTAGCGGTTCACGACATTTTCCCGGTTGAGCTGCAACCCGGACAGTTCCAATTCGAGGCGGTGTATTTTTTCCCGCGTCTTTTCGAGTTCGGTTTTTGCATCTTCGATGCGGTGGTCCGTTTGCTCCTGATCGTCGATGATCCTCTGGTAATCGTTTTCCTCGGCTGCAAGATCCTGTTTGATCTGTTTGAGGGAGGCAAGCGTTTCAGCCAGTGCGGACTGACATGCCGTTATTTTTCCACTGATGGTTTGTTTTCGTTTTTTTCCGGATTCGATATTGCTTCGTATTTCTTCGGAGCGATCGATCCCTTCCGATTGAA
>JAWOAV010000113.1:0-16785 GCA_046498365.1 Desulfosalsimonadaceae bacterium
GTCCCACAATATACGACTGTATTAGTTCTTGCATACATTGGTGGCTCTATTGCCGACATTATCCAATGGGTGTTATGGCAGTTTTTTGTTCAGCCATGATGAATTCAAGGATGACTGGTCGTTTCTCGGCAGCAATCCGTACATTAACCATCTGCCCGAAGAACAGGTTCGATATTATTGCTCCATACTCCGCCTTTTCAATTTTTTGAACAGCCGCCCTTATTTTTTTGCACTGCTGATGCGGGTACAAAACAAAACCCCCCTGGCGTTGCTCAAAAAGATGGCGGATAGTTTGGGCGAGGAGTTTGTACTTTCGGAAAAAATCGAAGGGTTTGAAACAAAAAGCAGGGATTACGTGAAGCAATATCTGGATTTCGTTCCGCCATGGACGGCCAAAAAGGGGCAATAGGGGGCATGATACTAAATTAAACGGTCGTTTTTGTTCTTTCCGCTTCGCTGCCCAACACAAGGCGGATTGTTTTTGAAAGCTGCTCAATGGTGATCGGTTTCATAGTAAAAGCGCGAATACCGATTTTTAATGCGTCTTCCTCGTTGATGGACCGACTGAATCCCGTGCAAAGGATAATGGGAATGTCAGGCCGAATACGCAACATCTCTTCAGCCAGCTTGGCACCTGTTATACGGGGCATGGTCATATCGGTTACGACCAGGTCAAATTGATCCGGATGCCCCCTGAACTCCTCGAGGGCGTCCACGCTACTGGTCCGGACCACCACTTGGTAACCCAGCTGACTGAGCATCTCACCGCCTAAGTCCGCAATGCTTTTTTCATCATCGACGAAGAGAATTCGTTCACTTCCTGTTTGAACCGGCGCATTGTTTTCATATTTCGGCTGGGTTGCCTTTGCAACAATTGGTAAATAGACGCTAAAGACGGTTCCGTTGCCCGGATTGCTTTCTACGGTGACCGCACCTCGGTGACTTCTGACAATGCCGTGAACAACGGAAAGTCCCAGACCGGTTCCCTTGCCAGGATCCTTGGTGGTAAAAAACGGTTCAAACAAGCGCTCCATAATTTCTTGCGGTATTCCCGGGCCGGTATCGCTTACGGTGAGACACAGGTGAAGCCCCGGTGTTGTTCCGGGATTCCTGTCAGCCCACGCTTCGTCAAAATGGACATCCTTCAGCCTGACCTCAAGAACACCCCCGGATTCTGCCATTGCATGTTCTGCGTTCGTGCAGAGGTTCATCAGTACCTGGTGAATCTGGGTCGGATCGCCGAATATCATGGAATCGCTTTCCAGGTAGTGCCGGATTTCAATGGTACTGGGAATCGTTGCCCGGAGCAGCTTGAGCGCTTCGCTGATTACCGTTTTGGCCTTCACAGGTCTCATTTCGTGCTCTGCATGGCGACTGAAGGCAAGAATTTGTTTCACAAGGTCCCTTGCCCGGTAACCGGCCTTCAGAACATGCTCCATTTTCCGCTTGAGTTTGGGATTGTCCGAAGCATCGTTTAACCCCAGTTCCGTATATCCGATAACCGCCGATAGGATATTATTGAAGTCATGCGCGATACCGCCGGCCAGGGTACCCACAGCTTCCATTTTTTGGGATTGCTGAAGCTTGGCTTCCAATTGTTCTTTCTCGGCTTCCACCAACTTTCTTTCGGTAATATCCCGGGAAACGCCAAGAATGCTGTCGGGGCGGCCATTATTGTCCCGGATGAATTTTGCCGTGATTTCAAGCCAGATGGATCGTCCGTCTTTGCAGTATTGATTGACTTCGATGGTTTTGGACCGACTGGGGTCCGGGCTGCCTGTTTTTTCATTTTTCAGCTCTTCCTTGATCAGCCGGGAGGCCTGCTTCAAGGATTTTGGCGTAAAAATGTCTTTAGGGGTCAGTCGGACAAATTCCTCAGCGCTATATCCGAGGATATTTTCAATCGATGGGCTGACAAAGGAAAAACGCTGCGTGGATAAATCCAAAACCCAGATGATATCGGAAATATTATCCGACAAAAGCCGGTAGCGCGCCTCGTTTTCGCGGATTTTTGCAAAAGATCGGGCGTTGATGATACTGATGGCCATTTCCGAGGCAACCCCCATCAGAAGATTCATATCGCTTTGCCGCAAGTCTGTTTTCGATCGGCCGTTATCCACCGCCAGAATGCCGAGCGATTTTTTTTCATATACAATCGGCACGCAGATGAGCGACTCTCCACCCAGTTCCCTTGCGAATTCAAGGCTTTTGGAAGAAAATGTATCTTCTATGGAATTGAGGTTTTTGATGAGAAACGGTTTTCGTTTTCTCAAGGCAATGACAAAAAGACCCTTGGACTCGGGTTTGTCAATGTGAAATTCAGTGTTTCGCAGCAATTGTTCCTGCTCTTCGGTATGGCCGTACCCATCCTTGTATACGAGCCGTGTTTCTTCCTTGTTTGTGAGCATGATCATGCCGCGGTCAAAACGCAGGCGTTTTTCCATCACGCGGGCCACGGTTTCAACAATTCTGTCCACATTCCGGATGGTCGAGGTCGCCTGGCCGATTTCAAGGATCAAGAGGGCATTGTTGTAACGGATGTTGTTTTCGATCAGATGATCCTGGGCCGCTTCTTTTTGATTTTCAATAGTTTTTAAGAGGGTCTTGTTTTCAATCCTCTCGGAGTTATAGGTGATGAGCGAGGCCATTAATGCAATCGCCAGAATGGAAATGGCCCAGGATGGCATCGGCAACAGGAAAAATAAAAATCCGCAAGTGAAAAGGCTGCCCAAAAGAAAAAAATTTCGCAGCCGTTTCCAGAAATGGTGCTTCGAGTGATGCCACGAGACTACGTAACGGCAGCATGCATCGCCTTTGTGTATACATTCCGGATGCTCGATGATTGCATAATGGTTTGTGAACAGTTTGGTCACCGCCTCAAAAAAACCGGTTCGGTTCTCGCATTGATACGGCTTTTCAGTTATATCCGGCGAAGGAGTTGCAATGATTTCAAAAACATTGGATCTGATTTTTTTCGTACGGATATTTGCGCCACGGCTGAACAGGGGATAGACCTTTTCCATCAGCAGGTAAATCGTCGAAGGAGTCATCAGGCCCAGCAGGTATTGCTTTGTGGCGCCCAATGCCTCGGAAGAAGCAAAGCGGCCGGCTTTTCTTGCAATTTCAGGTTCGCCTGTCAGCTTGAGGGCTGCATCGTAAAAGCGGTCCACCTGATCCTGTGTGAACCAATGGGCCGGGTCTTCAATTTCGTAGCCTTCTATCTCAGCTTCCTTGAGAACCGTGTCCGGATCGATATCCGGAAAATCTTTCTGGATATATCCCAGAAAAACTTTAAGTATTCGACTGTTGTATGGAGGAAGGTCGCTGATGGATGTTGGTTTCACGCTTTCACTTTTAGGTCTGGATTTTTTGTTTAGGATAAAAGAGGCGTCAAAATTGAATTAGCATTTGCTTAAAAAAAAAACAACAATTGAATACGCCTCTATAAGGGAGCGCTTTTAATTTTTTTGCCTTGATTTATGGCAAACGGAATTGTAGAAATTTGTATTTATCGCAGTTGGTTGCATGGAAATTGGAACCCAAAAAGAAGAATACAGAATTTTTACTGAAAAAGGGTTTTTATGTGTTGCTATGTGAAGAAAAAATAAGGAAAAATAATTGAAAAATCGGTGTTTTTTTGTATAGAAGTGAGAAAAGAGGATATATATTAATATTGACTACGAATCCGCAGGTCGCAAGAGAGAACTTTGCCGGGCGCGTCATAAAAAAACAAGGGTTCAATGCCGGATCGGCCGAACCCTTTTTTTGTCGGATTCATAAACGATGTTGGAGAAGGTGAACAATCATGCGGATTCTCGTCACCGGCGCGTCCGGGTATATCGGCGCCAAACTGGTCGAAGCACTCGGACGGCAGGATTGGGTGGAGCAGATTGTCGGCACGGATATCAAGGCGCCGAACAAAAAATATCCCAAATTCAAATTCCACCTTCGTGATGTGCGCCGACCCATGGATGATCTGTTTGCCTCGGAAGGGATCGACACGGTCGCTCACACGGCGTATGTGCTTCCGCCGATTCATAACCGGGCGCTTATGGAGGACATCAACAAGGGCGGCACCCGAAACATACTGACAAGCGCAAAAAAATTCAATGTACGGCAGATACTCTACACCAGTTCCACAACGGCCTACGGGTTTCACCCCGACAATGACGTTCCCCTGACAGAAGAGAGTCCCCTGCGGGGGAACGACGACATGACGTATGCCAAAAACAAAAAAGAAATCGAGTGGATGATCTCGGATTTCAGCCGCGACAACCCTTCCATCCACATGTCCGTGGTCAGGCCCTGCATCGTGATCGGCCCGGAAATTCAAAATCCCATTGCCGAGCACCTGCGGAAAAAACTTGTTGTCATTCCCGCCAACACCAGCCCCTGGCAGTTCGTGCACGAAGACGATTTGATTGCGATCATGACGCTTTTGCTGGAAAAACGCATGGCCGGCATATTCAACGTTGCAGCGGAAGGCGCTCTGACATTTAATGAAATGATCCGTATGTTGGGCAACAGGCCGGTGCCGGTTCCGTGGTCGGTGATCTATCCGCTCAATGGGCTTGCCTGGCGTTTGAGGCTCAAGTTTGTCACCCGGTTTCCGTCGCCGGCCATGCGAATGATGGTGGAACCGTGGATCGCGAGTTCAGAAAAACTGATCCGCCAGACCGGCTACCAGTTCAAATATGACTCCAGGGCCGCTTTTTCTGATTTTGTCCAGGCGGTAAAAGGGCCCTCCTGAAAGGGGGCGCCCGGCAGTAAAAAGAGCTGCGGATCGCAGCGGTCGTGCAAAGAAATCCCATGAAAAAAGCCGCAGTCCTTCAAAAGGACTGCGGCTTGCCTTTTTGTGGTGCCGAAGGGGAGACTCGAACTCCCACGGAGATACCCCCACTAGACCCTGAACCTAGCGCGTCTACCAAATTCCGCCACTTCGGCCTTGCCAATCATGCCAAGATATCAACCAAAAGAATGATTGATTTAAAATGAAATTTTTTTTATATAGCCTGCATGTTGATCTGTCAAGGGAAAAAGCGCTGGTTAAAGGCGTAAAGGAAAACCGCCAGCCCATCAAAGACCGGGGTGTTTTTTGCATGAAGGTAATACGCGGGATCGAGAACATAACGTCTCCTTTTAACAAAGCAGTGGTTGCCGTGGGCAACTTTGACGGTGTTCATCTGGGGCACCAGGCCATATTCACAGCCGTCCGGAAAAAAGCGGCCGAAATCGGCGGAACATCGGTAGCCGTTACTTTTGAGCCCCATCCGGTAAAAGTGCTCAATCACCGGGAACCCCCCCCGCTGATCACCCTGCTGGAACAGAAGCTTGAACTGATTGAACAGCAGAAAATCGACGCGGTGGTCTGCATCAATTTTGACCATGACTTTGCCGCCCTGACGGCACAGGAGTTTGTCGAAGACATCCTGGTAAAGAAAATCGGTATGAAGGGGATTGTCATCGGCCGGGATTACGTGTTCGGTAAAAATCGGCAGGGCAATGTCGGGTTCCTGAAATCTGCCGGGCGTGAACTTGGTTTTGAAGTCATGGTCCCTGACTGGATCGCCATGGATAAAGACCTTCCGGAACGGGTGTCCTCCACCCGGATCAGGGAGATTATTCAGCAGGGAAATGTCTCCTATGCCAAAAACTTTCTGGGGCGGTATTACCAGCTGCGGGGAACCGTTTCCCCCGGCCGGAGACGGGGTGGAAGGCAGCTCGGCTTTCCAACGGCAAACATCCAAATTGAGGATGAGTTGTGCCCCAGGCAGGGGGTATATGCCGTAACAGCGGAAATCAACGAGGGGACCTTCATGGGGGTGGCCAATATCGGCTACAGCCCGACCTTTGACGACTACCTGTTCACCGTTGAAGTCCATATTCTCGATTTTGAAGGCGATCTTTACGGCAAACCCATCAAGGTCAATTTTATCAAGCGTATCCGGGATGAAAAAAAATTCAACAGCATTGAAGCATTGTCTTTCCAGATCCGCCAGGATATCGAAACCGGAAGACAGATTCTGGCTGGGGTGGATTTGCCAGTCGGAACACGCGGGTGATATATTTTCCATGACGAAACGGATTTTATGCTTATTTTGGGTAATGACGAAATGTTGCAACAGGCAGCAAGGGATATGACCGGAAGTGCTTTAAATGTGCCCTTCCGTACGAAAAGAATGCTGGTATATAAAAAATATAATTAATATAAATACAGTATCTTATATTTTAATACATAAAGTTATGGTTTAATTATATCATGGCTGTTTTACCGATATTGACATACCCGGACCCGTTTCTTGCCAAGCCGGTGAAGACGGTAACGGAAATTACGGATGAAGTGCAGGAGGTTATCGAAAACATGGCCGAGACCATGTACATTGCGCCCGGGGTTGGACTTGCCGCCATTCAAGCGGGGATCGATAAGCGCATTATCGTATATGACCCGGACTCGGATAGCCTGAAGCGCGATTTTCAGGTCCTGATCAATCCATGCATTCTCGAATACCACGGATCCACAATCTCTGAAGAGGAGGGGTGTCTGAGTGTTCCGGATATGCGCTGCGATATCAAACGTGCGGAACGGATTATCGTGGAAGGGCTCGACCGGGAAGGAAACTCCCTGCAATTCGAAGCGGAGGGGATTCCGGCAATTATCCTTCAGCACGAGATCGACCACTTGAACGGCGTCCTTATCCTGGATCGTATCAGCACGCTCAAGCGGCAGATCTACAAACGAAAATGCCAGAAAAATCGTAAAAATGAATGATCCCATCACGGTCATTTTCATGGGAACGCCCGATTTTGCGGTTCCCTGCCTGAAATCCCTGACGGAGTGCAACTGCGTGGTCGACCGGGTGATTACCCAGCCTGACCGCCCCCGGGGGCGCGGCCGGCGCGTTGCGCCGCCGCCGGTAAAGCAGACCGCGGAAATGCTTGGCTACCCGGTGCTCCAACCCGAGGATGTCGGCAGCAGCGATTTTTACGACATGCTCGCGGGGCTGCAGCCGGACTTGTTCGTTGTCGTGGCCTTCGGGCATATTCTGCAAAAACGGATCCTTGACATTCCGCGGTACGGATCCCTTAATATCCATGCTTCGCTGCTCCCTGCCTACCGGGGGCCTGCTCCCATCCAATGGGCGATCATCAACGGAGAGCGCGAAACCGGCGTCACCAGCATGATGATGGACAAAGGGCTGGATACGGGCGAAATCCTGTTGTCTGAAAAACTTCCCATTTTGCCGGAGGATACCGCCGGAACCCTTCATGACAAACTTTCCGTTCTGGCAGCCGGGGTGTTGAAAAAAACCATAAACGGGATCGCATCGGGCACTGTCCGGCCGGTCTCCCAGAACCATGCCAAGGCCTCCTATGCGCCGATGCTGAAAAAAACAGACGGACGGATTGAGTGGTCGAAATCCGCAGAGGAAATTGAACGATTTATCCGCGGCATGAACCCATGGCCCGGCGCGTATACGTTCATGGGAAAGAAACGCTTCAAGATATTCCGCGCAACCGTCTGCCCTCTTACGGAGATTCAGCCGCCCGGAACGGTGATCGCCGGATTTGATGCCGAACTGCGCGTGGCATGCGGCAAAGACGCCCTTTGCATCCAGGAAATCCAGGCGGATTCAGCCAGACGGATGGAAATCGGGCAGTTTCTCAAAGGGCAGCACATACCGTTGCAATCGGTTTTCAGATGACCGGAGCCGATCCCCGCAGTATTGCATGCGATATACTCAATTCCCTTGATACCGGAAAGTCAACCCTGGACGGGTTGATTACCGAAAAGTTTGACCCGGTTTTCCATGCAATGGATCGGCGCGACCGGAATTTCACCTATGCACTGATCTACGGCGTGCTGCGGACGCGGGGAAAGCTGGACTGGATCATCCACCGGTTTTCCAAAAGCGGTATCCAAAAGATCGACCCGCCGGTGCTGAACATTCTTCGATGCGCCCTATTTCAGATTTTTTTCATGGACCGGACCCCCCCGTCCGCCGCAGTGAATACGGCGGTCTCTCTTTCCAAAAAAACAGCGCCGCAATGGGTGGTCCGGTTTGTCAACGGTCTTTTGCGCAATATCATTCGGAACCAGGCAGACATCACATGGCCGGACAAGGCCGCAGATCCCCTTTTGTGGCTGTCGGTAGAAGAATCGTTTCCTTTATGGATGGTTTCGAGATGGACGGAACGCTTCGGGTTGGAGGAGACCTGCGCCCTGTGCCGCTTTTATAACACAATTCCTCCTGTTACCATGCGAACCAATACCCTGAAGGTATCCCGGGAAACACTTGCCGCATCCGTAATTCCCTTTGCGGATACAGTGGCGTATACGCCGTATGCGCCCGAAGGCATCCTGGCGACCGGTTTGAAAGCCCGCATCCAGGAAATGGAAGCCTTTTCAAAGGGATGGTTCCAGGTACAGGATGAAGCGGCCCAGTTCGTTTCGCACGTTGTGGCCCCCCGTCCCGGGGAAACCGTTATGGATGCGTGCGCAGGATTGGGCGGAAAAACCGGCCACATGGCCCAGTTGATGAAAAATGACGGCACAATCACCGCCATGGACAGCCATACAGGGCGGCTGGAAAAACTGGAAATCCAGATGACGCGCCTCGGCGTCTCCATTGTCAATGTTTTCCATCATGACTTACATCAAGGCCTTGACCCCAAACATCACCTTTTGTATGATCGGGTACTGATCGACGCCCCGTGCTCCGGAACCGGCGTCATACGAAGAAACCCGGACACCCGGTGGTCGGTGGCCCCCGATGATTTCATCCGGTACCGGGAAAAGCAGCGCAGATATATTGACAACGTCTCTGCCTGCGTCCGGCCGGGGGGCACGCTCGTCTACGCCGTCTGCTCCATAGAACCGGAAGAAACAGCCGATGTGGTTTCCGGATTCATGAAAGCGCATCCCGAGTTTACCGCCTTGCCGATATCCGGGATTCCGGATTCATTTCCGCTCGCAGCGGGTGCCGCCGGAGGACGTCTCAGAATCCTCCCCCACGAACACCAAATGGACGGCTTTTTTATTGCCGCTTTTAAAAAGAACGAATAACCGGTATGCTGCGTCAGGTTTTCAAATTTTTGCTCGTGCTCGCGATTTTTTCAGCCGTTGGGGGATTGAGTGCATTTTTCACTCTTTCGTTTTTCATTAAAAGCGAGGAAACGGTTATTGTGCCGGAACTGACAGGGCGGGACGCCATATCCGTGCTCCAGCTTTTAAGCGGGCTGGAGCTCAATACGCGGGTTCGCGGCTTTGAATACCATGACGCCATACCCAAGAACCATGTCGTCCACCAAACGCCCGAAGCGGGTCGCACCATCAAGAAAGGGAGGGACGTCTCCCTGGTAATCTCCCGGGGAACCCCCACAGTCACCCTGCCGGACCTCAAAAGGCGGGATCTTTCCCAGGCGCATATCATCCTGGAAGAAAACGGACTGGTTGTCAGAAACAAGTCTTTTGTATATTCCGCCGAGACAATGCGCCATACGGTGTTGGCCCAGTACCCGGCGCCGGGAAAAACCGTTGACCGTGCCCGGCCCGTTGATCTGCTGGTGAGCCGGGGGCCCCGCCCGGCCGGTTTTCAAATGCCAGACCTTACGGGGCGCTTTCTAGACGAAACCATGCAGGTCCTGCATCCCTATAAACTTTTACTTGACGCCGTTAAAACGGTATACGATAAAACAAAACCGGAAAATACGGTTCTCCGACAGGAACCGCCCGCCGGTCATTACGTGGAGGAAAGCCAAAAGGTAAAACTCGTCGTCAACCGCAAGGAAAAAGACGATGAAATGCGGCCGGCCCATGCGGACAGGCTCTTTATCTACCGCCTGCCCCATGGCTACCTAAGGCAGCATGTCCGGCTGGAAATGACCTTGTATGGCATGACCGTAACGATTTATGATGAATTGATGCAACCGGGAAAAGAAATTTGGGCGCTTGTTCCCGAGCATGCCCAGGCCGCGCTTTTCCTGTACCTTAATGACGAGTTGGTGGAATCTCGGGTGTATTGAGAAACAAAAAAAAAATCAAAAAGCCCATTCAACTCGACCTTGGAAAGGATGTTTGCAATGAAAATTATTGCCCCGTCGATTCTTTCAGCAGATTTCAGCCGGTTGGGAGACGATATCCATGCCGTGGCGCGTGCAGGTGCCGACTGGATTCATATTGATGTCATGGACGGCCATTTCGTGCCCAATATCACCATCGGACCGATGATCACAGAGGCTGTAAACCGGATAACCGACCTTCCCCTTGATGTTCATTTGATGATTGAACATCCCGACAGGTATATCCAGGAATTTGTGAAGGCCGGCGCGGATTACATCTCGGTTCACGCGGAAGCCTGTACCCACCTCAACCGCACCGTTTCATTGATCCGCGATTTGGGGGCCAAACCCGGCGTGGCGCTGAACCCGGCAACGCCCACAGGGGTTCTGGAATGGGTGCTGGAGTCTATCGACTTTGTGCTGATCATGAGCGTCAACCCGGGTTTCGGCGGGCAGTCCTTTATTTCCAACAGCATCGACCGGATCCGAGGGGTAAAACAGATGATCGACCAAAGAAATCTTGCTACCATCATCCAGGTCGACGGGGGCGTCAATGCATCGACCATTCGGGAAATTTCGGATGCCGGTGCGGATTCTTTTGTCGCTGGTTCGGCAATCTTCGGCAGCGGCGACTACAAGGCGACCATAGACGAGCTCAAACAAATCATCGGTTCCTGAAAGTTGACGGCTTCGTAAAAAGCCCAATATCTGCGTTGCGTGCAATCTTTGAAGAATCTCATGTACGGATACGTACTATCAATTCTTCAAAAATTGCACGCGCCTTGATCTTGAACATTTTACAAAGCCGTCTGAAAATCGACTTTTTACGAGTTTATCAAGTTTTATAACCGATTACACGGAGAGAAATCATGGACGTGAAAATCCTTGTTATTCACGGACCCAACCTGAACATGCTCGGAAAGCGGGAGCCAGGGCATTACGGGACGGAAACCATGGAAGAGATCAACCGGCAAATGATCCAAAAAGGGTCACAGCTCGGCATGGAAGTCGATTTTTACCAGTCCAATTGCGAAGGACAGATCATAGACAGGATACAATCCGCCTGTGATCAATACAACGGAATGATTATTAATCCGGCGGCTTACACCCACACCTCCCTTGCCATCCGGGACGCCCTCCTGCTCCTTTCCATTCCCGTTGTTGAAGTCCACCTGTCCAATATTTACCAGCGGGAGTCTTTCCGCCGCCATTCCATGATCGCGGATGTGGTTTCCGGGCAGATCTCCGGGTTTGGAAGCAACGGGTACCTGCTTGCCATGGATGCCGTTTTTCAGTTACTGCGGTCCTGAAATGAAGCGCATCGTGTATCCGGCCGTCCTCCTGATGGCCGGGCTGGCAGTTTCCCAGGCGGTATTTTTCTGTCTCGTCTACCGCTCGAATCGGCTCCTCCACGAAGGGCTTGCCGCAATGGAGACGGCCGGCTATCTCACCGTCCCCAACGCCGATGTCATGGCGGGGCTCACCCGGATTGCGCCGGCATTCAACGGTGCGCTCTTTTTTACCTTTACAACCGGGGCCGGCCTTTGCATCACGGCAATGGCGGCCGCATGGGTATACAAGCGGATATTTAACTGCACCCGGTGGTTTGTGCTTTTTCTGACGACCGCCTGGGCGGCATCCCTCTATGGCGTGAATGCCGGCGGGTTTTCCCTTGCGGCTACCGCTTCCGTCGTGGTGATCCCCCCTTTTGCCTTTATTGCATCCATTTTTACCATGCCGGGAGAAGTCCCGCCACAGGGGCGTCTGGCAACTGCGCTTCAAATTGCCACAATCCTCCTGATCGCCCTTGTTTGGTTTCCCAGAACAGACAGGGAGGTGTTCATAGAGATCCGCGACAATCTTCTGCTGACCAGCTCCGCCGGCAGCGCTGTAAACGATTTCTACTACAAATACACCCTGTACCCCGCAAAACTCTTCAAACCGCCAGGCCAGCGGCTTATGGTTCCGGCATGTACCGGGAATATTAAAAACAGGAATCTGCAATATCAAATCAAAGCCGAGCTTGCAGCCCTTGACTACCTGCCGGTTGACCGCGACGAAGCATGCGACCTTTTCGTGACGACAGAAAACGGGAGGCTTTTTCTTTCCGGCCGCAGCAGCGGTTTTTTCAAAACAACGCTGCCCGATTTTTTCAAATCCCCCCGCAGCGTGCTTGAGAATTTCTCACAAAAGGCGGATAACCAAGCCGGTCTCCGGATGATCACCTTTTTCAGTATTTTTGCCGCCTTTCCTCTCACGCTGTTTATTTTAGTTCACGGGTTTTTCGCATTCCTGCTGTTCATGATTCCCCCGCTTTATCTGCGGCACTGGGCAGCGTCGGCGTTATGCCTTGTCATCGGAATTGGCACGGCGCTCCCCTTGTATTTTTCACCGGATCCGGCCATGATCTCGCCCACGGAAATCCAGGGAAGGCTTTCCTCAGACAACTGGAGAGACCAGAGAAGCGCCCTGAAAGCCATTGCAAAGGACTCCATGGATCCGCTGAACTTTGACATAGGCGAGCGGATTTTATTCAGCCCCCATGTTCCGGTGCGCTACTGGTACGCATCCGCTCTTGGCAGCAGCAGGAACAAAGCGGCAGCCGATACCCTGAGGCGGATGATTGACGACCCGCACCCAAATGTTGCATGCGCCGCCTATTCCGGTCTCGGCCGGTCCGGTGCCAAAAAATATATTGGAGACATAAAAACCCGCATCATTTTGAGCGACCACTGGTATGTTCAATGGTATGCCTACAAAGCCCTAAGGCAACTCGGATGGACGCAAAAACCATCAGGTACGACCCGCGCCCTTTTGCAGTAACCGTTGCAGGCGTTATCGGACTGGAATTTCTCGCCATGGCTTTCCCGTTTACGGAGGCGCTGTGGCTTACGGGAACCACCCGGATTCTTCAATCGCTTTTTATCCTGGGGGCCGTGCGCCGCTATCCGATAAGCGCACGCATTGCCGGGTTGTCCCGCTCCGGCATGAAAAAGGGGATCAAAAGGGGTTTTTTGTGGTCCTGCGCTCTGGGCAGTCTGGCGGCGATAGCCGGAATTGTCATTGCGCTGGCGGGGCTCGACCCCTTCCGTATCATCGGGGTCCGCCTTCCCTCGGACAAAGCGCTGCTGATCGGTTTTTTTCTGATCGCCGCCCTGATTGGACCGGTTGCCGAGGAATTGCTGTTCAGAGGGGTTGTTTACGGCTTTTTGCGCCGGTTCGGCGCTGCCGCGGCGATTCTGGGCAGCAGTGCGTTTTTTGTACTGGCGCATTCATACGACGGGATTGCCCTTACCCATGTCATCGGGGGACTGGTCTTTGCAGCGACCTATGAATATGAAAAAAACATCATGGTCCCCATTACCCTCCACGTGCTGGGGAATCTCGCGTTGTTCTCCACAGCGTTTTTCCAGTAAAAAAAGTGGGCGGGGGACCGTTCGTTCCCCGCCCTCAGTGTGTTTATGGCTGTCGCGTTTATGTAAATGCCCCGGCAATCAGGAGAAGACTTCATTCAGCAGCCTACAACCTGCCCAGGAGAATATTGAGCATTCTGCGCACCGGTTCTGCCGCCCCCCATAACAACTGGTCCCCCACCGTAAAGAGGCCCAGGTATTGTCCACCCATGGCAAGCTTGCGTATCCGGCCAACCGGAATCGTCAGTTTGCCTGTGACAGCAGCAGGGGTGAGTTCTTTTACGGTTTCTTCCTTTGTGTTCGGAATCACCCTGACCCACTCGTTCGCCCCGCTGATCATCTGCGTGATCTCTTCAACGGGGATATCCTTTGTCAGCTTGATGGTCATGGCCTGGCTGTGACATCGCATAGCCCCGATCCGGACGCAGATGCCGTCAATGGGAACCGGGGTATCGTTTTCCAGGATCTTGTTCGTTTCTGCAAAGCCTTTCCATTCCTCTTTGGTACGCCCGTCCGCCATTGCGGCATCGATCCAGGGAAGCAGGCTTCCGGCAAGAGGCGCCCCGAAATTGTCCGTTGCAAAATCTGCCGCCGTCATGGTCTCGATGACATTGGCGTCCAGGTCAAGGATAGAAGCGTCCGGATCGGAAAGAAACCGGTCTGCTTTTTGGCCGATCATTTTCATCTGGGCCACGAGCTCCCGCATATTTTTTGCCCCTGCCCCGGATGCGGCCTGGTAGGTCATGGACGTCATCCACTCGATGCAGCCTTTTCGGAAAAGTTCGCCGATTGCCATCAGCATAAGGCTTACCGTGCAGTTCCCGCCGATGAAATTTTTGACGCCGCTGTGGATGGCTTTATCGATGACGTTCCGGTTAACGGGATCCAGGACGATGATGCTGTCCTTTTCCATCCGCAAAGCGGAGGATGCATCAATCCAGTATCCGTTCCACCCGGTTTTTTTGAGCGCCGGAAACACTTTCTGGGTATAGCCGCTTCCCTGGCAGGTGACAATGATGTCCATGCCGGAGAGAAAATCAATATTGTGGGCGTCCGCCACGGGGGGAACGTCTTCATGGCTCCCCGCACCGATGCCGGGAGCTTTTGCGCCGGCCTGGGAGGTGGAAGCGAAATAAGGGGAAAATCCGCTGAAATCCTTTTCCGCTTTCATGCGCTCCATCAATACGGAACCCACCATCCCCCGGTATCCAACAAATGCGACTTTTTTCATGGCCCAACCTCTTGTCCGTTAAAACTGAAACGTTAAAATGTTTGTTTTCCCGCATCCTGCCGAATCGACCCATGCGCTCATGGCTTTTTTGCGAAGCGTCGGCGTCGTTTTTGCCCAACCAGCAAACAGTTTTTTTATTTTTGTATGGACGAGCACCCGGCCTGTTATGGTATATGAACAGACGTAAGGTTTCCTTTATTTACATACACGATTTTTTGCATCCGTCAACACCTGTGAAGCATTATCCGATCACGCCATGCCCATATACGAATACAAAGCGTTCACCGTCAAGGGAAAATCCGTAACCGATATCATCGATGCGGATTCCGCCGTCAGCGCCCGCCAGAAGCTTCGGGCCGCAAAGATATACCCGGTATCCATAAAAGAGGTATACGATTCTGTTTCGAAAAAAAGCCGGTTCCCCTCCGGTTTTCGCCCCTTTGCATCAAAGGTCACTTCTACGGAACTGGCAATGATCACCCGGCAGCTGGCAACCCTGCTCGGTGCCGGGTTCCCCCTTGTCTCGGCGCTCTATACCCTTATCCCCCAGTCGCGCTCCAGTTATTTAAAACAGGTTCTCTCCCAGGTCAAGGATTCAATCGAGGGGGGGGGCACTTTTGCCGGAGCGCTCTCCCAGTATCCAAACATCTTTTCCGACATATACGTCAACATGGTCAAGTCCGGGGAATCTTCGGGCACCCTGGAAATCGTTTTGAACCGTCTGGCGGAAATCAGTGAGCGGCAGCAGGCCCTGAACCATAAAATCAAGTCCGCTATGGCCTACCCGATATTAATGTTTTTTGTGGGCACCGCCATCCTGGCCTTTCTTTTGACCTATATCGTTCCGACGATTACGGCCATGTTCGAGGACATGGACCAGGTGTTGCCCCTTCCGACCATTATATTGATCGGGATCAGCGAATATTTGAAAGCCTACTGGTGGGCGATTTTGTTTGCCCTGGCCGTATTGATTTTCGGCGTTAAAAAATTCATACAAACCGAAAGGGGACGATATGTGTACGACCGGTTTGTATTGTCCGTCCCCATTTTCGGCCCCCTGAAACAGAAGCTTGCGGTGGGCCGCTTCGCGAGAACGCTGGGGTCTCTTCTTGAAAACGGCGTATCCCTCATGGCTGCGCTGGATATCGTGAAAAATATTGTCGGCAACCGACTGATTGCGGATGCGATCGACGCCGCAGCACTGTCCGTTGAAAAAGGGGGAAGCCTCTCCAAAGCGCTCGGTGAGTCCGGGTTGTTCCCCCACATTTCGATTCAAATGATACAGGTAGGGGAATCCAGCGGAGAACTGGAATCCATGCTGGGCAAAATCGCAGACATTTATGAAAACGAGGTTGAATCCACCGTATCCGGCATGACCGCCATGCTTGAGCCCCTTATTATTCTGTTCATGGCCGTTGTCGTCGGATTTATTGTTCTTTCCATAACCCTGCCGATTTTTGAAATGAACATGCTGGTAGGATAGATGAAAACCGGGATCGGATGCGGGGGGACGGCAATACTGCCGCTCTGTAAAAGCCGATGTTCATGTCATAAGGAAAAGGTGAGCAGAAGGCCTGCCCCGTCCGTTCGGGGCGAAAAATAAAACGACATGCGGGAGGGGGCCGGAGCGGGCCGGTTCTGTTTCAGGTCATAGATGAAATTATCGTATGCCCGGGCGTTGTATTTGTGGGCGGCATTGATCGACCCATAGACGCTCCCGCTGTAAAATCCCAATGTCACAATGGCCGCAATGGATCCGATGACATTCAGGTCATTGTCGAAGCTTTCCCAGGCGGCACCCGCACCGGCGGCGATGAAAACGAAAGAGATGAATGCATCCTGGATTCTGTTGGTATACAGATAGCCGCCCCCCGGCATGATTGATAAAATTCCGGCAGCTATGGGGCTTTTGGCCGGCAGCCGTTCCAGATCCTTCAGACGGTCCATCAGCTCGTCCGTTCCGAAAACGCCACTGTTGGCGTCGCTGACGGCGTCAAAAGCCCTTCCGGCAGACGCATGGTCCCGCCTTTCGAGAAACAGCCATCCCATGTGATAAAATGCCCTGTCTTGCACATCCGGATC
>JAWOAV010000189.1:0-3775 GCA_046498365.1 Desulfosalsimonadaceae bacterium
TGTCGAATATTTTAATGCCGTTATCAAAATATGGGTTGTGCGAGGCCGATACCATGATCCCGGCGTCGTAGCCCCTGCTCCGGGTCAGATAGGCAACAGCGGGGGTCGGCAGCACCCCGCAAAGGCTGACATTCCCGCCCGCACTGCAAATGCCCGCTGCAAGGGCGTTTTCAATCATATCTCCGGAAATACGGGTGTCTTTTCCAATGATAATGGTTGCCCGGTGATTATGTTTCAGCAGACGTGCGGCAGCGCGGCCGACCTGCAGCATGATTTCCGGTATAATCGGGTATTGGTTTGCTTCCCCCCGGATTCCGTCTGTTCCAAAAAGAGAGCCCATGACCTTTTCTTTCCTGAGATAAAAAATATTGACGGCTTCGTAGATCTTGAACGTTTTACTTTGCTGTCCAATATCGACTTTTTACGAATTTATCAATTTGATGGACTTGTAAAAGTCGTTTACAGACGGCTTTGTAAAATGTTCAAGATCAAGGCGCGTGCAATTTTTGAAGAATTGATAGTACTTAGCCGTACGTGAGATTCTTCAGAAATTGTGCGCAACGCGGATATTGGACTTTTTACGAAGCCGTCAATATTAGGGTTCAAATGCCGGAATGATTTTCAGCCACCGGTCCATGGCTTCGTCAACAATGCCCTGGAGCCATGCTGTGCCGGTTTGAGCGTCTTTTGCGTCAAGATGCTGAATAACCTTCACATAGTCCTCTTTGCCGTACAATTCAAGTTTCCGGTCCACGGCGTCCAGAAACTTTTCCCGCAGGCGGTCTTCCCCCTGCTGCTTTTCTATATCCTCCAGAATCAACTCTTTCAGAAGGTCTCTGTTTTCGTATAACTGGAGCCTCTTCGACGAAAACGCATCGGGCGCCGGCGTGCCGGATGTTTGATCGTTTTCGGCCGCGGATCCAATTTTTTCGACAAAGGCCATCAATCGGGATATGCGCTCCCCTGCGGCACCAACAAGTGTTATGGTAAGCCCCTCCATGAGGGGTAGCGGCATGTTTTCAGAGACAAACCGGGTACGTACATGGCCGTACCACCGTATCAGTGCTGTCAGGCCGGCGATGTAGTAGAGGTTTTTCAGGACAATCGACTTGATGTTGCGGAAAAAATCCGGATGATACGCAATATTGCCGCTTTTGGCCGGCCCGCCGAAAATCAGCCGGTTTTCCCGGAGTTCATCAGACCGGCATATGGTGCCGGCGGCGGTTACGGTTCCAAAAGCGAGGCGGGCCGGCCCTACCAGCCCCCCCTGCCCCCCGAGAAAAATCGGTTCCCGGTTGAGCATCACACCGCCGGGCACGTCCCCCAGCATCGATGGCGTTGCCTTGTCCTGCTGCGGCGTAAAATTGAAATGGATGTAGGAGCTGCCAACTTCGCTGTGATTTTTCGGGCCGGTCCCCCCTGCCATGAGGCAGTCGCAAAAGTTGATCAGGCTGCCCAGGGTAACAAACGGAAACAAAATGGTCTGCTTGAGTCCCACCTGGTGGGCCGCGCTGGCATATTCCTCGAAAATGGCGCCCTCCCGGACATGCGCCCCGGATCCAACAGATGCGCCGTGCAGAAACACGCTTTTTGTAAAGAATCCCCCTTTTAAAGACACCTTGGGGCCGACCCAGCAGTTGTCGATCGTCGCCGGCGCCTCCGCACCGATAACCGACCCGCTGCAGATCAGGGTGTCTTTCCCGCGGATTCTTGTACCTGCGTGAATGGTGACATTTGATTCAATCCGCTCCGGATTGACGCTCTCGTCAATATGCACGCTTTCCGGGCGGTAAATGGTTACGCCCTTTTGCATGAGCCTGGAATGCATCATTTCCGCACCTGTTCGGCCGTATCGGCCTGTTTGCCTGCCGGCATTTTTGTGGTAATTTTATGGGTATGGTTTGTTAAAAATTGCATTTGACCGGTTGATATGCAATGATACCGTCTTTTTTCAAATGAACAGACGGCGTGTCCGCGCACGTATTATAAAGAAAGTGACAAAATATGCAAACCAATAAACGATACAGGCTGCTCACCCGAAGCGATCTGGACGGCCTCGTGTGCGCTGTTTTGCTCCGGCACCTGGACATGACGCAGGATATTGTACTGATCGATTCCCCGGGTGCGATGTCCGCCGGCAAGGTGGAAGTGAAACCCGGAGATATTATCGCAAATCTCCCTTACGTTCCCGGGGCGCATCTCTGTTTTGATCATCATGTGTCCGAGACCATCCGAAATCGTCCCGCTCCCGGCTATATTATTGACCCGGATGCCCCGTCAGCCGCAAGGGTCGTGTATGAATACTACGGTGGAGAAAAAACGTTTCCTCCATTTTTCAATGAGGTCATGAGCGCGGTGGACAAGGCCGATTCGGGCGATTTTTCCCGCCGTGAAATCCTTTATCCGAGCGGGTGGCCGCTTTTGAATTTCCTGGTGGACAAACGCACCCGCGTCGAGGAGTGGGGGAAATTCGCCATCAATGAAACCGCTTTTAAAAAACAGGTTGTCACGTTGATAGGGAAAATGACCATCGGTGAAATCATGGAAACCCCCGATGTAAAGCAGCGCTCGGATATTTACTTTGAATATGAGGAAAAATACCGGCAGCAGCTGGCATCCATTGTAAAAATAATAGAGAATATTGCCGTGTTCGATTTTCGGAAATCCCGCCGGATTTATCCCGGCAACCGCTTTATCATTTACGCGCTGTATCCCCATTGCAATGTGTCTGTACAGATCAAGCAGGAAAAGGAGAACAATGTCACCACTTTTTCCGTGGGCAAATCAATAATAAACAAGACATCCCAAGCCAACATCGGCGCGTTGATGTATTCCTACGGAGGGGGCGGCCACAGGGCGGCGGGCGCCTGCCATGTGGACAATGACGACGTGGATCGGGTGTTTGAAGAGATTGTGGCGCAACTGAAGCAATAAGATTGATCTAAAGCTTGTAGATCATGGCGCCCCATGTCAGGCCTGCGCCAAGGGCTGCAAACAATACATTGCTCCCCTTGCCGATAAGGCCCATTTCGATCGCCTCGTCGATGGCAATGGGAATGCTCCCCGCAGTGGTGTTGCCGTATCTCTGAATATTGTGGAACATTTTTTCATCGGGCAGCTTCATGGACTGTTGAAATGCCTGGTTGATCCGGAGGTTCGCCTGGTGGGGAATGACCAGGTCGATGTCGCCGATTTCCATGCCGGCCTGTTCAAGAACGACCTTTGATACCTGCGGCAGGCGGGTAATGGCCAGTTTGAACACATTTCTGCCGTCCATTTTTGGATAGTGCCTGCCTTCTTCGAGCATCTCCTTGTCTATGCGGGGGTTGAACCGGGACGCCGGGGCTTCGACCGTGAGGGCGTCGGCATATTTTCCCTGGGAATGCACCGAACATCCCAAAAGACCGATTTTCTCGCTTGTCTCTACACCTTCAAGGCAGACGGCGCCGGCGCCGTCACCGAAAATCACGGTGACATCCCTGCCCCTGGTTGAAAGCTCAAGGCCGGTAGAGTGAACCTCAGAGCCGACAAAGAGAACTTTGTTTGCGTAGCCGCTTTTAATGTATGCATCGGCCGTCATCATACCGAACAGAAACCCCGTGCACTGCTGCCGTATATCCAATGCGGGCGTATCCTTCAGGCCAAGCTTGTGCTGCAGAATGCAGCCGGTGCCGGGAAAGAAAATATCCGGGCTCAAGGTGGCAAAAATAATCATGTCGAGGTCTTCAGGCGCCCAGCCCGCTCGGTCCAGTGCTATTTTCGATGCTTCCAGGCC
>JAWOAV010000145.1:0-7777 GCA_046498365.1 Desulfosalsimonadaceae bacterium
AGCGACGCCACATCGCTGCCCACGACGGGGGTGCCGCAGGCCAGTGCCTCCAACGGTGGCAGGCCGAAGCCTTCGTAAAGACTGGGGAAGACGAAGGCCACAGCATCGCGGTAGAGAGCGGGCTTGTCCGCCTCGTCCACGAACCCGCTGAAGTGGACGAGGTGCTCATCCACCTCCTCGTGTCGCATCAGACGGCGCGGGTCAGGCGTGAACGCCGTATCGCGCTCGGGCAACCTTCCGGCGATGACCAGGGGACAGGCCTCCCCCAGCGCTGGCCCGACCCAACGGTACGTGGCCAGCACGGTGGCAAGATTCTTGCGCACGTCGAAGCCGCCCAGATAGAGCACGTAACGTTCTGGAAGACCATACCTAGCCCGAACAGCCTTCTCATCGGGAGCGGGCTCGGGCCCGTAGTGATCGGCCGCCGCCAGTGGGACTGCGTGCACCTGCTCTGGCACGAGCCCCAGGTGAGTCAGAATATCCTCCCGCGAGGCCCTGGAGTCGGTAAGCACCCTTGACGCACCCCGTACAGTGGCGCTGACCAGAGCGGTATACAGCCGCTGCAACGCTCCACCCCGGGTCCCGCTGCATTCCATGCCGAAAATGGATCTGGACGCGCGCAAGATCATTGCCAGGAGAGCTGCCATGGAGCTTGAAGCCAACAGCGTGGTCAATCTGGGTATTGGTATGCCCGAAGGCGTTGCCAATATCGCCAACGAGGAAAATATCCTGGATTACCTGACCTTGACGGCGGAACCGGGCGTCATCGGCGGGATTCCTGCAGGGGGGCTGAACTTCGGGGCAGCGACCAACACTGAAGCGCTGATCAGCCAGCCCGAACAATTTGACTTTTATGACGGCGGCGGATTGGACCTGGCCTTTCTGGGGCTTGCCCAGGCGGACCGGCACGGCAACCTCAACGTGAGCAAGTTCGGCCCCCGGCTGGCTGGTGCAGGCGGCTTTATCAACATCAGCCAGAAAGCCAAAAAGGTTATCTTCGTGGGTACATTTACCGCAGGGGGGCTGGATGTTTCCATTCATAAAGGCGCTTTGCGGATCAACCAGGAAGGAAAGGCAAAAAAATTCGTGAGCCAGGTGGAGCACACCACGTTCAGCGGCGCGTATGCCCTGCAAAACAATCAGCCGGTGCTTTACATTACGGAACGCTGCGTGTTCAAGCTGACCGAAAAAGGAATGGAACTATTAGAAATCGCACCGGGTGTGGACCTGCAAGCCGATATCCTCGCGCTGATGGAATTCGACCCGATTGTTACCGGCACACCGTCTCAGATGGATCCCCGGATTTTCAGGGACGAGCCCATGCAGCTAAAGAAGGATCTGCTCTTTTTGTCCATAGACAAGCGCTTGAGCTATGACAGACAGCGAAACCTTTTCTTTGTCAATTTCGAAGGGTATGCGATCAAGAGCCGGGCGGATATACAGCAGGCGGAAGAAAAGGTGCGGGAGATTCTGGAGCCTTTGGGGCACAAGGTGTATACGGTCGTCAACTATGACAATTTTCACATCGATGCCGAGCTGATACCGGAGTATACCCAGATGATCAAGCGGCTTTCGGATGATCTTTATTCCGGGGTGACCCGCTATACCACGAGCACGTTCCTTCGCGCAAAGCTGGGGGACGCCCTGCTTCGATTCAATATCACGCCGCACATATACAAAACAGCGGATGAAGCCTTGGAAGCGCTCGACATGGAACAGTTATAATGTTTTTCCGCTGTTGTAAATAAGCACCCAAATATTGGTATTGCCAATTTTTTAATAAGCGGTTACACCGGGAATACGGTATTTGTCTTTTATAGCGCTTTTGAACCTTTTTTATATAGTTCAATAAAATCAATATGTTTTTATTGAACAGAAATTTTTCTTGACAACCAAATGTAAATTTGGAATATTTGATATATGGAATTACCAATTTGTTTTTTTGAGGAATCACTGCCGTTTTTTTCTGCCGGTCTTTTTTTTCACAAAATGGTGAACACCATTCATTTAAATGATTACTATTTATTCGTATGAATTGGTTTTCATCGACCCTGAACCGCCGGAGAAGGGTCAACCTGTCCTTAACCAGAGGTGCTGCAGCCGGGTTTGATTCCAAAGTCGGGGCAAACATCTACCAAAACTAACGCTTGAGGAGGTAGTTATGAAACGCATTCTTTCCTTTTTTATCATTTTTTTTCTTCTGCTTGCTATACCGATGGGGCAGAGCCTGTTCGCTGCCGAGGAGGGCAAATTCGGTGAAGATCCGCGAAGCAAAGAGGCGCAGCGAATCGATTACAAGGTGTCAGACAAGAAGGTCCGATGGACGATGGTCATGCCTTGGTCCAAAGGCCTTCTTTTCTATGACGTTGCCCAGCATTTTGCCGACTCCGTGCGCCTGGCTTCCGCCGGCAGGCTGGATATACGGGTTTTTGCCGCAGGCGAGATGGTGCCGGCCATGGAATCGTTTGATGCCGTCAGTTCGGGTTCAGCGGATGTAGGGCACGACTGGCCCGGATACTGGAAGGGCAAAAACGAGGCTTTTGTGGCGTATGCGTCCGTACCTTTCGGACTGGATGCCGAAGGCTACAATGTCTGGCTCTATGAAATGGGCGGCGCGGAGCTGATGGACGAGCTCTACGGCAAATTCAACATGAAGGCGTTTCCCGGCGGCAACGTCGGACAGGAGCTTGGCCTTTTCTCCAACAAGCGGGCGACCACGATGAAAGATTTCAAGGGGCTGCGCATCAGGACCCCGGGATGGTACATGGACATCCTGACGCGGCTGGGCGCTTCCGTCACCCCCCTGCCCGGCGGTGAAATCTATCTGGCCCTGGAGCGCGGCGTTATAGACGCGGCGGAATTTTCAACACCGAGTATTACGTACCCCATGGGGTTTCACCAGGTCACGGATTACGTCATCATGCCCGGTGTTCATCAACCGTCCTGCCAGAGCGCCATTTTTATAAACAAGGATTCGTGGGAAAAACTGCCCCGGGATCTCCAGGAGATTGTAAAGCTTGCCGCCAGGGAAACCCAGCACTGGAGCCTGGCCTGGAGCGAGCACCTCAACGCCCAGGCCATTCATCGGCTGGAGAAAGATGTTGAATTTGTAAAAATGGACAAAGACGCCAGGGCGCAATTTGCCCGGACGACAAAAGCATACCTGGACGAACTCAAAGAAAAACATCCTGACGTGAAAAAGGCCATGGATGGCCAGGATGCGTTCAAGGAGCTTTTTGCCAAATGGCGTGACCTGCGAAGCGGCGTTGAGCCGTATCCCATCGAGATGTACATCGACGGAAAGATGGGCGACCACTAGCAACGAAATCGATATTCATTCAATTGGCAGCAGGAAGAGGAGCAATCCTCTTCCTGTCTTGCTTTCCTTGTCAAGCCCAAGCACAACCAAGGAGCGCTTTGACATGATAAACAAAATCTGCAAAGGGATCGACCGTTTCCAGGACTGGTTCGGTTACCTGACGGCCATGCTGATTTTTCCCTTGACGGCTGTTATCATCTACGAAGTGATCATGCGGTATGTTTTTAACAAGCCGACAACGTGGGGCTTTGAGGTGACCACCTATATTTATGGCATCCATTTCATGCTCGGCTTGGGGTATACCCTGATGCACAATGGCCATGTGCGGGTGGACGTCCTGGTCAAGCTGTTGACCCACCGAAAACAGGTCATCATCAGCCTGCTGTGTCATCTGATCCTTCTGCTTCCGGTATTCGCAATGCTCAGCTACGCAACTTTCGACTATGCCTGGATATCCGTTCAGCGGCTGGAAAAAAGCTGGACGTCCTGGGCACCCCCTCTGTACCCGTTTAAACTGCTTATGGCGCTAGGTTTTCTGATGTTTTTCATCCAGGGCATTTCAAACTTTTTGAAAGAAGTTCAGGCGCTTCGCGATGGTGATGGATAGGGGGCACGGCCGCGTTTCCGTATAACCGCTTGAAAGTGGATACCGCCGACAGCCTTACGATCAATATACTACACAATAAGGTTATCAATTATGTATTTCAGCCCTGAAGTCATGACTGTGGCCATGTTTGGAACCCTGATCCTTTTTATTGCGCTGGGGCATCCCCTGGCCATAACGCTGGTTTCAGTGGCCACGATTTTCGGTCTGATCGACAACGGCTTCAATTTCGCAAGGCTTTTCAATCTGTTTACCAGCAACAGCTGGGGAACCTTTAACGAATATACGCTTGTGGCACTGCCGTTGTTTATTTTCATGGCCCAGCTTCTGGATAAATCCAAGGTGGCGGAAAAGCTCTTTGATGTGCTTTATGTCAATTTGGGAACGATAAAGGGCGGGCTGGGGCTGGCCGTGGTTCTGGTCTGTACGATTTTTGCCGCCACAACCGGCATTATCGGAGCATCCGTGGTGGCCATGGGTCTTTTGGCGGCACCGCCACTGATCAACAAGGGCTATCAAAAGGAGATGGCCAGCGGCATCATCTGTTCCGCGGGAACGCTGGGCATATTGATTCCCCCCAGCATCATGCTGGTCATATACGGGGGCTTGACGGGGATGCAGGCCACTTCCGTCGGTAACCTCTTTGCTGCCGCCATTATTCCGGGTCTGGTCCTTTCCGGCTTGTATATTGCCTACATATCGATTCGCTGCCAGATCAACCCCAAACTCGGGCCCACCATTTCCAAAGAAGAGGCGGCAAAATACAGTGCGGGGCAAAAATTTTGGCTGACCGTGAAATATATGATCCCCCCCCTTGTCCTGATCCTGCTGGTCATGGGGACCATTCTCATGGGGATTGCCACGCCTACCGAGGCTGCGGGTATGGGGGCTGCAGGGGCCTTTATCCTGGCGCTGGCCAACCGGATGGTGAACTGGGATGTGCTGCAGCAAGTCGCCACAAATACCCTGAAAACCACCTGTATGGTGATGTTTTTGTTCGTGGCCGGCAAGCTGTTTACCCAGGTTTTTATCAGCATGGGCGGCGGATTTGTGGTCTCCGACATCCTCACGGGTGCTATGGCCCCGGCCACAGCAATTTTCGTCATGCTGTTAATCGTATTCATTCTTGGCATGTTTATCGATTGGGCCGCGATTTTGCTGATCACGGTCCCCATTTTTCTGCCCATCGCTTCCCAGTTGGGCTACAACCCCTTGTGGTTTGCCATGATGCAGTGTGTGGTATTGCAAACCTCCTTTCTGACGCCGCCCTTTGGCTATGCACTGTTTTATTTTATCGGTGTGGCCCCCCCGGGGTATACGATGGTGCACATATACAAAGGCATTATCCCCTTTATCCTTCTGCAGATTCTGGGCGTGATCATTCTGGCCGTGTTCCCGGAGCTGATCCTGTGGCTGCCCAGGCTCGCCTTTGGATCCTAAGGGGAAAGACAGCGATTTTGGGAGGATTGCTGAGGGCCCTGCTGCATGCAGGGCGGAAAAACGTTTTTTTTGCAAAAGGAGACCAGCCTCATGTGGCCCGACTTTCAGAAAATACTGTATGTGACGAATTTAGGCCCTGAATCGCCCTACGTATTTCGCCATGCACTCAGCCTGGCCGAACGCTATAATGCAAATATTACCATCCTGCACGTACTGGAGCCATTGAGCGACAATGTCAAGGGCATGGTCGAATTTTATATCACCGATGAGCAGTTTCAACAGCACCGGGAAGAGGCGCGCAAATTTCTTTTTGACAAGATACACAAGCGGTTGTCGAATTTCTGTGCCCGGGAGACCTGCCGGCTGGACGCCCAGGTGCCTGATCCGGTGACGGATATTATGGTAGAGGAAGGGCCTGTCACGGAGACGATCCTGGCAAAGGCAAAGGAGATCGAAGCGGGGTTGATCGTAATGGGCACGCACAGAAAATTAAGGGACGGGGGGCACAAGTTTTTGGGTTCCACCGCCCGCAATGTGGTGAATAATGCAAAAACCCCCGTATTGACAGTGTATACTCCCAGAGACAAATTTGAAGATTTGAATTCACAGTAGGTTTTGAATATACTGGGTTCTGAGGAATAGGAACCAAGTATCCATTACAGGAGACGTTATGCCTCGAAAACGCACGCGAAACATTCCAGGCATGGTGGGCCTTGTTTTTCTGGCGGCCATGACCTGTTTTCTGCATATATCGGCCGGACAAACCAGCGCTCAGGAGCAACCCCCCCGCTCCGGCGCGAAGACGGATCCGGACATTCCGGGATACGGTCCTGCGGAAAAGAATCCGGATCCGGATGAAATGGCAGAAAGTATTGAGCGGATGGAGTCCAGGGCGCTTGAACTCCAGAAGGAGATCGCCGCGATGCGGGACCGCGCTTTTGACAACAATCCGGAGCTGGACATTTTGTTAAAAGAACTCGTTATCACGACCCATACCATCATGACCGAAAACCTGGAGCGTGAAGACGTCGATCTCGAGCGATTGGAGCAGATTGAAGCGCAATTGCAGGATCCGAAGATTTCTTCCGAGCGCAGGCAGCAGCTGAAACAGGAAAAGGAAGAAGCGTTTCTGGGGTATAAAAAAGCGGAAATGCGTACCGAGCAAAATGATGCACTGCGGGAGCTCAGAGAGGAATTTTATGCAAAATTGCTGGCCGCCGCGAAAAAGGAAAACCCCGATGCGGAAAAATTGCTGAATGAACTGGATATTCTCCAGCATCAGCTGCGATTTATCAAGCCGGAAGCAATGACTGAAAAGCAACAGGCCATCCCCTGATCACTATCAGCCGTCGTTTCTTTTTTTTTGTAAAGCGTGAAAGTGAAAAATCACAGGGCATTAGACCCTGAGCGATATTGCAGCCCGGTTTTCGTCTATGGAAAAGACAAGGAGCACCCATTCGGAGCCATCACGAAATGACGTGCCAAACGGTTATGAGAAAATTGAAAATCCCTTTTTTTTTGCTTGCCGGGCTGCTGGTAAGTATTGCGACAATTCAACCGGCAAACGCCTGGCGTTTCGACGGCCGGCAATATGAGGCGTCGGCGCACGGCGTTTTTTCATGCCGGGAGTGCCATTACGACATCCCGATGTATCTGCATCCGGATCCGGAAAAGGTCAATCGGCAGCCGGATGAATCCTTTGCGCCGAACGCATGTTACAGCTGCCACCCGAATGTTCAAAATGATCTTGAAACGGGAACACATGCCGGATTCGACATCGCGGAGCGGTCCATCCACGAGCAGTGCATCGACTGTCACGATCCGCACGGTGCCGGTATAGCTGCTGCGCCGGAACAAGCCTTTCCGGACCCCCCGGAAACCCTTTCCAGCGAGGACGCCGCCTGTATGGCGTGCCATCATGATCCTGGTCCGGCACAAACACCTGCGGCAATACAGAGAACGCAAAATGTATGCATGCACTGCCATGACGCCGCCCAAAACATGGCGCAGGTAAAGCAGATTGATCTGCAGACGTACAAACATACGCCCCATGCGGATATGGACTGCATGGCCTGCCATATCAATGCGGACGCGTATCCCCACGATCAACAGAAAAAGGCGGATTGCCTGGAATGCCATCAGCGCCACCGGGAAAGCGTGGCCCACGATGCGCACTTGACGGTTACCTGTGAAGCCTGTCACCTCCAGGACGTTACCCCCGAAAAGCCGGCCAAAAGCGATCGAATCCTCTGGGCGCGCACTGCCGGGCCGGGTCAGATCTCACGCATCCATTCCATGCGCTTTGACAAGGGCAATGACTGCAGCCGCTGCCATGTGCCGGGCAATCAACTGGGGGCTGCAGCGATGGTGCTTCCACCCAAAAGCGTGACCTGCATGCCCTGTCATTCCGCTAC